>PBDG01000003.1 GCA_002717225.1 Rhodospirillaceae bacterium | reverse complement strand
GTTCGCAACGAACTCGATAGACGCCTTTGTTTGTTCGCCAGTTCTGGTTTGTTGATACGAGAACGGTGGTAATAGATTTCTTTACCACTATCAAAGGTCCCCAAAACAAGTTCCAAGACGATATGTCCCGCATCGTCTTTAGAAAGGTCCTCTATCTTTTTCTCAGTGTATGCCATAACTCGCAAAGATTACGATACTTTGATACATTTATGACACACTGATTATAATGTATTTTCTACTTACTATTTTTACTGAAAATATTATTCTTACTCAATCTATCTACAACACCTATTCTGACCCAAAAACGTTTTGAGGGCGCGGGATTCCCCTCGTCATTTCTCAGTTGGCTAGGAAAGAAGTTGAGGAATCATAAATTTCCTACTAGCTACACAGGAGCTAGATCACTGTCTCAGTCGGGATTCAGCGACTTTTTCGATTTTTTGTTTAATTTCCGGATTAGCATCTAGCAATTTATCGAAATCGGAGCGCTCTAAAATAAGTAGGTCACTAAAGGCTTCAGCTGAAACGTCAGCGGTACGTGGGGCATCCTTTAGAAGGGCTATCTCCCCAAAAAAATCGCCTGATCCCAGTATTACAGTATTGGCATCTACCTGTACGGCGATAGCGCCTGAAGATATAAAGTACATGGAATTTCCAGTTTCACCTCGTCGGCAGATTATTTCGCCTGGAATTACCAGCTCCGATTTAAGCAAACCTGCAATGGAACGAATTTTTTCCTTACTTAACCCTTCAAACAGTGGAACCTTTGAAACGAGTTCCTCGGGATCTAGCCCTAAGTCCAAGTTGGGTCGTTTGGCGAACAGTGTGGCCCGTTCCTCTGCGTCTTGTTCTAGTTTGGCAAATATCTCAGCACCGATGATAGCTCCATCGTTTAAGCGTCCATATTCTGTTCGCTCCCGCCTAAGTGCAACTTGTTGCAAAAAGCGGAGCTGCAGTTTACCAGCATAATCAGGATATTGCGCATGCAGTGCATCCAGTGCTGCACGTGTCTTTTCAATACGCACATCTAGAAGCTTGCTTAGTCTGTTTGTCGGCCCGTCCCCGACTAGCGAACGGAGATCCTGGATGCCCACACTGCGTATTTCAGTAAGCACTGCCAGAGTGGTGCGGAGCCGCTCTATGCGTTCGGAGAGACGTCTGCTTAGTGGACCCGCCCAGTTGATACGTCGCTGCGCTTGCATCGAAATTCGGAAACGACGATTGAAACCAAGCATGTTTTCCCAGGTTTCGGCGTAACCTTCGTCGCTTAGCGTTTTAGTCGCATCCATCAGTTCGTCAGTGACTGAAACCAACTCTCGTGCGATAGAAGGCTCTATATAACCTCTGTCATACTGGGCTAAGTACCCTTCGCGCTCTTGGCCAATTGTTGCCATCAGCCCTATTTTAAGCCAGTCCTTATCACGCATCTGACTTTCTTCGCCACCATTTTGGCGAATAGCATCGATACGCCTCGCGTAACCGCCTGCAACCTGTTCTGCAATATCGTTCGGTACAGTATGCTCGGAGGCCACTTTAGGAACGGCTTGAGTAATTTCGCTCAGTGCGCGAGCGACGGTGCGATTGCGGATTGCCAGATCGGCAGGGGATAGCTTGTCTAGTCCGAAACTCTTCATCACCCAGCCTACGGTGGTGGCATTTACGAATAGTGTGAACAGTACGAAGGCGCAAACCAAAGCAGCAATAAAATTGCGTACTTCTTCCGGGAACGCGTCATTCTCAAATATAGCGAGGGCAAGTGCGAGAGAGACGGCGCCGCGAAGGCCTCCCCACCACATCACCGTTCGGAAACCAAGACTAACGGGAGCAGCAACACCTGTTTTGGTTAGAGCGGGGAGAACAGCATGGGTCAAAAGACCACGTGTGAAGAAGGCTACGACGATTAGTACTAGTAGCGTCAACCACATGTCGCCGCTGAAAACCGACAGAATCTGTGGTACCGACAGGCCAACTAAAACGAAAATTAATGAATTAGCCCAGAACCCCAGGTTTTCCCAAGTTTCCTCCAAAAGGTGCCAACCTCCGCCTGAAATGCTAGTGCGGCCGGTTGAACCTATAACCAGGGCTGCGGCGACTACGGCCATGACACCGGAGACGTGCAAATAGTGCTCGGCAACTAGGAAAGAGAGATACGCCAATGAAATTGTAAGTGTCACCTCAACCAGCGCGATACCGGCCACTTTACTGATCACCCAGGCGAAGATCCGAGCCATCACATATCCAACAACGATGCCACCGACAAATACCTTAAGGAAAGTCATTACGCCGCCGAATAGGTCTGCATTCGTAGACCCGATGACCATCGCAACTAGAATATTGAACAATACGATGGCAGTAGCGTCGTTGAAGAGGCTCTCGCCTTCAACCAAAATTGCTAAACGTTTTGGTGCACCGAGGTCCTTGAAGATTGCAACGACTGCCACTGGGTCCGTAGCGGACAAGATTGCACCTAGAAGCAGACAGACTATGAACCCCATTCCAGAAACAGCGTAAACGGCTCCACCAACCGTGAAGGCAGATATCAAAAGTCCTACAACGGCAAGAAACAGGATTGGTCGGATGTCCGCAATTAGCTTTCGTGCATCAATAGAAAGGCTACTTTCAAAAATTAGGGCTGGTAGAAAGACAAAGATGATTATTTCAGATGTTAGATCGAAGCTTTTGAAACTGTGGAAAAGGTCGCTTACGGGGCCGAGATGCAGCCCGTGGATGGCCTCTGTTAAAAGGCCTAATACTATACCGACCACAGCCAGCAACACTGTGTAAGGAAATTTGTACCGCTTTGATAATGGAAGGATGAGTACCGCAATGGTAATCAATCCAAATAAACCGAGGATCGTAATCCAGATCCCTTCGTGCATTGCGGGTTCCAAAATTTTCAGGTCAGGCTTTCATAATATTTTGAGGATATAATCAAGCATAACCTACCATTTAAACGGGACCTAAAGCCGCACTTTTCTTTAGGTACGCTTCCTTAACTGACGTTGGTGTACTCCGAACTGAGACCGTTCGCAGGCACTTCTAAAGTGTGGCGAATACACCTTTTAGAGCTAATCCTTCACGTTACCTACTCTCGTAGGGCCATATTCGTTTTACGAAGTATTTTTTTGCGCCCAAATAATATGTTGAGGCACCCTATGTGGGAGCGATGCAGTTAAAAGTTGACCAACGGGGAAATTTAGTATCCAAGAATTAGACAGTATATTCAAATGAAGCTATTGAGTAGTTAAAATTTAGGAAAACACATAACTTGATATACGGGCGGTGCTAGCCGCAGCATAGGAAGAGCGATAATATCCTATAAGCTGGGCTGTAAAGGCGAAAAACCTTACTTGCTCCCAATCTTCAATACCATTCACGGCAACGCTTGCACAAATGCCTCAATACTTGGTGTATCTCCAGGATGCGACTAATGAGGCGGCTATTATCGAAGGCAAAAGAAGCCTTTATGGTCACGAATGCGGATGGGGCGGCTGGGATTGGGAGGAATAATATTGAGCTTGATGTAAGGCTCGAATGATCGGACTCACTCAACATTCTAATAACTCATCGAATATCGTCCCATATCTGCGCAGACGAGAAGCAATGAGCGCCAGAAAACGGTTCAAATACCGTTATCAAGTAGCCTTGTACGCCCCAAGGCTCGGCGGATTCAAGGCTGAGATCTAACGGCTCAGAATGTTTGAGTTTACTGGTTAAAGGCGGTCCTTAAGCGGGCTTTGCGGCCGAGAACCTTGAAAATTTTGTGATGACGCACAGCAAGAACTATAGCCCCTATGATACTTTGTACATCGTCGGCAGTGTCGCCTTCGTCTACATACCCTTGCTGAGGGTGAGTCGGCCAAACGGCACTGTGCATGTGGGGAATCGGATTGGCCCATGGCCTCGAGAACATCGTCTATGAACACAGCCTCCGGGCCGTTGACAAGTCGTTTACCAAGACCAGCGAGAATAGGACCGTCTTGCCGGGACCAGCATCTGTTTGGCTAAATTGCGTCAGGGCGATAACATCCTTGCACTCGCAACGAGGCGGAGCTGGCGTGTGCCTGAGGGACTCACCAAATTAGACTTACAAGATTTTTCGGTGACCCCATTAGCAGGTGCGCTCGGTGCGGAGGTTTGTGGGCTTGATGTGACGACAGTCAAGGATCTGTCACCTGAACTGAATTGCCTCTTCCTTTCCCACAAGGTTCTGACGATCCGCGGGCAGGCGTTGGAACCGGCCGCGCTGCTCGCCTTTTCGAAACTTTGGGGCGACGTGCATTTTTACCCATACATGACCGGACTACCAGAGGAGCCGCAGGTATTCGAGATCGTTACGGCGCCAGACGCTAAACGGGTTTTCGGCAATCGCTGGCATTCAGACCAGATGTACGACGCGCATCCTTGTAAGGCGACTCTACTCTTAGCTAAAGACCTGCCGTCAGTAGGCGGCGACACGATATTTACTGACCTGGAAGCAGCTTACGACGCCCTGTCGAACGGAATGAAGGCGATGCTGGCGGGATTGCGCATTCACTGTGATCCGGCTGATAAGACCCGTTATGGCGGCAAAACGCGGGCCGAGTGGTATGCTGGCGATGACATGTCGGAGAAGTTGAACGGGAAGGACCAGTCGCCGCCGGTAGGTATTCATCCGCTGATCCGCACCCATCCGGAGACCGGTCGTAAATGCCTCTTCGTCGGCGACCAGGTGCAGCGCTTTGAGGGGCTGAGCTTGGAGGAGAGCGCGCCCTTGTTGGCCTACCTAATGATCCATATCCAGCAGCCGGAATTCACTTGCCGGGTGCGCTGGGAACCGGGAACGCTGGTGATGTGGGACAATCGTTGTACCTGCCATTACGCTGTGGCGGATTATGTCGGTGAGTTCCGGCGTATGCACCGCGTAACGATCTCTGGCGATACACCATACTAGAGGAATAGATGGCACTGGAAATCACTTCCACGGGGGCTGCATTGGGTGCTGTAGTTTCTCAGCTTGACCTGACCCAGCCACTGAAGGCGGAGACAGTCGAACGGCTGCGCAACGCGTGGCTTGATCATATCGTATTGGTCTATCGCGGGCAGGACCTGTCGGACCTACAACTGCTCAACTTTACCCGCTATTTCGGTGAGTTGGAGTACCCACCCTCCAAGCTGCTGAACTACTCGCAGGGTTCGGGCCAGAAGGCCGATATTCCTCTGGAGATCAACGTCATCTCCAACGTAGTCGAGAACGGAAAAAAGATAGGTCAGTTAGGCTATGCGGAAGCAAAATGGCACACTGATACGCCCTTCGTTGAACGGCCGCCGGCGGCTAGCGTGTTGCACGCGCTTGAGATCCCACCGACTGGCGGCAACACGTCTTTCATGAACATGTACGCGGTCCTGGAGGCGTTACCGACCAGCCTACTGGCGAAGGTTGAAGGTAAGAAGTGCAAGCACGATGTTTCGCACACAAGCGACGGCGTGCTTCGCCATGACTTTGGCGAATCTGCTACTGCTAAGGAATGTCCTGGCCCTTGGCATCCTATGGTTCGCACACACCCAGATTCCGGCCGGAAGGCACTCTATCTTGGTAAGCGTGCTTGGGCCTATATCGAGGGTACTGCAACGGAAGAGAACGAAGAAATCCTCGACGCGATTTGGGCTTTTGCAGAACGGCCAGAGTTTGTCTACGAGCATGTTTGGACGCAGGGGGACGTGGTGATGTGGGACAATCGATGCGCCATGCACCGCCGAGAGGAATTCGACGATAGTGAGCGCCGTATCATGCACCGTAGCCAGCTGTGCGGCGACATCCCAGTGTGAGCTTCATTTTCCTTCGTTGCTACTGCTTTTGTGCATAAAAAATTATAATAAAATTAATGTGGGCGGATGCTCAGGGAGCATAACGGTGGGTGCTATTCAACACCCAATTGAGGCCCATCCTTTGCACCGTGAAAATTTGTATACGCGCAAACACTTGCCTTTTAATGAGTTTTGCCGTTCGACGCGGTTTGCGAGACGCCAGACAATTGCGTGGATTGAAACGCTAGGCGCGAATTTCTCGCCTGCTTCCTACCGGGTGATAAATAGCAAGTACCGGAATTACGACCTACTTAGCAGTGAAAGGGGGGTTAGTCCTTCTCTGCCGTCTGAACGCCGCTTATATTGGCCTGCACCTTGATTGCTTGCAGCCAGGTGTCCACATCGAAACCGCGCGAGCCCATAATACCTCTGAAGAACACTTTGCCGTTTGGGTCGAGCACATAGAGCCGCTCGGGCAAAGCAGCGTATTTTACGTCGACTTCGTTATCCATATTGTCCAGTAGCATTGGCATGGTAAAGCCGAGGTTGAGCTGGCAGAACTTTGCCAGTTCGGCCCGAGCGTCTTCGTTTTGTGGCTCCAGGAACTCAACGTGGTCGTCAAGATTGGACCGCACTTGCCAGCCATCGCTCGGATGCGCCTCGCGAATATTTATTAGATAGAATTCGATACGATCCTTATAGGTTTCGTAAATTTTATTCATGCGCACGGCATGTTTACGAAAAGGGGGTCAGGTGTAAGAGCCGAATAACAGCGCTACGGGACGTCCCCGCGTTTCCGATAGTTGGAAATACTGGCCGCTGTGTGTGCCGTCTGCCCCGAGCCTTTCGATGCGAAAGTTTGGCGCTGTTGCACCGAGCTTAGGTGCATGACGTTCCCGTGCAATTCGTTCCTCCCGCATTCCGGTGTAGGCCTCGCGCGTGAGCATCATTTGCTTCAAATTAGCCTCGCTAAGCGTCTCCGGTGGCGGGTAGGTGATCAGCAGTTCCTCGGTCATGTTATTCTGATCCCTCTGAATTGAGAGAGAGATTACCGGAAACGGCGCCAAGAATCCCGTAGGTATAGACTCTTTTTGAGCTTTGTTCTTCAGGTGGGAATATTAGTAAAGGCGTCGTCGCACTGCGGCTCTTGAGCTGACAGTGCGGCGGTTCCTGAGATTTAAGGACCATGATCCAAAGCTCATGACTTATGCTCGGTGCAATCACGGTTCTAATGGCTGAGCCCTTCGTTATGAAATATTAACCACCAACCATTACCTCCAATTGACAAGCATTACTGACGATGACGGTTTCGCGTGCTGCACGGGTTGGCTAGCATTAGGTAGGGTGCCGATAGCCCGTTGGGAGCGATACCATGCCAAATTACCGTGCTGAACTCGACAAGCAGGGGCTACGTGGCTTCCTCGACTTTGTTGAAACGAACCATCCGAGCCAGCTTCTGCGCCTCACTGAACCGGTGCAGTCCGCATACGAGATGACGGCGATCGTCTTTGAGCTTGAGCGCGCCGGTCGTAGCCCGGTCGTGGTATTCGAGAGCGTGGTTGGCCAAGATATGCCGGTGGTGACCAATATCGCCGGTAATCGAGCGGTGCTGGCCGCTCTGCTTGACGTGGATGAGCGTGAGCTGCCGGCTGCGTTCCGCGAACGCTGTCAGAACTACCTGCCTGTCGAGCGTGTTGGGCGCGCGCCTTGGCAGGAGGTAATGATAGAAGGCGATGCGGTGGATCTTGCTCAGCTGCCGATCCCGTTGCAGTTCGATGTCGACAAGGCGCCTTACATCACGGCGGGGCAAATCACTGCACGCGACCCTGAGACCGGTGTCGATACAACCGGATTTCACCGGCTGATGGTGTCGGGCCGGAACCGGCTCGGCGTTTCGTTGCATTCGCGTCGCCGGATGTACGAGTTCCACCGTCGCGCCGCTGAGCGTGGCGAAAATTTACCGGCGGCGATCACGCTCGGTATCCACCCACTGCACTATATGGGGTCTATGGCCTATCACTATCCGCCGAATGTTCGGAAGTATGAGATCATCGGCGCTCTGTTCGGCGAACCATACAAAGTGGCCAGTTGCGGGGTCGAGGGGCTGGATATCCCCGCTGGGGCGGAGATTGTTATCGAGGGCGAGATCCTGGCTGACACGCACGAGCCGGAGGGACCGTTCGGCGAGTTTACCGGCTACGCCTCCTACCGCTCCACGCAGAACGTTTTTGTTGCCAAGCGTATCCAGATGCGCCCAGACGCGCAGTTTCACAGTGTCGTTTCTGGCATGTCCAAGGACCACATCCTTGTGTCGTGCATTACCCGTGAAGGCGAGATCCTGAACGCGCTCCGGCGCAACCTTCCGAACGTTCAGGCGGTACACGTGCCGCATATCACCTGTGGTGGCTTGATGGCAATTGTGAAGATGAAAAAGACCGCGCCAGGAGAACCCCAGCAGGCGATCATGGCGGCGCTCGGAACTGAGTTCTACACTAAGATTGTCATCGTGGTGGACGAAGACGTCGACATTTTCACTCTGTCCGATGTGATGTGGGCGGTGGCGACCCGAGTGCGCGCCGAAGAAGACTTGATTTTCATCCCTGGCGCCAAGGGCGCGATCCTCGACCCGACGTCGGACCCGGAGACCTTCACCCTGACCAAGGTGGGTGTCGACGCCACGAAACCGGATGGACGGGACTTCGCCGAGCGGCTCGTGATCTCTGAGGAACAGCGCGACCGCGGGCGCGAGATCCTGGCGGCAGCGGGCATCGAATTATGAGCCAATTCGTTGCGCGTTTGGGTGGCTGCGGAAATTGGCCGGCCAACGTCGAAGACCCTTATTCCAGCCGTTAACTGCCTATGATGGAATTTTCAGCCCCCCATGGGAAAAGGAATACAGTTGGGTCTGGTGTGTTTTCATCATCTATTTGACGGGGTTGGACAAAGGGAGGATGGACGGCGATTGCCTTTTGTAATCGTGATATATTTCTTCACGCTGTTTTTATCAATTCACGGTTATGCCTATCCCAACGCCAGAGTGGCGCGCCGTCGCGAAGATGCACGCCGCCAAGCCAGTGGTCGGTGGGCTTTAGCGCGGCCGCGTCCGCTTTGCCCTCGAGAACCTCCTCGCCTGAAACGGTGAGTGAAAGGCGTTGGGACCGGAATATCTCGATGTCAAGCTGGTCGCGTGGTGGATGGCGAAAACCGGGGCCGGGGCGGCAGCGTAGCAGCGGGTTGGGCCCGTCACAAAGTATGGCGAGGCGCCGGAAAGTGCTCCAATCTCCAATGCACAGATGGGATTCGCGGGCCGTGTTTTCGATAAACAACACAAGCGGATCCCGGTGACCCTCGGCTACCAGTTCCATCAGTTGACGCTCAGTTCGCCCAAGCCCGTTTGGTAACGAGGGGAACTCCTCCAGATGTCGGGTCAGTGCTGGAGCGAGGAAGGGCAGGTCCGTCGTATCACCGTCGAGCAGGTTTTCGACGTTGCGCGGATCAGGTGACCGAAATGCGGTCCAGCCCGCTTGTGCAAGGGCGAATTGCTTGTCCGTGATTGGCGCCCGAGCGTCCATCAGTGCGGGGACCTGCGTCGGGTGCAATTGTCCCAGACCCCGGAATTCCGCGACGCCTGGGTGATTATCGATACAGATTAGATCAAGCGAGGACGGACAGGCGTCCGTGAACCCGTCGAGGATCTGTAGAAGCTGCAACTGATCGACTAGGTCGTGCTCAAACCACAGTATTACCTGGTCATAGGTGCCGGCATTACTGAACTGCCGGTTGCGTTCTTGCACTTCCACTAACTGATTGCGTTCATTTGGGTAGGCTGCAGAGAGATATTCGGCCCGACACGTTGATACCCCGTGGAGATCGAGGTCGGTTGGGACTGGCCCCTCGAACAGGAGGTCCTGCCATGAAAGTACGTCACCGTCGATCGGTGATGCCCGTATCACCCCGGCCGCACCATCACCAGCCGTGATGTTTAAACGATTAATCATGTGAGCACGCTATCCCTCCCAAACCTTTCGGACCACGTGTCGCCGGTTTTTCGTGAAGGGGCGGACATCCTCTGGCCAACGGCCGCGTTCAGCCCATTCAGCCCAGGCATCGCTCACCATTACGTGAGGAGATTCCAGCTCGTAAATCACCTGGTAGTGTGGTTCCCCCTCGGCGCTGAGCGTTCGGTGGGACCCGCCGATGCTGGCGTCAACAGGTACCACAGTAGAGCGCGTCGCTGAAATGACACCTGGGACGTTTAGGATATTGGGGACGTGCTCGGTGTCGTAGATTTCGTTAAAAAGATCCTCTTTGCCCGGTTCTACATCCATGCTGACGATGAACAAATACTTTGCGGTGATAGGCATCTCGGTCTCCTCAGTTAGGGCGAGCAGACGGCTCGCGCAGTTCCGGTAGTCGCTGCTACTGAAGTCCGGCAGCGGATAGTAGTCTAGCCCCAACTTTAGGAGAGTTTCGACAAGTTCGCACTCGTTGATGGCGTTTACATTCAACGATTTGTTTCTATCCCGGACATGTGGAGGAGTGCCGCAGAGACACAAATTAAACTGCGCATGCTTGCGTTCTGAGGTTGGGCCCCGGATTAAAATTCGAGGTGTCATATTGCAACTGGGCCTGTACAGCGAAATATTGCTGGGTCCTGGGAAAAGACAATGCAAACCCCCACTCTGCCAACGCCATTAGCCAGTTGATACTTCAGTTTGGTTGTTCTTTAGCGCAGATGACGTGCGAGCCGGGCGCTGAGGCTGCCGGGACCGCGGGCGTTGCCGGCATAGAGGTGAAATCCGAATGGCAGCATCTAGCTGCAGAAGGCGATGATCTTGAGCGGCGATTCGGCGGATAGATCGAGCATTAGCAGGTATACGTAAAGGCTATCCAGGAGGCTCTAGCGTCCGCTGCGCCTTTCACGCCGAAACGTCGTTTCAGTGCCTACTCCAAATTCTCTAATTTCCCCGAGCGGCGCAATTTCAGCCTTCTGGTAAGTGACCCATATTGGCTGATAATCTTGCGCACACCGAGGCGGGCCGAGGCGTTCGTCGTTACTGGAGTGTCGAACCCTTGTCGGATGACCGCCCCTTCTACGGCATCGTCTTTTTTTGCATCGCGATCCTGTTGACCGCGGCGGTCGATGCGAACTCGAAATTTCTGAGTGCTGACCTACACCCGCTACAAGTGGTTTGGGGTTATTTCGCGGCGGCCTTACTTTTTGTGGTTATCACTGCGGTGGTTCGGCGGATGCCACTACAGCAAGTGTGTTGGACAGCGCGGGCGCCGTTGCAGCTCCTGCGCGCTGGCCTCCTGATGATAACCATCAGTACCCTGTTCGCCAGCTTGAAATTTATGCCCATCACTGATGTCACGGCAATCACGTTTGCCTCGCCACTATTCGTTGCCGCCATGTCTGGCCTCGTTCTTGGCGAGCGAGTAGGGATCCACCGTTGGACAGCGGTCGTGGTCGGTATGATAGGTGTCTTGATTGTCATCCGGCCAGGTAGCGGGGTTGTGCAGTGGGCGGTGCTGCTGCCACTGGTCTCCGCGTTTGGCTTCGGTACCTTTCAGATGGTGACGCGGCGGCTGGCCAGTACTGAGCCAACATTTGTCACGCTGTTCTACACATCGATAGGCTGCGCGGTTATGGCGAGCGGTTTGGTCTTTTTCTTCTGGACGCCACTTGATTGGGGGCAGGCAGTGGGTCTTCTGGGCCTCGGTGCGATGGGAGCGGGGGCCCATTTCTTTTTCATCCGCGCCTTCGAGAAGGCGGAGGCTTCTCTACTGGCGCCGTTCAACTATACCAAGCTGATCTGGGTCATCCTATTTGGCTACATTCTGTTCGGCGAGACCCCGACGCCGCAGGTACTACTTGGTAGCGTTGTTATTATTACCAGCGGTTTCTACGTGCTGATGCGCGAACGCCGCGCAGCGAGATGAGCCACGCATGACCGAAAGCCGCCCTTTCCTCGGTATAGTTTTTTTTATCATTGCAAACTTCCTGACTGCATCGGTCAACGCGATCGCAAAATACCTTAGCGTCGAAATTCACGCGTTGCTTGTTACTTGGGGCTATTTTGTCGGTATGACCATATTTGTAATTGGCTACGCCGCGGTGAAGCGGATGCGGCCTGGAGAGGTGTTCGCGACGCAACAACTCGGCCTGCAGCTGGTCCGCGCTTTGATGCTGGTGCTCACCTTGTGGACACTGTTTGTTGGGTTGACCTACATCCCGCTTGCTGATGCGGTAGCGATCGTATTTGCCGCACCGCTCATCATTACCTCATTGTCCGGCCCACTGCTGGGCGAGCGGGTCGGTCTGCACCGCTGGGGTGCGGTGATGGTAGGACTGGGGGGGATCCTATTCATTGTGCAGCCGAGTGGTGGCGTACTAGGCTGGGTGGTGTTGCTACCGCTTGCCTCGGCCATCGCCTTCTCTCTGTTCCAAATTGTTACGCGCAAGATGGCTGGCACGGAATCAACCTTTGTAACGCTGTTCTATTCCTGCGCTGGCGCGACTTTGCTTTCAACGCCGGTCGCGGTCTATTTCTGGTCACCGCTCAACGGACAGCAAGTGGCAATCCTTCTCTTTGCTGGAGCGCTAGGTGCCGTGGCGCACTTCTTCACCATTCGCGCCTTTGGCCTAGCGCAGGCCTCGTTCCTGGCACCTTTCAATTATGTCCGTTTGGTCTGGGCCGTCGGCCTCGGCTATATCGTCTTTGGCGACGTTCCCGGACCACACGTCCTGTTCGGCAGTGCCATCGTCATCGGTTGCGGACTGTACGTAATGATGCGCGAGCGGCGGCTGTCGCAGCCGGAGGTATAAAGGGTAAGGTAGATTGGTCGGCTTACTCGTCAACGGCGATTTCATTGTGCTGGACAGAGCGGGCCAGAAATACGAACCCGTACGATATTCGATCGACCGATGCTTAGAACTGTTGCGCGAGGCTGGGCTTAAGGTTCCTAAATCGTTCATTCAACTTTAGCATAACATCGTCGACTCGACGGTCATCCAAAAATAGACCTCCCTCGTCGCGCCGAAAAAGCGGTAGCGATATTATCATGACACCCGTTTGGGGCACGAAAATTAAGTATCCTGCAGAGGGCGCACGTTCTGGACTTTCTGGATAAAATCAATTGATGTCTGGCTAATCCCAACTAAGCTGAGGTTTTGGGCCACGCTTAACGGATTGCTGCAAGCTCAATAATCGGAGAAGCAATTATGGATCCGTATTTTCCGCTTGGGCCCTACACGCGATCGATCACTACGCATTCGGACGAGGCCCAAATATGGTTCAACCGCGGCTTGAACTGGTGCTACGCGTTTCATCATAAAGAAGCGATCCGGTGTTTTGAGAAGACCGTTGAACTCGATCCAGATTGCGCAATGGGATATTGGGGCATCGCCTATGCGACCGGTCCTTACTATAATATTCCGTGGGATAAAATGTCGCCAAGTGGTCGGCCGATAGCGATCGCAACTTGCTATGAGAACATCCAAAAGGCGATCCAAGTCGCTGCGAATGGCGATGCAACTGCCGTGGAGAAAGCCTTATGCGGCGCTCTCTCGCGGCGGTTTCAGGCAAGTTCCGCTGCTGACTTTGAGGTCTTATCCCTGTGGGACGATGACTATGCGAACGCCATGCGGGAAGTCTATCGGGACTTAGCCGAGGACGACGATGTCTGCGCTCTTACGGCTGAAGCCCTGATGGTGCGCACGCCATGGAAGCTTTGGGACTTGCAAAACCGCGTACCCGCTGAGGGGGCGGATACTCTGGAAGCGATCGAGATCATCGAAACTGCGTTGGCGCGCATAGAACGTAATAATTCTGCACAGCACGCCGGTCTACTGCATTTCTACATCCACATCATGGAGATGTCGCCGGAACCGGAACGTGCTCTCGATGTTTCCGACACGCTGCGTCCATTGGTTCAAGGTTCTGGACATCTGATCCACATGCCCTCGCATATCTATGTCTTGTGCGGAGAGTATGAGAAGACAATCGCTTCAAACATCGAAGCGGCCGCAGCCGATGAAAAATACCTCGAGTATGATGGTGCGCTTGGTATTTACTATGTCTATCTGCTGCACAACATGCATTTCCAGGTCTACGGTGCGTTTTTTTCTGGGCAATACGAACCCGCGATTCGCGCAGCTAAGCAGATGCAGGCGACTGTTCTCCCAGAATATCTACTTGCCGACCACGCTTTTCTGGTGAACTACCTGGAAGCTTTTTACGGCATGAAGGCGCATGTTTTAATTCGATTTGGAATATGGCAGGAGATCCTCGATGAACCGCTGCCAGAAGATCAGGAGATGTTCTGCGTTACCTACGCAGTATGGCAATATGCCAAGGGTATAGCCCACGCAGTGCTTGGAAATATCGATGCGGCGCTGGAGCAGCAGCGCCTGCTGAGAAGCGCCGTCAGCGCGCTTCCAGCTGATCGGATTGTTTTTCAAAATGACACGCGAGATATTCTTGCAGTTGCTGGGCCTATGTTGGCTGGAGAACTCGAATACCGGCGCGGCAACTACGAAGTTGCCTTCGCAAACCTGCGCAAGGCGGTAGATCTCTACGATAGCCTCAACTACTCCGAACCCTGGTCCTGGATGATGCCGCCGCGCCATGCTTTGGGCGCTCTGCTTCTCGAGAAAGGAGATGTCGAGGAGGCTACCGCCGTCTATCGTGCGGATTTGGGGTTAGATGATACGCTCGTCCGCCCTTCACAACATCCAAACAACATTTGGAGCCTGGTCGGCTATGCAGAATGTTGCGAACGGCAAGGTAATAAGAATGCCCTTAATGCGATTCGTCCGGAATTGGATAAGGCGCGGAAGATCGCGGACGCTTCCATCACCGTTTCGTGCTTCTGCCGCATTGGGCACGAATGCTGCAGCTAGGGCTCGGTTGTAATAACCCACGAAAATTAGGCTCCTCCGACGTCATTGTTTCCTACACATGTTTGGCACCCATTTAGGAAACCCTCAATTTTCTGGCCTACCTCTGTATCCTCACAGGATAGTTTTGAGCTAATCAAGTTTGAGCATTTAATCGAAGGTCCTAATTTGGCTAGCCTCGCAGCTCACCAAACGAATTCCCAGGCTCTCATTCTGCCCCAAGAGAGAAGCTTCGAAAAAAAGGTGATTGGTCAACAGAATGCGTTCCGGGCGTGGCACTGGACCATGTACGCAGTGAGGAGGGTGAACTGCCTTTTCCAGCGGTTTAAGTCCTGACAGCTTTTCCTTCAAACGCTGCTATCTTCTCTACTAGCTCTTCTGGCAGTGCCGCTGATTTTTCGGTTGCTTGGTTGGCGTTAACCCAAATCACCTCACCGGTGGCCCGCTGATCGTCCTGGCCCTTTGGATGGATTTCCAAGAGGAAGGTGAGTGAGGTGCGGCCGATCCGCGATGTGCGGACATGCACCTCAATATCCTCGTCAAAGCGGATCGGCTGCTGGTACTCCACCAGGGTGCGCACCGTGTGATAGTCCTCGCCTGTGCGTTCCACCTGGCCCATATAGTCGTATGGCAGGACGCGAAAATATTCTGTTATAGCCGTGTCGTAATAGGTCAGGTAATGAGAGTTGAACACGATGCGTTGACCGTCTACCTCTGAATAGCGGACCCGAAATGGCCAGGAAAATTTGAAGTCTGATTTTGCCACTGTGCTACCTCGGCTTTCTTGCGGCGATCAGCCGCGTCATACCTGGAACCATCTCTTCCTCACGGATGTCGGTGAAGCCCACCTCTTTCAATTTGGTCTGCAGCCAGCCAGGTGTCACCGACCGGGCATCCGGGGTGAAGGCCATGTGTTGGAGTTGCCAAAGAGCGGCCATAGGCGGGCCGGTGCGATCGTCCTCGACCATGAAGTCGTGAACCATGAGGTGGCCGCCCGCGGCGAGACAATCGAAGGCGTATCCGATTAGACGCGGCACCTCGTCGCCGGGGATGCCACTGAACAGGTAGGACATAAGGATGGCGTTCTGTTCCTTGGGCCATTCGGCGTGGAGCGCATTGCCCGGGATGTAGCGGATGCGGTCGACCATCCCGGCTGCGGTAACAAAACGCCAGCCGATTTCGG
>PBDG01000071.1 GCA_002717225.1 Rhodospirillaceae bacterium | reverse complement strand
GCATGTTGCGCGCCCGAGCGTAATAGCCAAGACCTTGCCATGCATGAAGTACATCGTTTAATGGCGCTTGTGCTAGGTCTTCAAGACGCGGCCAGCGTTGGAGAAAATTGGTAAAATAGGGAATAACCGTGGCGACAGTGGTCTGCTGCAGCATAATCTCGCTGAGCCAAACTCGGTAAGGGTCCGGCTGTGCACCACCACGAACTCTCCACGGTAGGTCCCGGCCATGCAAGTCGTACCAAGCAAGCAGAGCCGCCGCCAGGCTGGTCGCCGTCGAGGTGAGAGTGATTTTCATTGCGCTATCCAATTTTCTCTTCACAGAGCTTATAATAAGAGCTTCACAGAGCTTATAATAAGAGAATGACTCGTTCATCTCGTCCCATTGCGTCTGCCCTACACAAGGCAACGGAAAATATTTACCGTGAGCGTGGCTTTGCATCGGCCGGAGTGCTCAATAATTGGGCCGCGATCGTCGGCGAAAAGCTTGCGCGCCATACCATGCCAGAGCGCCTCGGCCATGATGGCACGCTCCATCTTAGAATCGACGGGCCTCTCGCCACTGAGCTCAAGCATCAAGAGCCCCAAATCCTTGAACGGATCGCCAGCTATTTTGGCTATCGCGCGGTAACGCGCCTACGCTTGATCAACGGGCCGGTCAAAAAAACTGAACCACCAACTCCGCCCTCGCCGCGCACTCCGCGCGCGCTATCTCCCGATTCGGCGGAGTCGCTCGCCGAATCCATTAGAGACACGAATAATGACGAGGTAAGAAGCGCGCTAGCACGACTCGGCAGAGCTATTTTGAACCAGCAAAGAAAATTCTAACCCTTTGCGACTAATATCATTTACCGAAGCAGCTGAGAACTTTTTCCCGCCTAGACTAGTGTCGTCACGCTTGAGACAACGAAGGCACCACTTTATACTTCTGGATCGTAACTGAACCGAGGACTACCATGATCTCGAGACGGCTGTTGTTGGCAGGTGTAACTGGCTTTACAGGCTTCGTTGCAACGCCGCCGCTACTGCAATTGGCCGCCCTGCCGGCATCAGCCAGCAGTTGGGAACAGCCCGGCGACATGGCCATCGGTGTGCCCGAAGCTCCGGTCTCAGTGATTGAATATTTTTCGCTCACCTGCCACCATTGCCGTGATTTTCACACCGAGATCTTTCCTCGCCTCCGCATGGAATATGTCGAAACCGGGAAGGTACGGTTCATCGCTCGCGATTTCCCGCTCAACCGGCCAGCACTCGATGCTGCCGTGCTCGCCCATTGCGCGGGGCCAGAGCGGTATTTTGCCTTCATCGAAACTCTGTTCAACACCTTCGACAATTGGACGGGAGCAGCCGACTACCTGAATGCGCTCGAACAAATCGGCCAGCTCGGCGGGATCAGCGAAGGGCAATTTCAAGCCTGTCTCGGCGACAAGAATTTGGAGACTCGTATCCTCAACTCAATTCGCGGCGGCCGCGAAAATTATGATATCAAATCCACCCCATCCTTTGTTATCAACGGGAATACGTATGAAGGTAGCATGCGTTTCAGCGCCTTCGCCAAAACCCTCGACCGATACCTGCCCGAAACATGATGCGCGAGGCGCGTTTTGTGAAATGCGTAACTTGTTCATTTCTTTCGCCTGAACGGAACGCTTAGTCGGTGCATTTTACGAAGCTCAAACTGGCTGGCTTTAAATCTTTCATTGAGTCCACGGAACTGATGATTGAGCCCGGCACCACGGGCATCGTCGGACCAAATGGCTGCGGCAAGTCAAACTTAGTCGAGGCGTTGCGCTGGGTGATGGGCGAAACCGCACCGAAACAGATGCGCGGTGGCGGTATGGAAGACGTCATCTTCAATGGCACCGACGCACGCACCGCGCGCAACGTGGCCGAAGTTGCGCTTCTCCTAGACAATGCCGAGCGTACCGCGCCGGCGGCGTTCAACGAGGACGAAGAAATTGAGGTATCTCGACGTATTGAACGTGGCGAGGGCTCATCTTATCGGGTGAACGGCCGCGACGTACGCGCCCGCGACGTGCAATATCTCTTTGCCGATTTCGCCACTGGCGCCCATTCATCGGCGCTCGTTGGTCAAGGGCGAATCAGCGATATTATCAACGCCAAACCAGCGCAGCGCCGAGGTATTCTGGAGGAAGCGGCGGGCATTTCGGGTCTTCATGCTCGGCGCCACGAGGCAGATCTCCGGCTTCGCGCCGCTGAAACCAACCTAGAACGTCTCGAAGACGTCGTCGGTGCACTGGAAACCCAGCTTCAGGCGCTAAAGCGACAATCACGTCAAGCCAATCGCTACCGCCGCATTGCTGAAAACCTAAAGAGCGCCGAGGCGCTCCTATTGCATATCCGCTGGAGCGCGGCACGCAACACCGAGGAGGCCCGTGCGGCGGACCTTGCGCGCGAAACTGAACGGGTGAGTGAATTGACCGGCCACACCGCCACCGCGGCAACTGCCCAGTCCGAAGCAGCCAGCGTACTTCCGGATCTACGCCAAGAGGAAGCCGCCGAGGCCGCAACCCTCCACCACCTCGCCGTAGCTCGCGATCGACTCGAAGAGGAAGAGCGCCAAGCTAAAGATCAACGCCAAGCGATTGAAACCCGCCTAACTCAAATCGCAGAGGATTTGCAACGCGAAGGAACCCTGGCAGATGATGCCGAAAATGCGATGGCGACAATCGCCGAGCAACGCCAAATGCTGACCCTGGCGGGGGAGGAAGCCGCTGAGGCGGAACAAATTGCCGAGATCACCCATGCGGCTTCCGCCGCTGATGTGTCAACTCTTGAGGAGCGCATCAGCCGTCTGATGGAGGCGGTCGCTGCCACTGAAGCCGAGCGTGCCACTCTGACTCGCCGCCTGGAAGAACTCCACGCACGCAAGCGCCTGGTCACCGAGCACAAAGACAAGGCCGAAAGCGAGCATACCGAACTGAGGGAAAAAAGCACCCATCGCAGCACCATCGCCCAAGCAGAAGAAGACGTAATGAAAGCGCGCGAAGCGGCGCAGAGGGCACGAGAGGCACACCGCGAATCAGAGACCGCACGCGAAACCGCATCAGGTGAGGAAGCGACGGCGCGCGACCAATTACAGGCCAATGACGCAAAGCTCTCCCGCTTCCGTGCCGAGGCACAGGCACTGACTGATTTACTTGCCCACGAACTAACCCGGGAGGGCCCAGGAATTGTCGATTCCCTCGAAGTTGAGCCGAGCTTCGAAGCAGCACTCGGTGCAGCTCTGGGTGAAGATTTAGAAGCTCCTGAGAACGCTGGCGCAGCAATCCATTGGACAGCACTCGCACCGCTCGGTAACAACCCAATACTACCTAGTGGTGTTGAGTCGCTAGCCCGTTTCGTGAGCGGCTCCGCCGTTCTCGCCCGCCGCCTTAAACAAATTGGTGTAGTAGAAAACGCCAGCGACGGTAATCGTATGCAGAGCGAACTCGGACCAGGCCAGCGGTTAGTTTCCAAGGAAGGTGGTATGTGGCGTTGGGACGGCTTCACTATCAGCGCCAGCGCACCCACGGCTGCGGCCAGCCGCCTCAAACAGCGCAACCGGCTAAGCGAGTTGGAAACCGAATTGTCGTTGGCAAACGATGCCAAGCGCGAAGCGCAACAGATTTATGAGAAAACCCGAGCCAAGCGCGAAGACGCTGCGACTCAGGCAACAGTTCGGCGAAGCACAGCGGAAAGCGCCGAAGAAGCGCTCAACCAGGCGCGAGACCGACTGGCAGCACTTACCGCTCAGGTAGTAGCAGAGAATTCCCGCTTGAGTGCGCTCAGCGAGTCGGTGGAGCGGTTTACAGGTGAACTGACTGAAACCGATCGCCTCGCCGCGGAAACGCGTGCCGCACTAGAAACAGCACAATCTCCGGAAGAGGGCAGGGCCCAACTTGATAAGCTTCGAGACGAGATGACTAGCCTGCGCGCAATCCATGAGGAGCGCTTTCAGGCCCATCACCGGTTATCCAGCGAAGCGACCCAGCGAACACGCCGCATGGAGGAATTGGCCCGCGACGAGTCAGACTGGAGCAATCGTGTAACAGGCGCCCGCCAGCGCCTAGCAACACTAACCACACGACAGGAAGAGGCTCACCGCCACCTCGAAGCCCTCGCCAAGCGGCCCATCGAGATCGCCAACCAGCGCGCCAGCGTGCTCGATCAAATTGTCACCGCCGAGTCCGCGCGCAACCAAGCGGCCGACGCGCTCGCCCGGGGCGAAGAGACTTTGGCACGGTTTGACGAAACCCTCAAGGAAGCCGAGCGCGCCACGGCGCAAGCGCGCGAGGAGCGGGTGCGCATAGAAGGTCTGATGGAGCAGGCCAAGCAGGTTGTAGAGATGATAGTTGAGCAGATTCGTGAACGCCTCGCCTGTCCGCCCGAGGAGGTTCTAGTACTTACCGACGTCAAAGAAGGCGCCGAGTTACCCGAATCAGAAGCGGTCGAAGCGCGCATCCAGCGTCTCACCCGCGAGCGCGAAAATATTGGCGCAGTCAATCTACGGGCCGAGGAAGAGGCGGCGGACCTCGACGAACAGATCAGCACCCTGGTTGCCGAGCGGACCGATCTAGAAGCCGCAATCGCGCGTCTACGCCAAGGCATTCAAAGTCTCAATCGCGACGGCCGCCAACGGGTGACAACCGCCTTCAAAAAGATAGACGATCATTTTCGCTCGCTTTTCACCCGCCTCTATGGAGGCGGTCACGCCCGTCTTGAGCTAGTGGAATCGGACGATCCTCTGGAGGCGGGACTCGAAATCCTTGCCAGCCCACCAGGTAAGAGGTTGCAATCGCTGACGCTTCTGTCCGGCGGGGAGAAAGCGCTGACCGCGCTCGCGCTATTGTTTGCAGTGTTTTTAACCAATCCGGCGCCGATCTGCGTGCTGGACGAGGTCGACGCGCCGCTCGACGACAGCAATGTCGACCGGTTCTGCTCGCTTGTCGCAGAATTGGCAGAAAAGAGCGGCACCCGCTTTATTGTCGTGACCCATCATCGCATGACCATGTCGCGAGTCGATCGCCTCTATGGAGTAACAATGGTCGAGCGCGGCGTTTCGCAGCTTGTTTCGGTCGATTTGTCAGAAGCCGAACAGTGGCGCCAAAGCGCCTGACCGGGCGTCAACGAAATGCTATTTTATACAAATATATCAAATTGTTACGTCTTTTTGGGAAGTTGTTGACAGGCCCGAAACCAAACACTATGGTTCACCCGCTTTTTCGGTTGCGGACTCGTGCACGGATGGAGTTCGGGGGCTGGGTTTCATGAGCAAGGAGAAACCTCCGCCTTCTCTTGACGATCTTGATACGCGTCTCAAGAAACTCCAGGAAGAGCGGCAGCGTTCCAAAAGCTTGGGCATGCCGCCAACCCGGATGGGACAATCCCTGCATCTCGGGATCGAAATGGCAGCTACGTTGGCGGTCGGAGCAGGAATTGGCTGGTTTCTTGACCGTTGGCTGGACACCACGCCTTGGTTGCTAATCGTCTTTCTCCTCTTGGGGATCGGAGCGGGACTGAGCAACGCCTTCAGGCTGGCGAGGCGTTACGGCGAAGAACTGACGCGGCGCGATAAAGAAGGCGGACCAGAAAAGGGCGGCACGCCGCCACGAAAAGAAGAGTAATAAAGGAGCGGCAGACCCGTGGCATCGGCAGGAAACGGCGGTAGCGGAGAACATCACGGACCGCTAGATCAATTCACGATCAAGCGTTTCGTCGAGATCGACCTCGGTGGCTTTGACGCATCCTTTACCAATTCATCGCTCTTGATGGTGGCAGCGGTCGTCGTAATCTTCCTGCTGACGACGCTCGGTATGGGACGCGGACGGCTCGTCCCAGGGCGCCTCCAATCGGTAGTCGAAATGCTTTATGAGCTCGTCGCCAACATGCTCGGTGACGTCGTCGGCGGACGTGCAGCAAAACGTTTCTTCCCCTTTGTCTTCAGCCTCTTCACTTTCCTGCTGCTGGGCAATCTCTTAGGGCTGATCCCCTTTAGCTTCACCTTCACTAGCCATATTATTGTCACCATTACCTTTGCGCTGGTGATCTTCGTCGGCGTTACAATTCTGGCAATTATTATTCACAAGCATAAATTCCTCGGCTTCTTCCTGCCGCCGGGGGTACCAATGTGGATGGCACCGCTCTTAGTGCCCATCGAGATCGTTTCCTACATCGCACGCCCGATTAGTCTAGCGGTGCGGTTGTTTGCAAATATGATGGCTGGGCACAGCATACTGCACGTCTTCGGCGGCTTCGTCTTCGCCCTCGGATTTTTTGGCTTTTTGCCGTTCGCCTTCATCATCGCGCTTTATGGGTTGGAACTCCTAGTCGCCGTACTACAGGCCTATGTGTTTGCAATTCTGACTTGTCTCTATATACGCGACGCGATCTATCTGCATCATGAATAGATTGGACCAAATCACACGCAATTTCTACGAACCACAAGCAAGGGAACGAAATCATGGACGCTGAATCAGCAAAACTTCTTGGATCACTCATCGGTGGTGGACTAGCCACCATCGGCGTGGCGGGCTCTGGCGTGGGAATCGGTATCATCTTTGGTAATTACATCTCCGCGGCGGGCCGTAATCCAGCAGCGGCGCCAAAACTGTTCGGCAACGTGCTACTGGGCTTCGCGCTCACCGAGGCAATCGCGCTATTCGCGCTCGTCATGGCCTTCATCATCCTCTTCGGTAGCTGAAGCCGTGGTTGCCAGAGGGCGGCTAATTGGACCGCCCACTTGACCAATCGCTTGGAGAGCAATCATGCCCCAGCTTGATGGACTTACCTATGGGACTCAGGTCTTTTGGCTTGTTGTTACCTTCACCGTTTTGCTTATTTTGATGTGGGCGATTGCGCTGCCGCGTATCGGCCGCGTGCTGGAGCAACGCCGCAAGCATATAGAAGATGACCTTGCGGACGCGGAGAAGTTCAAGCGAGAATCGGAGGAGGCCATCAAATCCTATGAGGCTTCCCTCTCCGAAGCGCGGTCCAAAGCGCATCAATTACTGTCGGAAACCCAGGCCAAACTGGATGAGCAGGCTAACGAACAGCGCATCCGGCTAGACGCCGAGTTGGCGGAAAAGCAGGCTGAAGCAGAAGTGCGCATCGGGGAGGCGCGCCAGCAGGCACTCTCCAGTGTGCGTGAGGTGGCGGTCGAGGCGGCGCGTGCCGCGACGAACCGGTTGATCGGCTTGGAGCCAACTCAGGAAGCCGCCGACGCCGCAGTCGACAAAAAAGGCCGAAGCCATGGGTAGGCTACAACGCTGGGCCAAGGTACCAGAAAACTGGCTACTCGTCGCTGCTTTCGCCTTTGTAATCGCCGGCTCATCAATCACTCAGAACGCCAATTTCTGGATTCTTATCGCCTTCCTCACCTTCTTTGGCGTTTTCGGCCGTAAGGCCTGGAGAGCGATCAAGACTACACTCGACGGTCGACGAGACAAGATCCAAGCCGAGCTCGACGAAGCTCAGCGTCTGCGAGAAGAAGCGCAGAGCGTGCTTGCTGATTATGAGCGCAAAAAGCGCGAAGCCGAGGAAGAGGCGACGAAGATGGTTGAGTCCGCCAAGATTGAAGCGGAGCGCCACGCCAACGATGCGCGGCGTGCCTTGGAAGAGACCATGCGACGGCGCGAGGAAGCTGCTGTGCAGCGAATCCAGCAGGCTGAAGCTGACGCGCTTAGGGAAGTACGCGAGATGGCCGCTGACCTTGCCGTCCAGGCAACCGCCGAGCTAATCCGCGAAAATCTCGACGAGACCCGCTCTGATACGATGATAGAAAAGGCAATCCGCGAAGTTGGCGAAAAATTACATTAACTTGAAAGAAGACCAGAATTAACAGCAAAACCCCGCCGGAGAGATCAGGCGGGGTTTTTATTGATCCTTTTTCGCGTGGCCGGTACATAAAAATTGATGATTAAATAATGTGACACACCCTGCGATGAGTTGGCCCTGGCCAGCTTATTCAAGCCCCAGCTCATAATCGTAAAGAATTTTTGCTAAACCTCGCCTTTTTCGCCACTCATTGGTACAGCTCAAAAGCAACACGAGACAGAAGGTGCTAAAATATTCGTCAAAATGCTTCTACAAGGCCCAGTTCTCGGAGAAGATAAAGCAACGAGGAACGACAACGCGTCGATCAGCTCTTTTTCTTAGCCGGCAGATAGGCGACCGGTGATACTTTATCACTCATTTCGACCTTCCCTCCTTAATCTGTCCGACGGTCACATCCGAAGGGCGCCTAGAATTTATTCCGCCGCGTTCTGGTATGCATCCAGCGGCGGGCAGGCGCAAATTAGATTACGATCCCCATAAACTTGATCAATGCGCGCGACTGGTGGCCAATATTTATCAGCTCGAAGGGAATCGACCGGAAATGCTGCTTCTTCGCGACTATAAGCATGTCGCCAAGTATCGGAAGCAACTTCACCGAGAGTATGAGGCGCACCAACAAGGGGATTGTCCTCAGCACTCCAATGTCCGTCCTCGACGCGCTTGATCTCGCCGCGAATTGAGATCATCGCTTCGATGAAACGGTCGAGCTCCGCTAAAGGTTCGCTTTCTGTCGGTTCTATCATCAAAGTGCCTGCAACGGGAAAAGACATGGTGGGCGCGTGGAAGCCATAATCCATCAGCCGCTTAGCAACATCTTCAACAGTAACTCCGGAGCTCTCTTTAAGCGGACGGAGGTCGACGATGCATTCATGAGCCACCCGGCCCTGTTCGCCACGATAGAGCACGGGATAATGGGGACTCAGCTTTTCAGCGATGTAATTGGCACTGAGAATGGCGGTTTGCGTCGCCTTGATCAACCCGGCTCTGCCCATCATGGCGATATAGGCCCACGAAATTGGTAGGATGCCGGCAGAGCCGAAGGGTGCAGCGGAGACCGCACCAGGCCCCTCTCCTACCCCAAGTGGATGGCCGGGTAAATGGGGTGCAAGATGGGCACGCACGCCGATTGGCCCGACCCCGGGACCACCGCCACCATGGGGAATGCAGAAAGTCTTGTGCAAATTCATATGCGCAACGTCGGGACCAAACTCGCCGGGCAAGCTGAGGCCAAGTAGCGCGTTAAGATTGGCACCGTCGAGATAGACTTGACCACCCGCCCGGTGGACAATCTCGCAGATCTCAACGATCGCCGTCTCGAACACACCATGGGTCGAGGGGTAGGTCACCATCAGGGCGGAAAGTCGCTCACCATGCTCCGCTACCTTGGCTTTTAGGTCGGCAACATCGACATTGCCGCTCGAATCGCAAGCGACCACCACCACATTGAGCCCAGCCATCACCGCGCTCGCCGGATTGGTACCATGGGCCGAGCTCGGGATTAGGCAAATATCGCGCGCGCGGCCACCGTTCGCTTTATGATAGTCTCGGATCGCCAACAGACCGGCATATTCCCCCTGACTGCCCGCATTGGGTTGCAGCGATACGGCGGCAAAGCCAGTGACTTCGCATAGCATGCGCTCGAGGCCCTTAATTAACTCCTTGTAACCCGCTACCTGATCCTCTGGCGTAAAGGGGTGCACACGGCCGAAACCAGGCAGTGTCACCGGGATCATCTCTGCTGTGGCATTCAGTTTCATGGTGCAAGAGCCGAGCGGGATCATCGAGTGATTGAGGTTAATGTCCTTTAGCTCAAGACGGTGCATATAGCGTAGCATCTCCGTCTCGGATCGCTGCGTGTTGAATAAAGCATGAGTCAGGATTGGTGATTGCCGGCGCGAATCGATTGGAATGCCTTCCGAAACCTCATCGTCAAGATCGATCGCTTTGATGCCGGGCGGGCCATCCGGCGAGAATATTTCAAACAGCCGGTCTATGTCCGCAACAAGAGTAGTTTCATCGAGCGCAATACCAAGACGGTTACCATCCACAGGGCGTAGATTGATGCCCGCATCAACGGCGCGGGCGAGCGTTGCCTCAGCACTACCAGGAAGCTCGACGGTAAGAGTATCGAACCAGGTTCTGTTAGTAACAGTTACACCGAGACGGACAAGACCGGCAGCAAGGATCGAGGTTAAGCGATGGACGCGTCCAGCGATAATATTAAGTCCCTCTGGCCCGTGATAGACCGCATACATCGCAGCGATGACGGCAAGCAGAACCTGCGCCGTGCAGATATTGCTGGTCGCCTTTTCGCGGCGGATATGCTGCTCGCGGGTCTGCAATGCAAGACGAAGCGCCGGTTGCCCAGCCTTGTCGACTGAAACACCGACGATACGCCCGGGCATGGCGCGCCTATATTTCTCATGAGTGGCGAAAAAGGCGGCGTGCGGCCCTCCATAACCCATCGGCACACCGAAACGCTGAGCGCTACCGACGACGATGTCTGCGCCGAACTCTCCTGGCGGAATGAGGCAAACCAGGGCGAGGAGATCAGCAGCGATAGTGACCAGCATACCCCTATCATGCGCTGCATCGATAAAGCCGCGATAATCCTCAATACCACCGCAGGTCGCAGGGTATTGCAACAATGCGCCAAAATAATCGCCATTCTCTAGTGCCGTGCGGTGATCACCGACCACGATGTCAATGCCGATGGGCTCGGCACGGGTCTTCAGGACAGCAATGGTCTGGGGGTGGCATTCATCGGAAACGAAATAACGATTGCCGAGATTCTTTGTCGCGCCATGGCTCATATGGACCGCCTCAGCGGCGGCCGTCGCTTCGTCCAGGAGCGAGGCGTTGGCACAGTCCATGCCAGTCAAATCCATCACCATAGTCTGGAACACGAGGAGCGCTTCGAGCCGTCCCTGGCTGATTTCGGGCTGATAGGGGGTATAGGCGGTATACCAGCCTGGATTCTCAAGAAGGTTGCGCAAGATCACTGGCGGCGTGTGTGTGTCGTAATAACCCATACCTATCATCGAGGTGGCAGTCTCGTTGCGCGCCGCCAAGGCAGCAAGCTCCGCCAAAACATCTTGCTCAGTACGGGCTCCTGGGATCGTATCGGGAAATTCCGCGCGGATCGCGTCGGGCACCGATTCATCAATCAATGCCTCCAAACTTTTGAGACCAAGAAATGCAAGCATTTCAGTGATATCAGATTCGCTCGGCCCGATATGGCGATGAATAAATGCGTCCTCGGCCTGCAACGCAGTCAAATCGAGTTTATCCCCTGGCATGCTTCGTCCCCCGCTTGATCTCTTGCGCCACCTACTCCAAGCTGGCAGTGAACTCGCCATAAACGGCTTCATCCATCAGCTTGTCGAGTTCCGCCACATCGTCGAGTTTGAGCTTGAAGAACCAGCCCTCACCCGTGGCATCGCTGTTTACCAGCGCCGGGTCGTCTTCAAGTGCGATGTTTACATCAGTCACCGCGCCACTAACCGGCGCGTAGACCTCGCTTGCAGCCTTAACAGATTCGACGACGGCGGCCTGGGCTCCGGCGGTTATCTGCTTGCCGATCTCCGGCAACTCGACATATACGACATCGCCGAGTTGCTCTTGGGCGTAATCAGAAATTCCGACCGTCGCACTGTCACCCTCGACACGCAGCCACTCATGATCCTTGCTGAATTTGAGATCGCTCATCATTCTTCCCCAATTTTTTCCTTAGCCACTGTGATAGCTGTGCTTAACAAACGGCAATTTAACTATTTGTGCCGCAATGGTTTTGCCACGCACCAATAAGCCAACCTTGGTACCAATTTCGGCTGATTTCGCATCGACATACCCCATCGCCACTGGGCCGCCTACGCTCGGCCCAAATCCGCCGCTGGTGATTTTTCCGACCGTCTCGCCGTCGATATTAATAATTTCCACACCCTCCCGTGCCGGCGCTCGGCCTTCTGGCAAAACACCAACCCGCCGGCGCTTTGGGCCATCGGCGATTTCGCTTAGGATTCGTTCTGCACCTGGGAAACCGCCCTCGGCGCGTCGTCGCTTGCTGATTGACCAAGCGAGACCGGCTTCCACCGGCGAAGTGGTTTCGTTGATATCATGGCCATAAAGGCAGAGACCGGCTTCGAGACGGAGTGAATCTCGCGCGCCTAGGCCAGCCGGTTCGATTCCTGGATCCGCTGCCAGTATGTTCCAAATATGCTGTGCCGATTCGGCATAGACGGATATCTCGAAACCGTCCTCACCGGTATAGCCGGAGCGCAACACAGTGACGTCAATACCGGCAATCGCCATGGTGGCGGCGCTCATGAAGCCGAGCTCTGCTACCGCCGGGGCGTGGCGCGCCAGAGCGCTGGCAGCATGAGGCCCCTGAAGAGCAATTAGCGCTTTATCGTCATGCATCACTATGTCAAGTGAGTCACGAAAGGTGATTTCCAAATGGTCCAGATCAGCATGCTTGCGGTCTGCATTGACCACCAGCATTAGACGACCATCGGCATTCGTAACAATGAGATCGTCTTTGATGCCTCCATTATCATCTGTGAACTGAGTGTAGCGAGAGCGCCAGGTTTTAAGACCAATGATGTCACCAGTCACCAGAGATTCGAGGGCATGGGCCGCACCATCGCCCCAGATGCTGATTTGTCCCATATGGCTAACATCGAACAGTGAAGCATTTGCGCGAGTGTGGAGATGCTCGGATATTATGCCCGCGGGATAATTTAGTGGCATGGCATAGCCAGCGAACGGCACCATCTTAGCACCCGCGGCAACATGGCAATCATATAGTGAGGTGGACTTAACCACCTTCTCTCTGTTCTCTCCGCCCATTTCAACTCCAGCTACAAAAACAAGCACGCCGTCGATCCTGAATTAGGACCTACCGGCGCCCCCTCTGTCTCCGTACCTGAAAGATTGACCAGCTCGGGCGCACTAATGCGTCGGCGGCTTTCCCCTTCGGTGAGGCTGGGCACCGAAAAATGCGCCTGCCTTCTTTCCAGAGTCACATTCCCCTACGGTCCTCGGTGCCTGAGAGTTTTTGGGACCTTTGCTCCTTCGGCGTCCGCCGGCGGTTATGCCAGCAAATCTCTCCCGCAAGGTTCAACTGTGTCGACCGGACGAAAACAATTTTAGCTTCTGTGGCTCTCTGGTCAACCACATCAGTCACCGTTCGCGCGACGAATATCCTCGAGCTGAGCGGGTGTGAGCTGGATGCCGACAAAGCTTTTATAATCAGAGCCGTCATCATCCCTTGGATACGGTATGATTTGGAGCAGCTCCTCAATATTTTGTGTACGCACCACATTGCCCTCGAATTCGAGAGTCACAAAAAACTGCTTCTTGTTGAGAATGTTTTTGCTCGGATCCGCCACGGCCACGAAATATGGAATTTCGATTCGGTCTTGCTCGGCCGCGGGACCTCGATTGGCAACGAAAAGAATGTTGAAATCGACCGTCACCCGGTTACCAATGTCGTCAAATTCGTAATCGCATCCATAGGCAAGATCGCGGATCTCCACCTGATAGGTGACATCAGTCAAATCACGCCCAGGGCCCGGGCGGTAGAGTGTAACCTGCTTCGCCCGATCCATGATGGAGACAAGAGGACAGGGCGGCGGCGGATCGGCGAACAGGCCACAAGACACGAGTGGCAGAGCGAGCATCGCCAAGGCGAGAAGTCGAACGCCCCAGCGCGCGCATAAATTACACCTAATTGTTTCCAATGGTATCAAGTCTATAGCTTCCCGTGCGTACCGTCGCAAAAAGGTTGGCCGACAGTTTGCTTGCAATCACAAAGCCAATGGGCACCTGTCTTCTCAGCGATAAATATCATCGTCTTCAAGGTCAGTCGCGGAATGGGAATCATCACAAAAAGGTTGCATCGCGCTCAGCCCATAGCAGCACCAAGCGTATTTCCTACCCCCTTCCAACTCAGCCTCGTAAGGAGTTTTGTTTGCAATTTTTAATCCGCGCATTATCCCTGAATTCCTATGCCATAAAACACCGTAACGACGAATGTAGCCATCGTCCTGGCTCCGGACAAGTGCAGGTGAACAAAGCCTTGTACACAGATTCACTCGCCCATTACGGCGTTCTAGAACCAGTCAGATTCGACTACCGTCACCCGGTAAGGTCTAGTACCTTTTAGTTAAATCAGATGCGTGGCCCCAGTTAAT
Organism: Rhodospirillaceae bacterium; assembly: GCA_002717225.1. Taxonomy (GTDB): domain Bacteria; phylum Pseudomonadota; class Alphaproteobacteria; order UBA828; family UBA828; genus PTKB01. Next base: position 10,684 of record PBDG01000071.1, on the reverse strand, counting down.
TCCAACTGCATAGTATTTGCTTTAGAATATGCGCTACGCGCCAACCGGCGCACCACCAACAATCTTCATACGCTCCCATGGCCGTCTACACCGCCGTTTCGGATCAAAAACTTAAACACTTTCTAGCCGATTATGACATTGGCCGCGCGATATCATTCAAGGGTATCGCCGAGGGAGTGGAGAACTCTAACTATTTCCTTCTGACGGATAAGGGACCGCATATTCTCACCCTTTACGAAAAGCGGGTGGCGCCAGATGATCTGCCTTTTTTTCTCGGCCTAATGAAGCATCTGGCGGGACGTGGCATCGTCTGCCCGACGCCGATTCACGGTCGCGACGGCGAGGTCCTGCGCACATTGTGCGGCCGACCGGCGGCGATTACGAGCTTTCTCTCGGGCGTCTGGCCGCTAAGCCCTGCGCCAGTCCATTGTGGACCTTTAGGTGAAGCCCTAGCCAAGATGCATATAGCTGGCCTCGACTATCCGGTTCGTCGGGAAAATTCGCTTTCGGTAGTTGGCTGGCAGGCGCTTTTAGCTGAGACTCGAGAGCGCGCCAACGATTTCGCGCCAGGTCTAGCAAAGGAACTGGAGCAAGAACTAGACGAGGTCTCAGCGCTTTGGCCCGACGATCTGCCAGAAGGAATCATCCATGCCGATCTCTTTCCCGACAACGTGTTTTACGAGGGTGGCAAACTAACAGGGCTGATCGACTTCTATTTTGCCTGCAATGACTTCCTCGCCTATGATCTTGCAGTCTGCCTCAATGCCTGGTGCTTCGAGCCGAATGTGAGCTTCAACGTCACCAAGGCACGCCTAATGATCAACGCTTATCGCAAGGTGCGCCCGTGCAGCGATGCAGAGCTTAGCGCCCTACCGCTCTTGGCGCGTGGCTCAGCTCTACGCTTCCTGCTTACTCGCCTCTATGACTGGCTCAACCAAGTGGATGGAGCTATGGTGAAGCCGAAGGATCCTACGGAATATATCAAGAAATTGCGTTTTCACCGCGACCTCTCAGGGCCCGGAGCCTATGGTGTCGAATGAGTGCAGATGACAGAAACATCGGGCGTGTGCGCATCTATACGGATGGTGCGTGCAGTGGCAATCCAGGACCAGGTGGCTGGGGCGCAGTGCTAATCTATAATGGCAAGAGAAAAGAGATTTTTGGTGGCGAGGCGGATACCACCAACAACCGCATGGAGTTGACGGCCGCAATTTGTGCCCTAGACGCACTCAAACGGCGGAGTAAGGTAGATCTCTATACAGACAGCCGTTATGTGATGAACGGCATTACAAAATGGATCTTGAACTGGAAAGCCAAGAATTGGCGAACGGAAAACAGAAAGCCCGTTAAGAATGTCGACCTTTGGCATCTTCTGGACGAGAAGACTAGCAACCACGATATTTCCTGGCATTGGGTCAAGGGCCACGACGGTGATCCGGAGAACGAGCGCGCGGACGCTCTTGCCCGACGTGGAATCAGTGCCACAATCCCGCCATGAAGGCCACGCGTAGGCAGGTGCAGCCGTTGAGGCATTCGATCGGCTTTGCTGCCCCAGTGGCCATACTTACATAAAAAGGCCGCTACCAAAGAGCGAAGATCGCCAAAATGATCCTACGCGCAATAAATTTCGGGCAAGAAAGCGATGTCAGGAATAAGGAGTTTTAAAGTTGCTCCAACAAGTTCTCAGCACTGCTCACGTCCAACTCGCCAGGATTACTTTCAACATTGAGAGCGCTAATGGTGCCGTCATCAACGAGCATAGAATAACGTGTCGAGCGCTCGCCAAGACCGAAGCCGGAACCATCGAGGGTAAGTCCGGTGGCACGCGCAAATTCTCCATTGCCATCAGCAAGCATTTCCACCGCATCACCTGCGCTAGCCGACTCGCCCCAGGCTTGCATCACGAAAGCGTCGTTTACCGAAACACAGGCGATGGTGGCAATGCCCTTCGCCTTAAGCGCATCCGCATTACCAATAAAGCCGGGCAGATGTTGCGCCGAGCAGGTCGGTGTGAAGGCACCCGGAACCGAGAACAACGCCACCTTACGGTCCTTAAAGTATTCGTCGGTCAAAACGTCGATAAGACCATCAGAGGTCAGTTTCTTGAAATTGACCGAGGGTACTTTATCACCAACTTTGATCATCATCATCCCGCTCCCTGAATCACATTGAAAAATCCGCTAAGTCCGCAACTAAAAACAACTGAGCGCCGCAGAGCGTTAATATGCTGGGCGAGCCACTGCTTTGCAATGGCCAAGAAAGGGTCAAAATGGAAGTAATAACTAAAAATTTCCTAAGGAAACTGTTGTCACCTATAAAGTGAATTGAGACACTAGCTTTAGTCCTGTGATCACAATGGACTGGGCTGGGAGCAGAGCCATGAACGCGCCATCGCCTTATTTTGAGAGCCAACTTCTTGTGGCCATGCCAACTATGCCGGACCCGCGTTTCGAGCGGTCGGTGGTCTATCTGTGCGCCCATTCTGAAGAGGGTGCTATGGGGATCGTCGTCAACAAGCCACTCCAATCGCTGAGCTTCTCCGAATTGCTCGACCACCTGAAGATCGAAACGGAAAGCTTGGACGATCGCATTCGGGTGCATTTCGGCGGCCCGGTAGAAGCAGCTCGCGGCTTCGTGCTGCACTCCTCAGATTATATGCATGACGCCACAATGATGGTTGATGACGAGTTTGCCCTAACGGCAACAGTGGATGTACTTAAGGCCTTAGCTGAGGGCAAAGGGCCACGCGACAGCCTGCTCGCACTCGGTTATGCCGGCTGGGCCCCAGGTCAGCTCGACGAGGAAATTCAGAACAACGGCTGGTTAACCGTACCCGCTGATGAAGAAGTCGTCTTCCATTTGCAAAATGACTTGAAGTGGCAGTCAGCCGTCGGCCGGCTTGGCGTGGACATTTCCAATCTCTCGGGCGACATCGGCCATGCTTGATCTTGTCAATCGGGTCGGCGCCAATCGTCAGCAATCATCGCGAATAGAAGGTGGTCACGCCAACCGCTGTTGATCTTAAGATATTTTCGCGCATAACCCTCGCGGCGAAAGCCACAGCGCATGAGAAGTGCCTGGCTGGCATCGTTATTGGGCATACAAGCTGCCTCAACCCGGTGCATCCCAAGGACCAAAAAGCAGTGCTCTAGCACGCAAGTAAGGCCCTCAGTCATGTAACCGCCTCCAGCGAAAGACTCGCCGATCCAGTAACCGACACTGCAGCTCTGGGCCACGCCGCGCTGCACATTGCTCAAGGTAATGCCGCCCATCAACGTATCGTCCGAGCGTCGAATAAGAAAATAAGCATAACTCACATCGTCATTTGCGTCCCGCTGTTGACGGCGCAGACGACGGCGATAGGTGGCACGGCTATGGGCATCGTTCGCCCAAGCTGGCTCCCAGGGAGTGAGAAAATTGCGCGATGCAGTACGAAGCTCGGCCCAGGCCTGCCAATCCTGCCCTTCCGGTGGGCGTACCCTCACGTTAGGGCCAAGAAGATGTAATTTATCGCGCCCTAAACGCGACTTATGCAGCACCGACATCAACCGAAGCGCGCCGCCAAACATTCATAATTTTCAAGTTCCGCGATCGGTCCGAGGGCGGCAAGGCTAGGCCTACTCCCGCCGAAAATGCATGCCGCCACTCGCACGACATCGTCAGCCTGGATAGTGTCAATCTTCTCCAAGATTTCGTCTATCGGGATGGCACGGCCGAAGATCAGCATATGCCGCCCAAGACGCTCGCAGCGCGACGAACTTGATTCGAGGGACATAAGCAGGCCTGCTTTGAGCTGGGCACGGGCGCGCGCAACCTCCTCAGGTGTAACGGTGCCACAAACCTTATGCAATTCATCAGCAATCACCGGGGTCAACTCAGATAGCTTATCGGGGCTGGTGCCGCAATACACGCCAAACACACCGCCGTCGCTATAAGACGAGGCGAAGGAAAAGACACTGTAGGCAAGGCCCCGTCGCTCCCGGATTTCCTGAAAGAGCCTCGACGACATGCCGCCGCCTAGAAGCACCGAGAGAAGCTGCACAGTGTAGAAGTCCGCATCGGCATATGCGATTCCGTTAAACCCAAGCACAAGATGCGATTGTTCGAGTTCCCGGGCGATGCGCGAATCGCCCCCATGATAATCCGCTCGCAAACCGTTAATCGCATCAATTCTCGGTAGAGAATCAAAAGCCTCCGCTACCAGTTCTACCAGCTGTTCATGCTCGAGTCGCCCGGCACCAACAACCACCATGCGCCCGGTGCTGTAGTGCCTTCCCATATATTCAGCCAGTACCTGGCGCGAATAATTTGCAACCTGAACCGCCGGACCAAGAATCGATCGCCCAAGAGGCTGGTTTGGATAAACGGTCTCTTGAAACTGATCAAACACCGCATCGTCTGGAGTGTCATGAGCCTGGGCGATTTCCTGGATCACAACCGCACGCTCGCGTTCCAACTCCTCCTCGGCAAAAGTCGAATGCTGCAGGATATCGGCGAGGATATCGACCGCCAGCGCGACGTCTCCCTTCATCACCTTAGCGTAGTATGCAGTTTGCTCACGCGAGGTATAAGCGTTTACATGACCACCCACCGCTTCGATCTCTTCGGCAATGGATAGCGCGCTGCGCCGATTGGTTCCCTTGAAAGCCATATGCTCCAGGAGATGGGAAACGCCATTATTCTCGGCGCTTTCATAGCGCGCGCCAACATCGACCCAAACGCCAACCGAAGCGGTTTCAAATTGCGGCATGTCCTCGCTGACAATGCGTAGACCGTTCGCCAAGACGGAGACCCGCGTCGTCACGCGACCTTCCCCTCCTTGTGACTCGCCGCGGCCAGGGAAACGAATTCCTTTACTGCAGCTAAATCATTAGGTAGTTGCGTCACTCGCTCAGGACGCTGCAGAAGATCGGCTAGCGCGGGCGGCAACTCAGGACGGATGCCCGTCGCCTTCTCTACCGCGTCGGGAAATTTTGCGGGGTGGGCGGTTGCAAGACAAATAGTCGGCATGTTGGTCACATTACCTTCTGCAACAACGAGGCCAGTGGCGCTGTGCGGGTCGATCAACATGCCACATTGCTGCCAAGCACGCGCCATGCAATCAAGCGCTTGTTCATCTTCAACACGGCGCGCTGCGAAATGGTGGCGTGCCACTGCAAGCTTGTCCGCTGATACATTAAAACCATCGCCGGTTTCAAGATCGTTGATCAGCGTCCGAACTTCAGCACCGTCGCGGCCGTATAGCTCAAAGAGGAGACGTTCGAAATTGCTCGCCACCTGAATGTCCATGCTCGGGTTGATGCTGGCGACGACTTCGTTCTTGCGGTAGCCAGAACCCGCGAAGAAACGGGCCAGTATATCGTTAGCATTGGTTGCGATTAGCATGCCAGCAATGGGAAATCCGAGCGCCGCCGCAACATACCCGGAATAAACATTTCCGAAATTTCCCGTTGGCACCGCGAAACGCGCTGGCCTGTCCCCTGTGCCAAGGGCGAGCGCAGCATAAGCGTAATAGACCGTCTGCAACATAATGCGCGCCCAGTTGATTGAATTGACTGCCGCGAGGTTGTTCGCATCACGGAAAGTCAGATCACCAAAGGTGGCTTTTACCAGAGCCTGACAATCGTCGAAGGTGCCCTCGATCGCGATATTATGGACATTGGGCGCATCCACCGTGGTCATCTGCCGACGCTGCACTTCCGAAACCCGTCCTGCCGGATGGAGGATTACGATGGAGAGATTGTCGCACCCTCGACAGGCCTCAATGGCAGCAGATCCCGTATCGCCGGAGGTCGCACCAAGGATGGTTAGATGCTGACCACGACTCGCCACTACATAATCGAACAAGCGACCAACCAATTGTAGTGCGTAATCTTTGAATGAGAGGGTGGGGCCGTGAAAGAGCTCCATCAGCCACAGATTAGAGTCGAGTTGAGTAAGTGGCGCTGTCGCCGGGTGATCGAAAGCGGCATAACATTCCCGCGCCATGCGTTCGAGCGCCTTGGTCTCGATAGCATCACCGACGAAGCATTTCGTCAAACGACCAACGAGGCTAGCATAATCTAACGACGCAAGTTGTTCGATCTCAGCGGACGAAAAGGGATCCGGCCAACATTCTGGCACGAATAAACCGCCATCACGGGCCAGCCCGGAGAGCAGTACATCCTCGAAAGTCGCGCCCGCATCATCCGCACGGCGCGTGCTTACGTAACGCATGGGTGCCGACCCTTAAGTGTAATCGAACAGAGCACCAGACTATACGCCGCACCGCCACCGGAGCAAGCCGACCTCGTGCATCGCTCACGCAAGATACCGCGCCCCCAAATGGGCCTTGAAGGCATCCGTCGCAAGCGGGAGGCCAGTGGCGCGTTCAATCAGCTGGTGACTAGAATAACGCGATGCTTGGCTATGTACCTTATCGCCGAGCCAAGCGATCAGGTCCTGGAATTCGCCACTGGTGAGCGCATTGTCGATATCAGCCAGTTGAGCGCGTGCGCTGGAAAAGAGTTGTGCCGCGATCAGCGCACCGAGCGTGTAGCTTGGAAAATAGCCAATCTCTCCCGCCGCCCAGTGTATATCCTGTAGGCAGCCGTCCCTGTCAGTCTCTGGCGTCAGACCAAGAAATTCCAGCATGCCCTCATTCCAGGCACCGGGCAAGTCTGATGCTCGCAGATCACCCTTGATCATCGCCTTCTCCAGGCGATAACGCAGCATGATATGAAATGGGTAGGTCACCTCGTCAGCATCAACGCGGATGAAACCGGGCTCGACACGCAGCGCCAGTCTGTGAAGGTTGTCGGGTGAAAAAGCGACATCGGCGTCCGCCATGCCAAATGCCTGGCGTAGCAAGGGAGCGGCAAAACAGAAAAACTCGTTGCTGCGGCAGATCTGCATCTCCATAAGCAGAGATTGGCTCTCATGCAAGCTCATACTGCGCGCCTCACCTACCGGTTGGGTATACCACTCGATAGGCAGTCCGCGCTCATAGATTGCATGGCCAGTTTCATGCAGCACCGCCATGAGCGAGGAGGTGAAATTCACCTCGTCATAGCGCGTAGTGATGCGCACATCTTCAGAAACACCCCCACAAAAAGGGTGGTGACTCTCATCTAAGCGGCCATGTTCAAAATCAAAGCCAAGCCGCCTCATCAGCACACGGGACAGCGTTCGCTGTTTGTCAAGGGGGAACGGACCCTTGGGCACCACCGGTGCAGGCAGGGCACCCTGCTTATCTAGCACCTTCTCAAGGAAGTCAGGGAGGAACACCGCAAGATCCGTGAAAAATACGTCGATCTCGGTGCAGGTGAAACCAGGATCATAGCTGTCGATCAAGGCATCATAGTTGCTAAGCCCGACTGCCGCCGATTTAGCTGCGGCTTTTTCGCGCACCAAGGAAAGCAGCGATTCAAAAGCCTTTTGGAAGGTCGGGTAATCGTTGGATGCGCGTGCGCTTCGCCAGGCAAGCTCACATTCCGACGCGGCCGTGCTGAGTGCCGCCACCAAATCGGCAGGGAGCGCGTTAGCATGTGTCCAGCGGTGACGCATCTCCGTAAGATTTGCATCTTGCCAAGGGTTCAATGCGTCGCGCGTTGATTCCGCCTCACCGAGCAAACCAGCAAGGCGTGTATCCGTGATAATTTCGTGGCGAATTACGTCGAGTTCGGCAAGCTGTCGGGAACGCGCCTTAGCGCCACCCATCGGCATAATGGCAGCCCAATCCCATTGCAACACCGCCGCTGCACCACTCAAATGAGCAAGGCGCTCGAAACGCTCTTCGAGCTGTCGGTAAGCACTCAAGAACAGCTTTCCGCTTTCTTTCGCCGAGCACTGCGCAACATCAAATAGGTTATGCCCGCAAGGCACACGGCAAGCGCAAACCAGATGACTGCATATTGCAAATGCTCGTTTCTTAACTCGGTCTTTGTCTGCCCGCCTATAGGATAGCCTCCCGGATTGGCCGTCGGGCCAGCATCGACAAGATAATCCAGCGGTGCAAGATTTGCTTGACTATAAAGGGAGGGCAGATCAACCCAATACCAAAAATTCTCCTCCGGTACATTCTCTGGCGTCAACCATCCGGGAATATTGCTACTGACGACAAGACCTTCAATACGCACCAAGCCAGAGACTTGTCCATCGGCCCGGTGCACCGGATCTTTGCGGTCAGGCGGAACCCAACCACGATTAATGAGTAACACGCCGCCTCCATCTCTGCGCTCAAAAGGGGTAATCACATGATACCCAACATTACCGTTATAGGAGCGTGCACCAAGATACATTTCTTGATCGTGGCGAAACACACCTTCAAACCAGACCGGCCGATAGAGCATGGCGTCAACATCCGCTACCTCGATTGGTAAAACAGCTGCTTCAGATTGAGACTGTACCTGGCGATATTCGTTCACACCGTTCTTCCAAACTAAGCGATGCACCTGCCAAGAGCCTAGTGCCAACAAAATCAGCACGCCCGGGATGGCTACAAATACGATCCAACGATGAGCGCGCCGCAAGGATACCTCACGAACTTTGGTCAAAATCCAAAACCTTATGTTTGTACTGGAGCACGACCAGAATCGCCTTTGCCGGCCGAAGCGCTGCAAGGCAGGCGCAGAAAATCATCGGCGCCCAGATCACGAGGTGCACCCAATAGGGCGGCTGATAGGCGAGCTCAACCCACATCGCCAAGGCAACGATAGCCGCACCGACAATAAGCACCACGAAGACTGCTGGACCGTCACTGGCATCGTGTTGTCTGAGCTCCAAACTACAGACATTGCAATGCTCAGCAACTTGAGGATAGCCCGAATAAAGCCGCCCACGGCCGCACTTGGGACAGCGGCACAAAAAACCGGCACGCAATGCACACACACGAACGTTCCGCGTTTCAGCCATGTATTCGCCAAATCTCCAGTCAAAACTTCCCAACGCGGTCAGCATTTCCTAGGCCAACACGGCGATGCCCGCGAGCTCCTTTCGGGATTCGCAGGCACCTCAGAATTTTGGCTTTGCACCGCAGCAATCAATGCGGCGCAAAAAGCGGAGACGCTTAGGCGCCCCACCAATAGACCCAAACAAACAAGAACAACCAGACAACGTCAACAAAGTGCCAATACCAGGCTGCCGCCTCAAAACCAATGTGTTGTTCCGGCTTAAAATGACCCTTCATTGCACGCCACAGACAAACACCGAGGAATATCGCGCCAACGGTGACATGGAAACCGTGGAATCCGGTTGCCATGAAGAAGGTTGAGGAATAAATGCCGTCGCGGAATCCGAAATGCGCATGAGAATATTCATAGCCTTGCACGCACAAGAAAATGACGCCGAGGAGAACAGTCAGAGCCAAACCAGAGATCAGATGCTTACGGTTGTTATGCTTTAACGCGTGATGCGCCCAGGTACACGTCACACCCGATGTTAACAGTATGATGGTATTGATCAGTGGTAAGTCCCAGGGATACATCGTATCAACGCCTGGTGGCGGCCAAGTGAACTCAATGGTCTCTGGCGGCATGATCGAGGCGTTAAAGAACGCCCAAAAGAAGGCGGCGAAGAACATTACCTCGGAGGCAATAAAGAGCACCATGCCGAACCGCAGGCCTCGTGTTACAACCGGATTATGGGCACCTTCCTCAGTCGCTTCGCGTATCACGTCACGCCACCAAAAATACATGGTGGCCAGCGTCAGTGCAAAACCGATACACATCAGCCAAATTTGTTCGCCATGGAAATAAAGGATCGAGCCCCCCAACAGAGTACCGCCTGCCAAGGCTCCAAGAACCGGCCAGGGGCTCGGCTTGACCATATGATAATCGTGGCCGTTAGTGTGTGTCGTGTCGCTCATATCGTCACTCCGTGGTCCATGTCCGACCTTCGTAGGGATTTCGCTGATTCCATATCAGTTTTGTCTCGTCACGCGTTCGCGACTTGCAAGTTGCGCCTGCTCAACAAGATAATTTTCCAAGACCTCTTCCCCTTGATCAAAAAAAGTATAGGAAAGCGTGATTGTCTTGACGTCGTCCAAATTGCGGTCATCCACGATTTCTGGATCGACGAAAAAGGTGACGGGCAGTTCTGCACTTTCACCAGGCCTAAGCAGCTGCTCCTCGAAGCAAAAACAATCAATTTTGGTAAAATAGATACCCGCCTTTTGTGGAGTTACATTGAAAGTTGCGGTGCCTAATACAGTCCGATCGGATTCATTGATCGCTCTATAAAAGGCGAGACCGACCTCTCCAACACGCAAGCTGACCTCCCGTTGAATCGGCTTGAAACGCCAGGGTACATCGCTAGATACATCCGAATTAAACTGTACCGTCACCATTCTATCGCCAACCTCGGCCGGCGGTTGCTCCGCAGTCTGCGTCGTACCACCGAAACCTGTCACACGGCAAAACAAATCGTAGAGTGGCACTGCGGCGAAAGAGAGGCCGACCATGCCGAATACCACTCCGCCGAGGATCACTAGGGTCAGACGTTTGCGTCTGAGAGAGAGGTCCACGTCAACCCCCTCCCATCCGCGCCAAAGTAATAAAGAAGAACAGTACCACCAAGCCTAGCAATATACCGGCCAGGGCATAGTTCCGCCATCGGCGACGACGGTAATATTCCTTATCAGGCATGGTTTCCATCATCGAATCAGAGTGTTACCGACAGACTATGATCGATTAACAGCAGCACGAAG
>PBDG01000070.1 GCA_002717225.1 Rhodospirillaceae bacterium | reverse complement strand
TCCGCGAACATCTAACGGATGGGTCTCGGCCCACCGATTTTAGCGAACGAAACCATATGGCGTCTAAGCCAAGCAGTGTACGTCGGTTTGTCGGAGACTGATACGCAAAGGTATATGCCGCAGAACTGAAAGATACAATCCGAAGTATCAACAAATCAAAATTTGAAAATTGTCTTCAAGAACAACAAATCGCCTCATTATCTGCCCATCACATGTGGTGAGTATGGTTCTAAGTATCAAAGTTGGTAATGAACTGATCTTTACCGTTAAGTTATATATATATGTATAAATTTATGCGTCGTCATCGATTCCTTCAGCAACGTATGTTGTGTAGGGCGTGCGCGCTTAAGAGGAATTGCAAAGCTCTCGAGAAAAATCGAAGGGATAGAAGCACTCGTCAACTATGTTGAGATGCATCCGTTTACGCCATTTGGGTCAAAAAAGATCTTTTCTGGGATCGACCGTCAGCTTGATAGCTAAACTGTCGCTACGCCAAATCAACTCCCTGCTAGAATAGTACCAAGCAGTGGATATATAGCTGGAGCTAGCCAGTGTCGAGTAGTGTCCTAAATACGTAAAGCTCAGAGGAATTTCTGACGGCAAGAGATGTACGGCACAATAAATGAATCATCTCAATCAAGTCACCCCTTGGTAGGCTGTTACTCGTCCCAACGATTCGGAGAGCACTCTTGTTCGCTTTGACCAATTGCCGCATCTTCACTTCTTTTGACTGTCTGGAAGACCATGCTGTTCTCATCGACGGTAAGAGGATTGCTGGCATCGTCGCTGACCAGGAGCTTTCTTCCGAAATCCGGCAGCTTGATCTAGAGGGCGGGTATCTCGCACCTGGTTTCATTGATATTCAGGTCAATGGTGGCGGTGGTGTAATGTTCAATGATCATCCAAATGTAGAATCGATTGCGCGTATTGGAGATGCGCACCGGCAATTTGGTACGGTCGGTTTTCTACCTACTTTGATCTCTGGCTCACGCGAGACAGTGGGTGAGGCGATAAAAGCGGTTGAGGAAGGCTTGGTCTCTGGAGTGCCTGGTTTACTTGGGCTTCATCTTGAAGGCCCGGCAATCAATCCCGCGAGAAGGGGCATGCACCCACAAACCAGAATTGGATCACTCTCCGAAGCAGAAATTGCTGGATTAGTAGGGTTGCCTGCCCTGCGAATTGTCACCCTTGCACCGGAATGTGCGCCTCCTGGGTTGATCGCTGAGTTAAACACTGCCGGTGTGAAGGTTCTCGGCGGCCATACGGAAGCAACAGCGGAAGAAATTGCAAATGCTAAAGTAGAGGGGCTATGTGGCGTCACTCATCTGTTTAATGCCATGAGCGGCTTTTCTGGGCGGGCACCCGGAACGATAGGCGCAGCACTTTCTGATGATGATCTTTGGTGCAGTATCATCGCCGACGGCGTGCATGTGCACGTAGCTTCAATTCGCGCCGCGTGGTATGCGAAACGGAAGAAGCTTTTGCTTGTTACCGATGCCATGGCTCCGGTTGGGGCAGAAATAACTGAGTTTGAGCAGGATGGGCATCGAATCATCGTGCGGGACAATTCCTGCTATTTGGCAGATGGACGGCTCGCTGGCTCCACCCTTGAAATGTCCAGTGCAGTGCGGCACTGCGTGAGTTCAGTTGAACTTCCTCTCGACGAGGCACTTCGAATGGCATCGACCTATCCCGCTGCGTTTCTTGGGCTCAGTACAAAGCTCGGGCAAATCAAAACTGGTTACGATGCGAGTCTCGTCTGGCTAGATAACGGCCTGGAGGTCAAGGCAGTATGGATAGAAGGCGAAGAGTGGCTCTATGACTAACGGTCTGCGTATAGGCATCGATATCGGTGGGAGCAAGATTGCTGCGGTCATTCTCGATAAAGGGGGGCGGGAGTTGGCTAGCCACCGGGATGAGACGCCGCATGAATATGAGGCTGCCATCAAAAAAATAACTAACGCCGTTTTTCAACTGGAGCAACAAGTGGACCGAGCAGAGCATATCGGTATCAGCATGCCGGGTGTCTTTAGCGCCGACCGCAAACCTCTGCTTGTAGCCAACCTACCCTGGCTAGAAGGCAAAGCATTCTTGAGAGACCTCGAGTTGATCTTCGGTCAGAAAGTTCAGATTGGAAACGATGCTAATTGTTTTGCTCTATCCGAAGCGATTGACGGCGCTGCATCGGGTGCAGAAGTGGTGTTCGGTGTTACCCTAGGCACAGGAGTGGGTAGCGGCATCGTCGTTAACGGCCGAGTAATAACTGGTGCCAACGGTAGTGCTGGCGAATGGGGGCATAATTCGTTGCCTTGGCGCATGAAGTCAGATGGAGCAGAAAACGTTTGCTGTTGCGGTCGAATAGGTTGTGTCGAAACATGGCTAAATGGATCCGCCCTATCACGAGATTATTTCGTCGTTGCACAGAAACCCTCGGAAGCAAAAGAAATAGCGCGACTTGCGAACCAGGGGGACGCGCTAGCTCGCAAAGCAATTGCACGATATGAATCGCGCCTTGCTCGGGCACTCTCGGCGGCAATAAATTTTCTCGACCCTAATGTTATTGTGCTGGGTGGAGGGTTATCGAAAGTTTCTAGCTTTTACGAACGCGTACCGCAGTTGTGGTCGCACCATGTTACTTCGGGAGCGAAGACCACTCGTCTTGTCGCTGCTGTTCATGGTCCCGACAGCGGCGCACGTGGGGCCGCCTGGCTATGATGAATTAAGGATTATTAATTTTTGAACTAGCTGGCCCTGAGAATAAGCAACTCAGTCCTGTCCCGCCCTCGAGTAGTGAAAGAGAATTACGAACTTTTCAACACCACCAAATTATCACTCCTTCATGCACCTGATATACTTCTTATGCTTAGAGTCATTCAAATTTAGTGGTTATTATTTTCCCTTGAAATCTGCGTTGCGTTTCTCCACAAAAGCGGTGATTCCTTCAATGAAATCTGCACTGCTAGCGCAGGCAGCAAAACTCTCGGCCTCTGCTTGCAGTTGATCATCTAGACTAGAATGAAGCGAGGCGTTTAGCAGACGTTTAGTGTTGCCATAGGCCATTGTCGGCCCGCTCGCAAGTCTGTTCGCGAGTTTTGCAGTTGCATCTGCTAGTTCATCCGCTGGCACGACCCAATTGACCATGCCAAGTTCCTTTGCCGTTGTCGCGTCGATACGATCGCAAAGAAGTGCTAGTTCCATTGCCTTTTTCAAACCAACCGCACGCGGTAAGAAATAGGTGGATGAACCATCAGGGCTGGTTCCTATATTGCAGTAGGCCATAGTATAGAAGCTAGTATCAGTGGCGATCACTAGATCACAGGCTAGCATCAGGCTAACGCCAAAGCCGCCTGCTGCTCCCTCAACGCTGGCAACAACCGGCTTTGGAAGACGCTTGATCGACTGTATCAGGGGATGTATTTGATAAACGAATTTTTCAAAGAAGCGCCGGCGTTCATCTGAGGCGCGGCCTAGCTCTCCGTGAAATAGCTTGAGGTCGCCACCAGCCATGAAGTGCCCACTGCTGCCCCGAATCACGACGCATCGGATATTTGAGTCGTTTTCGACCGCCGTCAGTTCATCAAACAGTTGATCTGTGAGTGGACCATTTACCGCGTTTAAGACTTCTGGCCTATTGAGAGTAAGCGTGAGGATATTTTCTGATCTCTCCACTAGGACTTCTTTTGTCATATTTCTTCCTGTCCGTTCATGAGCCGGGGAGCAAGCTTAACGTACTTCGTTTGATTCGGGAGGGGGCCCGAGACCCTCTGCACTATACTAGATATCTACAGAGACTCTTCTTCCTGCTGAAGCGCAAAAATAGATGAATAACCGCTTGACCAATCTGGCGGCAGACGACCTAGATATGGCTCAAACTCTGCATGGCAAGCCGCCATGCCGCGCACGATCGTGCCGTTAAATCGCGATGGCGTAGGGTTGGGGGTAATTGGTAATGAATCGGCTGATGAGAATGCATTTAGCAGTAGTGGGCGTGATTTGTTGGGGTGATTATTTGCCATTGAACCATGTAGCATCCGGCAATGATGTACTGTGACGGAGCCGGCAGGACCCTTTAAATGCACAGCCTTTTCGAGCGGTACTTTGGCAAGATCACCATCGCTAAGGCAACCAATCCACTCATCATCACCATTATACTGATTGTAGATCTCGCCCCGATGGCTGCCCGGCAAGACGCCCATGGGCCCGATTTCTTCACCTACGTCGTCGAGATAGACGCCGATTGTGAGCACGCTGAAATTAGTGTGCGGCCAGAATTGGATATCCTGGTGCCATTTAACCTCCTCACCACCACCAAACCATTTAAAATTTAGCTTGGAGTGGTGAAACTTAACGTCGGGGCCGAGCAAGTCCTCCGCAAGGTCGGTTATAATTGAATTTGAGGCGAATTCCCAATAGACCGGGTCATGCTCCACTGGTTGGGTCAGGCGGCGCAGCTTGGGCAAAATTGACGTGTGGTCTTTTTCGATATCAAATTTATCATCCGAAGCACGTAACGTACGACTTTCATCAATCATTCGCTCTGTGGCTTGCCACAAGCGCTCAAGCCAATCCTTGCAAACAAAGCTCTCTTTCAAGAGATAGCCGTTCTCAAAATATGCTTTGCGCTCAGATTGACTGAGTATCTTGGCAGGATGACCCAAGACCTTTTCGGGTGTCATGACGTGGTTTCTCCAACGTTTTTCAACGATGAGTCTAAGCCTAGCTGAACGTCCATACAATAGGGTGTTGGACAAACCCGACTAGTGCCTCATACCAAATATGTGAGAGAGCCAATTGGTTGCCAGCTCCCAATAACCCTATTCGCTTGCGTTGTGGAGTTCTCTGGCAAACATTTCGATCGTGCCAGTCATGGCTTTGGGATATTAAGACAGTTTGCTTGACACATCTGTGCTGCACATAGCCGTTTAATTAGATTCGGGCCTGAGTTATCATTTGGATAGTCTTAAAATTGCTCTAGCACTCTTTACAATTTCGACGCGACGGATTTATCCGCCGGAAAACCTCATTATTTGTTTGGCTTCAAGGAAGCGAACCGTTCCACTAACGTGCGCACTGCCATGCCTTCGCCTTAATCAGAGAACGGTAATAAATTGCCGCGTTGGATCGAAAAAACAAAAACGGGAAGCGCAAATGTTTGTTCAGAGCAATAAAAGAAATAAATATTTTCGAGCCGAAGTTGCATCCTTGCAAACTTATCTTTGTCCAGAAAGAAAGCAAAAATTCTCCAAGGCAGGCACTTGACTCGGATAATTTTCAAATTTTGCACATTGATAACCATACT
Organism: Rhodospirillaceae bacterium; assembly: GCA_002717225.1. Lineage (GTDB taxonomy): Bacteria > Pseudomonadota > Alphaproteobacteria > UBA828 > UBA828 > PTKB01. The sequence continues at coordinate 9,092 of PBDG01000070.1, read as the reverse complement.
TGTACTTATTGCATCGTGGTCCTCGGAAACGCTTGCGCTAGAGGGTAGGGGTGTCTTGTTGCAGGGACTGGACAAGGTAACAGCACGAATTTCCAAATTTAGCGCGTCAATTGGCGTTCCTGTCACCTTCGGAACTCTGGAGATCACCGCTTGGGCATGCCACAAGAAGCCGCCCGAGGCTCCTCCGGAGAGTTCAGCTTTTCTTGAAGTACGCGAAAAGCAAGAAGGGGCTCCAATTGAGCTTCTGTTTAGCGGCTGGATGTTTGCATCCACGCCGGGTCTCTCAGCGCTTCAACACCCGGTCTATGATGTGTGGGTACTTGATTGCAAAATATGGGACGAAAATTCAGATTCGAACGGATAGAAAGTAGCTTCACGTTCGAGCGCCGCCTGCAATTGTTCAAGATAAGTACATCGCGGCAACTCGATAGCGCCGAAATTGCTTAAATGAGGAGTGACGAACTGGGTGTCCAGTAAGGCATAACCACCTGCCCGAAGACGTTCGACTAAATGCACTAGCGCCACTTTGCTAGCATCGCGCTCGCGGCTAAACATACTTTCGCCAAAAAAGGCGGCACCCAATGAGACGCCATAAAGCCCGCCCACCAATTGTTTTCCACGCCAGCACTCGACGCTGTGGGCATTGCCTTGGAGGTGTAATTCGTTATAGACCCCGACGATACTACTACTTATCCATGATTCGACGCGCTTTGGTGTTCTCTCTGAGCATTCTCGAATTACTTGGTCGAAGTTTTTATTTACGGTGACCTGAAATTTTCCTGAGCGCACCGTACGAGCTAATCGGCGCGGCAGATGAAAAGCGTCCAGGGGAATAACCCCACGCCAGTCCGGGTCTACCCAGAAGACCGAAGGATCGTCTTTGCGCTCCGACATGGGAAAGACACCGCAGGCGTACGCCTTTAGCACTAACTCAGGCGAAAATTTGATCATAAATTATTCGACAGCCTGTTCGTCGGCAATAAACTGCTCAAGCCAGTGTATGTCGTAGACGCCGTTGACGAAATCGGTGTTGGCTATCAGTTTGAGATGAAACGGGATCGTCGTCTCGACGCCGGCAATAACATATTCCTCTAACGCCCGGCGTAGGCGCATCAGGCATTCATTACGGTTGGAGCCATGGACGATCACCTTCGCCAAAAGACTGTCGTAATAAGGTGGAACCGAATAATCCTGGTAAAGCGCGGAATCGATCCGAACCCCGAGGCCTCCAGGCGGGTGATAACCTGAGACCAGTCCGGGAGCAGGGTTGAAGTTGACTGGATTTTCAGCATTGATCCGGCACTCAATGGCATGGCCATTAAATTTAATGTCTTCCTGACAGTAGTCGAGCGATGCGCCACTAGCGACACGAATCTGTTCTCGCACCAAGTCGATTCCGGTGATCATTTCAGTCACTGGATGCTCAACCTGAATGCGCGTATTCATTTCAATAAAATAGAATTCACCTGCCTCGTAAAGAAATTCGAGAGTGCCAACACCACGATAACCGATTTCTCGAATTGCCTGTACCACTGTGTCACCGATCTGTTCGCGTTCTTCAGCATTAAGTGCGGAGGAAGGAGCCTCTTCGAGAAGTTTTTGGTGGCGGCGTTGCAGCGAACAATCTCGCTCCCCGAGATGCACAACATTGCCATGCTGGTCGGCCAGTACCTGAACCTCAATATGTCGCGGGGTATCTATTAGTTTTTCCATATAGAGCGATGAATTACCGAATGCAGCTTGGGCCTCGGCACGGGCCATGGAAGCTGCTTCCTCAAGTTCTTCTTTCTTATGTACCCGCTTCATGCCGCGTCCACCGCCGCCAGCTACAGCTTTAATCAATACGGGATAACCAATGACCTCTGCAAAATCGTAGAACTCTGATATTTCATTGAGCGCGCTAGGTGAGCCGGGCACTACCGGCACACCGAGCTTATGCATGGTTTCCTTGGCGCGCACCTTATCTCCCATGACGCTGACGTGTTCTGCGGTGGGGCCGATGAAATTAAAACCATGTTCTTCGACGATAGTAGCAAAATTCGGGTTTTCCGATAAAAAACCATAGCCGGGGTGGATTGCATCGGCGTTGGTGATTTCAGCAGCGGCAATGATTGAAGGAATATTAAGATAGCTGTCACGCACTGCGGCCGGTCCGATACATACCGATTCGTCTGAGATACGCGCATGCATAGCATCTGAATCCGCGGTCGAATGAACCGAGACTGTCTTGATACCGAGTTCTCTGCATGCACGGTGTATACGCACCGCGATTTCACCACGATTGGCTATTAGGACTTTATCGAACATCTATTAGGATAATTGGGACCGGCTAAGCGGATAGTGCGCCGGTTCTACTCCAGCACCAAGAGTACTTCGCCAAATTCGACTGGAGAACCATTTTCGGTCAAGATTTGCGAGACTCGGCCACCGCGTGGCGCGCGAATTGGATTCATTGTCTTCATCGCCTCGATAATCATCAGGGTCTGGCCCTCACTTACCTGTTCGCCGATTTTGATAAAGGGCTCCGCTCCGGGCTCAGGGGCCGCGTAGGCGATACCGACCATCGGCGAAATGACTGCACCAGGATGGCTCGAATCGAGATTAATCGGGTTCACCAATTCTGCAAGTTCTCCGCTCAACGGTTCTGCCGCTATTGGCGGTACCGACGCTGACGTTGCCGCAGTGGCACTGCCCTGAAGAGTGCGTGCTACGCGTACACGCGCGGCACCTTCCCCAATCTCGATTTCGCTCAAGCCGGTCTCATCAAGCAAGGCCGCCAATTTTCGAATAAGTTCAAATTCGATTATTGGCTCTCCATCTTCAGTTTCGTTTTTCCCAAGTCCGTTCAAGGGTAACTCCGCCACCATGAATTCAGTCCTCATCAACTATACGCGCCAACGCGTCAAGCGCTAGCAAATAGCCTTGCGTGCCCAAGCCACAGATAACGCCAAGCGCTGCCTGAGAAATGTAGGAATGATGTCTGAATGACTCCCGCCGATATATGTTCGACAAATGCACCTCGATTGTTGGCAAACTCGCGGCTCTTAAGGCATCCAGGATAGCTATTGACGTATGGCTGTAGGCCCCGGCATTGAGAACAATCCCGGAAAAATCCTTTGCCGCCGATTGAATCCAGCCAACCAATTCTCCTTCCTCATTCGATTGGCGAAAATCGACCATCATACCGAGTGTTTGACCTTTATGTTGGCAAGCGACGCCAATAGATTCTAACGTATCGCTGCCATAAATTTCCGGTTCCCGCTCACTCAGCATATTGAGGTTGGGGCCATTCAATATCAAGATTTTGTGTGCCATAGGCTTCACATCCTAGACTAAACTCAGTAGTTGCGTAATAGAATAACAATGGGAAGGTCTATGAGTTTTTCTCGCTCTGGCAATTTTCCAATTATCGACACGTGAAAATTTCAATTGTGAGTGCAAACAGTTGAATTGCTTTGTCTGGTCGCCATACTTTATTTTGTAACCGTGTGCAACAAGGCTGTCGGCGTCAACAGACACGAGCAAGGGATATAGCGCTAACTATGCAAGTTCAAATAAATGGCGAGTCTCGTGATTTTGATGGACCGTTAACCATCGAATCCGTTTTGAAAATCCTGGGATTCGACCCACGCAAGATCGCCGTAGAGCGAAATCTCGAAATCGTCCCGAAAGGCGCCTACAGTGGCACGGCAGTGGAAGATGGCGACTGTCTGGAAATTGTTCATTTTATCGGCGGTGGCGGAAAGCAATTATCAGCCGGCGCTGTAAAAGGTTGGGAAGTCGCAGGGCGAAAGTTCAAGTCCCGACTTATCGTGGGCACCGGAAAATATCGAGATTTTGATGAAACCGCCCGTGCCGTTCAAGCATCGAGTGCGGAAATCGTCACGGTTGCTGTGCGCCGTGTCAACATCAGCAATCCTGGTGAGCCTATGCTGGTCGATTACCTTGACCCAAAGAAATACACTTATTTGCCCAACACTGCTGGTTGCTACACGGCCGAGGAAGCGGTGCGTACCATGCGTCTCGCACGCGAAGCCGGCGATTGGAAATTGATCAAACTGGAGGTGCTGGGCGACAAAACGACTCTGTACCCAAATATGGTGGAAACCCTCAAGGCAACAGAAATGCTGGTTAAGGAGGGTTTTGAAGTCATGGTTTACTGCAGTGATGACCCGATTATGGCAAAGAAATTGGAAGATCTTGGTTGCGTTGCAATTATGCCGTTGGCAGCGCCCATTGGCTCCGGTCTTGGTGTGCAAAATCCCGTAAATCTCCGCTTAATTATAGAAAACAGTGCTCTACCAGTACTCGTTGACGCAGGCGTTGGTACGGCATCGGACGCTGCAATCGCTATGGAATTGGGATGCGATGGCGTGTTAATGAACACGGCCATTGCCGAGGCGAAGGATCCGATTGCCATGGCTCGTGCCATGCGGCTCGCTATCGAGGCGGGAAGGCTTGCCTATTTGGCTGGCCGCATGGCAAAAAAACAATATGCTGACCCGTCCTCGCCGCTTGCCGGCCTGATCTAGCGCTTTCTGATCTGTGTATTATTTTTCTAATTCAATGAAGTGATGAAGGTAGTTAATAAATAACATTAAGTTTATTTGTTAAATAATCGAGAAAAATAGTTGAGATCAATGTGTAATCTATAACTATTTGTGTAAAATAATTTTTCGGTTGTTTCTATGAGTTTATCAGAAGGTAAATAGAATTAGGTTCTCCGTTGGCAGCAGAGAACTAGTTAGGTTTTTATGCCTTAGTGATTATTGTGTTTAGCTGAGAGGGCAATGTCCTCTGCCCGCAGATAACTAGGGCTGCCAACTTTCAATCCTCGTTTTGCCTTTTCGGCATGATACTCCGCTTCAACTAAATTTCCGCTTAGTAATGACGCCTCCGCCAGCGCTAGAGAAGATTGAGGCAATTGTCCGTTTCGCCCATATGCAATCCCGAGAAAGTGCCAATGCTCCGCGTAATGTGGCTCAAACTGTGTGGCTGCTATTAAATGTTCAATAGCTTTTTCGTTGCATTCTGTCTCGTTCATTTCGATTAGTGCCCGTGCTAAGCCTAGGCGTAACAGCGCTTCTTCTGGCCTAAATCCTACGGCTCGCTCATACGGCGGGATGGAAAGTGCAATATGGCCGTTTTCAAAAAGCATTTGGCCTTTTAATTCCAAAAACCAAGGATCTTCAGGCTGCTCGCTTATCAGAGAATTGATTTCTGCAATTGCTTTTTCGAGGTCGGGAATCCGAAAATATGCGATCGCTCTCGCATAGCGCGCCTTTAAACTCTTGTCTCCCTCGTGGTAGATGCGGAGCGTCTTGCTCGGTGGATAGATAAACGCAAATAGTTTTGCAACCATGCGGCGATGGGCTAACAATTCTTCGTCGCTCCAGGGCTTCACATGATATTTGGCGTTGGAGATAAAATTCTCGACAAAATGGATGCGATCCCTGGTGAGTGGATGGGAGCGTATATAAGGGTCTTGACGTTCAGCGATGAGCAGTTCCTGATCTTCAAGTTGATGAAATAAATTGAGCAACCCTGCCGCCGAGCGACCGGTAGCTTCAAGATAACGCACTGCTGCCTGATCCGCCGAGCGTTCTTGAGTCTGGCTGTACCTGATGAACGATTGCTGGGCTACTGCATTTCCGGTGCCAATGATAGCCTCAGCCGCATCGCTTCTACCGGAGAGTATAGCAGCAGCGCCGAGGACATAAGCGATAATCGATTCTGTCGTGGCATTTTTGACTGCTTCCTGGGTGCGCGCCAAATGGCCACCCGCCAAATGGCCCGTTTCATGGGCGATTACGCCAACAATAGAGTCAGGATTCTCACCTAACATGAGCAAGCCGGTATTGACGAAGAGATTTAAACCACCCGCAACAAAAGCATTAATTCTTGAATCATTGATGATATGCACATTGACTGCGGAAGCATCAAGTCCTGCTACTGTGAACAGTGGCGCCGAGTAGGACAGAATGGTATTTTCGATTTCGGAATCTCGCACAAGCGAGAGCCCCTTCGTCGAAGCTGGCGTAACCATTACGAATAATGTGAAAAGAATAGTGGCGACAAAACCGACTGTGCGCGCAGAGAATATGGCCAAGTTACAATCCCTGTGGTTTGTATTGTTAACTAGGTGTCAGTCACGTTGGCGTCAATACGCTGGCATATTAGCACTTTCATTAATCTTAGGTGGTTGCGAGGTAGGGCAGGCCCTACCGACAATCACGATGTTTGAAAAATCCAGCTATTTTGGTGGCGCCGTAGCAGATGAACCACGTGCTGCACTAGTCGCGCGTGATATTCTCGCTGCCGGGGGCAGCGCAGCGGACGCCGCTGTTGCTCTCTTTTTTACGCTCGCTGTGACATATCCCTCGACCGCGAGCCTCGGCAGCGGCGGGGTGTGCTTGATATATTATCCAGATGAAGAGCAAGGCGATATTACTGAAGTCATCGAATTTTATGCCAATGCCGCATCGCCGACAACAGCACTGCCGCGCCGCCCAAACTCTGTCCCAGGATCAGTGCGAGGTATGTATGCGCTACATGCACGTTACGGTCGCCTGCCATGGTCTCAGCTCTTAGCTCCAGCTGAAGCCTATGCCCGTCTGGGCCACCAGATCTCGCGGGCCTTGGCCCGCGATTTGCAACTTGCGGGCGCAGCTCTGTTCGACGACCCCGAAATGCGCAAGATATTCTTAAAGAGTGATGGCAAAATTCTTGAAGAGAGCCAACGGGTGAAACAATTGGAACTCGGCGCCGTTTTATCACAGTTGCGTATCAAAGGTGCGGGAGATTTTTACAATGGTACCGTAGCCAAAACCTTGAGTAAGAAGGCAAGAGAGGCAGATGGAGCCCTTTCGATGGAAGAACTACGGGGCTTTCGCCCCGTATGGCGAGAATCAGTAGCAATTCCTTTCGGCTATAATGTTCTCTATACCGCGCCGCCACCAGCTGCCGGCGGAATTACGGCCGCAGCCATTTTTCACTTGTTGACCGAAGACGATCGCTATCTCGACGCTCCAGCTGCTGAACGCGATCATCTTATGGTGGAAGTCTCGAAAAGGGCGTTTGCTGACCGTCAATTGTGGTTGGAAGGAGAAAATGCACCGGCGCTAGATATTGCTCGTCTGAACGCTAGCATGCTGTCTTACTCATCGGTTCGCGCCACCGAACTGGAAGCTTTGACCCCTGAACCTCAAAGAAGACTGGAAAATCCAGCGTCTACCAGTTTCGTCACGCTCGACCGCACGGGTCTCACGATTTCGTGTGGCGCTACGATGAACAATCTGTTTGGAACTGGTCGCATTGTGCCTGGTACCGGTATTTTACTAGCCGCCTCGCCGACGTCAGCAATCAGTTCTGGTTCGTCTCTCGCGCCGGTCACCGTGGTAAATCACAATACCAGCCAGCTATTTTTTGCCGCCGGTTCGGTAGGAGGTGCCGCGGCGCCCTCGGCATTGGCTGGCGTCATGCGATCGGCTCTGCTTGAAAATATATTGCTACGTCAGGCAGTCAGCGCACCCCGCCTGCATCATGGTGGCGCCCCAGACAGTGTATTGACCGAGTTCAATTTTTCGGAAGACAGACGGGCAAAACTAGAACAGCTAGGCCATCAAGTGGTTACAGTTAAAGAAATTGGCCGGATCAATTCAATTCATTGCCCGGGAGGCGCACCTCGCAGCCCGCATTCCTGCAGTTTCGAGTCTGACCGTCGCGGTTTTGGACTCGCGAGCGGTGGCGAATTTTAAATGAGTCCGTCGGAATGAAAGTCTCCAAACGAGCTAATGTCGCGCCGTTTTACGCTATGGAAATTTTGAAAAGCGCCAACGAGTTGGCGGATGGCGGTGCCGATATTATGCATATGGAAGCTGGAGAACCGGTGAGTGGCACGCCTGCAAGGGTATTGGCAGCTGCCCACTCTGCACTGGATGAGAGCCACCTCGGCTATACTGAGGCCCAGGGCAACCCGCGTTTGCGCGCGCGTATTGCTCAGCATTACGCTGATATGTACAGAGAGGAAGTTCCTGTAGAACAAATTACCGTAACCATAGGTGCGTCTGGCGGTCTTATCCTTGCTTTTCTGGCCGCCTTCGATATAGGCGACCGTATCGCACTTGCTGAACCTAGCTATCCTGCTTACCGCAATACGCTCGAAGCTTTTGGTCTTGAGGTCGTTGGCCTGCCAACCGGAGCAGAAACTCGTTTTCAGCCTAGTGTTGATTTGCTTGAGGCGTTGGACAGACCGATTCAAGGCCTGATTGTAGCTAGTCCCTCTAACCCGACGGGTACGATGATACCACGTCAGCAATTTGAAGCTTTAATCAAGTATTGTGAAGCGCAGGATATACGCATTATTTCTGATGAGATTTATCACGGAATCACCTACGGCGAAGCGGCACAAACTATTCTTGCATACTCCTCGAACGCTATTATCGCTAACGGCTTTTCAAAATATTTCGCGATGACCGGTTGGCGACTGGGCTGGATGGTGTTTCCGCCCGACCTGGTTCGCCCCGTAGAACGGTTGGCGCAAAATTTGTTTGTATCACCACCGGCTTTGGCACAGATCTCCGCGCTCGCAGCATTCAACTGCCGTGACGAACTTGAGGCCAACGTAGCGCGCTATGACGAAAACCGTAAGGTACTAGAGGAAGCGTTGCCGCGGGCAGGCTTTGGCAATCTTGCGCCTTGTGACGGCGCATTTTATGTCTATGCGGATGTTTCTCGCTTGACCAATGACTCATACGAATTTTGTCAGAAGATGCTGAAGGAAACCGGAGTTGCTGCTACACCTGGTATCGATTTCGATCCAAAACGTGGCAACCGTTATGTCCGTTTTTCTTTTGCAACCAACCGAGAAACTGTGCAGCGTGCCGCTGACGCTCTTGTAGCTTGGTTAGAGGTCGATTAGGTCAAATCCCGAGAGCTGGAATCGGCTTTCGGGAGCGGCCTTTAAGCCTGCACCGGGTTACTAATGCTCGCGCTGCCACCAACCACTTCGCCGAGGCGGCTGATCTTGTGACTCGTCACTGCTCGTGACATCCTCCGGTGCGTCGTTAGCCTTTGATTTTTCCGAGCCCGCC
>PBDG01000069.1 GCA_002717225.1 Rhodospirillaceae bacterium | reverse complement strand
GTGCCGTTTGATTTTCAATATGCGCTGAAAACAAAAGGAATCTTTGCCGACGGGATGGATACTGGTGCTGCTTGCCGCACCTATAACGTTCTCATGGCGGAGGAACGCCGCGTAGCCGCAGCCCTCATGGCGATTTAGCGCTTAAATAAAAAAACCGGGCTCCCATTTGAGAGCCCGGTTACCCGTTAAATGGTCTTGGTTTAGTAGATGTTTTGCGCTGAGACCATGGCGTAGAGCATGGGTATCGAAAGCATGGTATTTGTGCGCGAGAAAAGCATCGCTGTTCGCGCTGCCTTCTTCTTAGCTTCCGCATCGACTTCTACAATGCCAAGCGCCCTTTTCTGATTGGGCCAAATCACGCCCCAGACGTTAAAGGCCATTATGATGCCCATCCACATGCCGATACCAATGGCTGTGTGTTTGAGAACGAAGGCATCTTCTGCAGCCCCAACGATGCCAAGCGTGATGGCGTCTAAAATGTATCCTTGCCAGCCGGCAAGTATTAGGCCCGTCAACAACGTTGCGAGTGCTGCCCAGCGGAACCAGAATAGCGCGGCAGGAGCGATGACCTTGCCGATGGCTGGTTTCTGATCATCCGGGATCTTCGGCATATTTGGGATCTGGACGAAATTAAAATACCATAACAGACCGATCCACATCACGCCGCTGACCACATGTAGCCAGCGGAACATAAATAGGCCCCAGACTTCGTCGAAAAGGTTCATATCCACGATACGTTCTCCTCTGCGATCACGAAATTGCGGCCAGTACGGCGACCATAATGACAGTGAGGGCGACCCCCATCACCACGGTCGATTGCAAGGATTCAAGCGGGTTTTTCATAGAAGGGCTCTCCCCCTTTGTTGTCACGTTAGACAAAAAGCATAGTGTATTGCTGGGGTGTTTCAATTGCTTTGCTATAATTTTTCTTCGTCTCACAATGATTAGCGAATCTACTTTCCAATTTGGCCGAGCAAGAGCCTTGCGGCATGTTGTCCTGAGCGGACGGCACCCTCAATGGTTGCTGGCAGTCCGGTGGCCGTCCAATCACCGGCGAGCAAAAGGTTTTTATAGGCCGTGCGTGCCGGCGGACGCTTTTTAAGCGACTCTGGAACCTGTGCAAAAGTTGCCCGCTTTTCCTTGATAATTCGGACTGGAGGCGATGGTGTCAGGGGTTTTTTTAGAGCGATGGTGACTTCGCGCCATAGCTGATCTGCTATCTCCTCGGCACTTTTTTGGGCCAAATTGTCTGCCGCGCTGACTGTCACTGAGGCGATGTCACCGCGTGCAAATAGCCACTGAGCAGTGCCGCCGACAATACCAAGCAACTGATTACCTCCAGGTAATTCCACTTTATGGTCAAGGCGGAAATGTGCATTGACGATGGCATTGGTTTCTAGTGGTGCTGAAATTTCGGGCAGTATTTGCACTAAATTCGGTGCGGGTAGAGCGAGAACCACCGAGTCATTGGGACCGAGTTTCAAAGACTCGGCGCCAAATTCCAGTGCATCGATTCGCGTTCTACTCCTCTTTAATCCACTGAGACGTCGGCTGAAACCTACTACCCCGCCATTGTCGTGGATGAATTTCACTCCGGGTTCGACTAAATCTGGGCCCAGTCCATGTTTGGCGATATAGGCGCGACATGCCGCTTCGCCCTGACCGAATGTAAGCCTGATGACCGGCCATAAGAGACGCGCAGCCCCTTGTTCGACAGAGGCATTGAGGACAGCGACGCTAAGCGGTTCCCATAGACGCTCCACGATTGGTCCGTATTGGCCAACGCAATCCGCAATGGTCGCTCTTTCTGATGCACAGGCTAATTTAAGCCCTGCTAGGTAATCCGTCCATTTACTGCCTGGCACGCGGCGTGAGGGCGAGAATATCCACCAGGGCAAACGTCCGGCATTGGGTCGGAGTGTCCAGTACTCACCATTCGTGATATCAATGAAGGGAAATTCAGCGCGTTGCTGCCCGGCCAATACGGTGCGCCTGCCGATGGTAGCGAGATAGGAAAACACTGCTGTATTGGCGCCCAGTATCAAATGGTTTCCATTGTCGATCAGTCGGTCCAGGATTTCATCCTGGAACGAGCGGCAGCGTCCGCCGGCCTGGCCGGCCGCTTCGTGCAGAGTGACCTCGCGGCCGGCTTGGGAAATCTCGACAGCGCAGGCGAGTCCCGCCATACCCGCACCGACGACATGGATCATGGCCAATTTCTCCTCCCTCTGTGAGCATGTTCTATATCGCATAGCGCTCAGCGCTCTGGCAAACTGGAGGAAGCAAGGTCATCATATACGATGATGAGAACATCGGATTCCTTTTTTGCTCTTGCCGCTCGTGCCCGCGCCACGGATATCGACCGTTATCTCTGTGCGCTGTTCGCGCCGCGACCAGCGCGCTCGGCCCTTTTCGCGTTGATTCTTTTCAATGGCGAGATCGCCCGGGTTCGCGAGATGGTAAGCGAGCCCATGCTTGGACAAATTCGTCTCCAATGGTGGCGCGAGACGATAGAAAAAATTTATGCTGGCCAAACCCGCCGTCATGAAGTCACAGAACCTTTGATCGAAGCAATTCGCACTCATGATCTTACGCGTGGTTATTTCGACCGTCTTATAGATGCTCGAGAGCAAGATCTTAACGATGCACCGCCTAAAACCTTAGCTGCACTTGAAACCTATGCGGAGGAAAGCGCCGCTCCTCTCGTTTCGCTCGCCTTGGAATCTGTTGGTGTAGATGCTTCAGAATTTTCCGACCTCGCACGCCATAGCGGGATCGCTTGGGCACTCACTGGTCAGATTCGTGCCGTGCCCCATTTAAGCATTCAAGGACGCTCCATGTTGCCAAGAAATACAATGTGTGAGGGTGGAGATATGGCGGCAGTTATCACTGAAATATTGGACACTTCACGCTACCACGTTGATAGAGCACGCCAGTTGCGCAAGGGATTACCCATCGCCGCTAAACGTGCAACGCTTCAGGTAGTTTTAGCGGACGCTTATTTGCGCCGTCTCGCAGCCAACGGTTGCGACCCCTACCATATGCGCGCGGGTATCGGGCCGTTGCATCGCCAGTTACTGTTGATTCGTGCGGCTTTTTTGGGGTTAGCCTGAAGGTGTTGCTAGCCAGCGCTCCAAGCTGCTAAGTGCGCGGTGTGCCATTGCGGGCTTGCGGTCGCGTTTCTTATATTTGCCATAGAGCGGTGGAAACAGGCCAAAATTGATATTCATTGGCTGAAAGCTTGCAACGCCGCCTGCAAGATGTCCACCCGTAATATGGGCTATTAGTGCGCCGAGGGCGGTTTCAGGTGGCGGAGGTGTAAGCTGGATCCCATCGAGTTCTGAAGCCATGAAGCGCCCAGCGAGTAAGCCGATGGCTGCGCTTTCGACATAGCCCTCTACTCCAGTGATCTGGCCGGCAAAGCGGATATTGGGCTGCACCTTCAGGCGTAACTGCTGGTCTAGAAGGCGCGGACTGTTAAGAAAAGTGTTACGGTGAATGCCGCCGAGACGCGCAAAGCGGGCGTTTTCTAGACCTGGTATTGCGGTCAGCACGCGCTTTTGCTCGCTATGTTTCATTCTGGTTTGAAAGCCGACCATGTTGTAGAGGGTGCCGAGCGCATTATCTTGGCGAAGTTGTACTACGGCGTATGGCTTTTTGTCTGAATGTGGATTGGTCAAGCCAACCGGCTTGAGCGGGCCAAAGCAAAGAGTTTCCCGCCCACGCTCGGCCATGATCTCGATTGGTAGACAACCCTCGAAATAGGATGTGTTTTTTTCCCATTTCTTGAATTCGCTCTTTTTGGCTTCCAGAAGAGCGTCGATTAGCGTTTCGTATTGCGCCTGATCGAGCGGACAGTTGATATAGGCGGCAGCGTCGCCGCCCGGGCCTTCTTTGTCGTAGCGCGACTGCATCCAGGCAACGTTAAAATCGATACTCTCTTTGTAGATGACAGGTGCAATGGCATCGAAAAAAGCGAGAGCCTCCTCACCAGTGAGGGCTAAAATAGATGCGCTCAAAGTCGGGGAAGTGAGAGGGCCGGTCGCTACCAAAACAGGCCCAGCATTGGCGTTCGGTAGCCCTTCCACTTCCTCACGTCGTATATTGACAAGTGGCTCCAACACCAAGGCTTCTTGAACCGCTTCGGCGAAGCCTTCTCGGTCGACCGCAAGGGCTCCACCCGCGGGCACCTGATGGGTGTCGGCGGTTTGCATAATGAGTGAGTCGGCGCGTCGCATTTCTTCATGCAGGAGGCCTACTGCGTTGTTCTCGACATTATCGGAGCGGAATGAGTTGGAACAAACAAGCTCTGCTAGGCGGTCACTAACGTGCGCGTCAGTGCCGCCTTCAGGCCGCATTTCACAGAGTGTGACGGGAATACCGTGCCGAGAGATCTGCCACGCAGCCTCGCAGCCTGCGAGACCACCGCCGATCACCAATATAGAGTCTAAAAAATTGTTGCTCATACCTTGGAGTATAGAGAAAAAATTGTCCGCTAACGATTTTAGCTGTAGTTGAGCGCCAGTGAGTTAAGCAGCTGAGCGATTTTCCAGAGAGCTTTTTCGCTTCGGCTTGGAACCGAGCGAGGCAAAGGATTTGGCGAGATATTGACCAGTGTAACTTTTAGAAATCGTCGCCACATCTTCCGGGTAGCCTTGTGCCACCACGCGCCCACCACCATCACCGCCGTCGGGGCCAAGATCGATGATCCAATCGGCTGTTTTAATTATCTCGAGATTATGTTCGATGATAAGCACCGTGTTGCCGGTCTCGACCAGGCTATGCAACACTTCTAGAAGCTTACGTACATCGTGAAAGTGAAGGCCCGTGGTGGGCTCGTCGAGGATATAGAGCGTCCGCCCGGTGGCGCGACGAGAGAGTTCTTTGGCGAGTTTCACACGCTGCGCTTCGCCACCAGAGAGCGTTGTCGCTTGCTGGCCAACCTTGATATAGCCGAGACCAACGCGTTTTAAAGTTTCCAGCTTGTTGCGAATTGCAGGAACTGCTCTGAAGAATTCAACCGCGGCTTCAACTGTGAGTTCGAGCACGTCGGAAATAGATTTTCCTTTATAGAGAATTTCCAAGGTTTCCCGGTTGTAGCGGTGGCCGTTGCACTCTTCGCATTGGACGTAGATGTCGGGTAGGAAATGCATTTCGATTTTAATCAGCCCGTCACCCTGGCAAGCCTCGCAGCGTCCTCCCTTGACGTTGAACGAGAAACGCCCCGGTTTATAGCCCCGTGCTTTGGCCTCCGGTATCCCGGCAAACCAATCGCGTATGGGTCCAAAGGCGCCGGTGTAGGTCGCCGGATTGGAACGCGGTGTACGGCCGATAGGAGATTGGTCGATCTCGACGATCTTGTCGATGAATTCGAGGCCCTTGATTGCCTTATGGGCGCCTGCTTGGGCGCGGGCATTATTCATGCGTTTAGCTACAGCTTTGTATAGGGTATCAATGACGAGAGTGGATTTGCCGCTACCTGAAACACCGGTGACGCAAGTGAAGGTACCAAGTGGGATGCTAACATCGATATCATGCAAATTATTAGCGGCTGCACCGATCACGCTGATCGCTTGGCCTTTTTTTCCCTTGCGCCTCTTGTCAGGAACGGCGATCTGTTCGATCCCGGTGAGATATTTACCGGTTAGGCTGTCAGGCGATGCCATGATCTCCGCTGGCGTTCCCTCAGCGATAACTTTGCCGCCATGCACTCCCGCTGCCGGCCCCATATCGATGACATGATCCGCCGTGAGAATGGCGTCCTCGTCATGCTCGACCACCAGCACCGAATTGCCGAGGTCCCGCAAATTTTTAAGCGTGCCCAGCAGGCGTGCATTATCACGTTGGTGGAGGCCAATTGAGGGCTCGTCGAGCACATAGAGCACCCCGGTGAGGCCGGAGCCAATTTGTGAGGCGAGGCGTATGCGCTGGCTCTCGCCGCCAGACAGGGTGCCGGCGGAGCGCGACAGGGTCAAATATTCCAGGCCGACATCGGCAAGAAAACGCAGGCGTTCGTTGATCTCCTTGAGAATGCGTTCGGCTATCTCCTTATGTTTATCGCTTAATTCTTCGTCAAGCGCTGCAAACCACTCCAAGGCCTGTAGAATGGCCAGTTCGGTGATCTTGCCGATATGGCAGCCCTTAATCTTAATCGCGAGGGCCTCCGGCTTAAGGCGGTTGCCGTTACAAGATTCGCATGTCGCTGTGCTCTGGAACTTGGCCATGTCTTCGCGCAGCCAGGCACTGTCGGACTCGCTCCAGCGCCGGTCGAGATTGGGGAGTACCCCCTCGAAGACTTTTTTAGTGCTATATTCGCGCGTGCCGTCATTATAGCGGAATGTAATCTGTTCTTTGCTCGAGCCATAGAGAATTGTATCGCGCAGAACCTTCGGTAGATCCTGCCACGAGGTGGTTGTGCTTTTCTTGTAGTGACGCGCAATGCTTTCCAGTGTCTGGCCGTAATATGGCGAGGAAGACTTAGCCCAGGGCGCGATGGCGCCTTCATGCAAGGATAGTCTTTCGTCCGGCACCACTAAGCCTGGGTCAAAATAAAGCCGCATGCCAAGACCATCGCATGCCGGACATGCACCGAAAGGATTGTTGAAGGAAAAGAGCCGCGGCTCTATTTCCTCAATGGTGAAGCCAGATTCTGGGCAGGCAAATTTAGCGGAAAAGATGGTACGCTGGCCGGAATCGACATCCTCGGCGATGGCAAGGCCGTCTGTAAGAGAAAGCGCAGTTTCAATACTGTCGGCTAACCGGTTGCCAAGTCCATTTTTGATCACGATACGATCTACCACAATCTCTATATCGTGCTTCTTTTTCTTGTTTAGCAGTGGCGCTGTATCGATATCATGCATCTTGCCATCGATTTTGACCCGGGTAAAACCACGTTTCATTAATTCAGCAAGTTCTTTGCGGTATTCGCCCTTGCGTCCTCGAATAATCGGCGCAAGCAGAAGGAGCCGGGTACCATTCGACATTTCAAGGATGCGATCTACCATCTGACTGACGGTTTGGCTTTCGATCGGTAGACCCGTCGCCGGTGAATGGGGAATTCCGATGCGGGCGAAAAGGAGGCGCAGATAGTCGTAGATTTCCGTTACTGTACCAACCGTGGATCTCGGGTTTTTTGAGGTCGTCTTCTGTTCGATTGAGATCGCCGGTGATAGACCATCTATCGATTCCACATCCGGCTTTTGCATCAGTTGCAGGAACTGGCGAGCATAGGCCGAAAGGCTTTCGACATAACGCCGCTGCCCCTCAGCATAAATGGTATCAAAGGCGAGGGAGGATTTGCCTGATCCGGACAGACCGGTAATCACCACGAGCTTGTCGCGAGGGAGTTCCACATCAACGTCCTTGAGATTGTGCTCACGGGCGCCGCGTATGCTGATGAATTTTTGCATCTTTTGGGACTCGTGCGTTACTGGCACCAGAGGTCGGCAAAATCAATATAGGCAGCGCGACCCACGATTACGAGCCCGATAGTATAAACTTGCTCAGCTATTTTGGTTGTGCAGTGTGTTCTGTAATTTCGGGGAATATGGAGTTCTCTGATAGTATTTCAGTATTCTACTTGGCGGATTTCATTTAGACGGGTTTGCAAGAACCTAAGCGCTTCGCAAGAGGTGTTGCTATAGCGAAGATTGCTCCGACGCCACCTATAAGCCAATATGGCGTTCGTGTGGCGCCGGTGAACGGAAGCCAAAGATGGGGAGAAGGTCATGGCGGGTAGTGTTAATAAGGTGATTTTGATAGGTAATCTTGGACGTGATCCAGAATCTCGGCAACTACAGGACGGTAACCCGGTGGTCAATCTCTCCCTCGCTACATCGGAAAGTTGGCGCGACAAAAATTCGGGCGAGCGGCGAGAGAAGACCGAATGGCACCGGGTGGTTATCTTCAACGAGCGTTTGGCTGACGTAGCGCAGAAATATCTCCGCAAAGGTTCCAAGGTGTATATCGAGGGACAGCTGCAGACGCGTAAATGGACCGACCAGTCTGGTGTCGAAAAATACTCAACCGAAGTGGTATTGCAACGATTCCGGGGTGAGTTGCAAATGCTCGACCGCGCCGGAGAAGGGGACGGTGGCGGCAGAGATTACAATCTAGATGGGTCCTTGGGTGGCAGACCAGACAATGGCGGCGGTGTTCCACCGGCTGGCAATCTTGACGACGATATCCCCTTCTAACCTTATGCGGTTAAGGCTGCTCGACATCCAGATGTGGCGTTGTTCACATCTGAGAAATAGATTAAGATCATAACCGACGATTCGGGCTTGTCCTGTCCATATGTTTTTCTTTTGAATCAAAGGATTAAGGTAGGCCGTTGAGCACCACGCCTCCATCCTCTCCTCCTACTGACCTGCCGCCTGATTTACCCCCTGGTGAGCCGCCTCAAGGTCCGTCAATTGGGGCCGAGCCAGTTTCTATTGAGGAGGAAATGAAGCGCTCCTATCTCGATTACGCCATGAGCGTGATTGTGTCACGGGCGCTACCGGATGTGCGCGATGGATTGAAGCCGGTACATAGGCGTATCCTTCATGCGATGAATGAGGGTGGCTATTTTTACGATCGGCCCTACCGAAAATCTGCCCGCGTCGTTGGCGACGTTATGGGCAAATATCACCCGCACGGCGATTCGGCGATTTACGACGCGATGGTGCGAATGGCACAGGATTTTTCCATGCGCCTTATGCTCCTGGACGGACAGGGAAATTACGGCTCAATGGACGGCGGTCCACCCGCTGCCATGGGCTATACTGAAGTGCGAATGGCCCCCACGGCTCATGCTCTTCTTGCTGACCTTGATAAAGAAACGGTTGATTTCCAGGCCAATTACGATGAGTCCGCTTTTGAGCCAACCGTTTTGCCAGCCGAGTATCCGAATCTTCTGGTCAATGGTGCAAGCGGCATCGCTGTTGGCATGGCGACCAATATACCGCCACACAATCTTGGTGAAGTGATCGACGCTTGTCTTGCCTATCTCGACAATCCAGATATCACCATCGAAGGCTTAATGAAGTATGTCCAGGGGCCGGATTTTCCGACCGGCGGTCATATATTGGGCCGGGCCGGTATCCGCCAAGCTTATCACACTGGACGCGGCTCAGTTATCGTTCGCGCAAGCGCCGCTATTGAGGAGATTCGCAGGGACCGTGAAGCCATCGTGGTTACGGAAATTCCCTATCAAGTCAACAAGTCGCGAATGTTGGAGCGCATTGCCGAGTTGGTGCAGGAGAAGAAGATCGAAGGCATTAGAGATCTTCGCGACGAATCTGACCGCGATGGTGTGCGCGTGGTTATCGAACTCAAGAACGATGCCATCGGTGAAGTAGTTCTTAACCAACTCTACCGCTATTCCTCGCTTCAGACGAGCTTTGGCGTCAATATGCTAGCGCTCCATGGCGGCAAGCCAGGCATCATGAACCTCAAAGAGGTGATCGCTGCTTTCATCGCTTTCCGCGAGGAGGTAATTACAAGGCGTACTGTTTACTTGCTTGGCAAGGCACGTGACCGGGCACATGTCCTTGCTGGGCTTGCTATAGCTGTGGCGAATATCGACCCGATAATTGAATTGATTCGCAAGGCTAAAAACCCAGTCAGTGCGCGCGAGGCACTGACCTCAAAAAATTGGCCGGCCAAGGATGCCAAGCCGCTGATCGAGTTGATTGCTGACCCACGCCAGCCTGTCGCGGAAAACGGTACCTGCCGACTGTCTGATGACCAGGCCAAGGCTATTTTAGAACTGCGTCTGCAGCGCTTGACCGCAATGGAGCGCGACAAACTGGGCGACGAATTGCGCGCCATCGTTGAGGACATCAAGCGTTATATTGAAATATTGCGCGACAAAGACATGCTTCGCGAGGTGTTGCGAAAAGGTCTTCGCGAGGCAGGCGATAAATTTTCTGACGAGCGGCGCACGGCCCTTGTCGAGCAGGAATTTGAGCATGATGTAGAGAACCTGATCCAGCGCGAGGAGATGGTCGTCACCCTGAGCCACTCGGGCTATATAAAGCGTGTGCCACTTTCCACTTATCGCGCTCAGCGCCGCGGGGGCAAGGGCCGCGCGGGAATGCGTGTGCGCGACGAGGATTTCGTCAACCGGGTATTCGTGTTGAACACCCATACCCCGGTGCTATTTTTCTCAAGTGAAGGCAAGGTATACAAGCTTAAGGTCTACCGCCTGCCACTAGCCGAGCCCCAAGCGCGTGGCAAGGCACTTATCAATCTGCTGCCGCTTGCTGAGGGAGAGACCATCTCTCACCTTTTGCCAATGCCCGAGGACGAAGAGAGTTGGGCAGACAGACAGCTTATATTCGCCACTGTCTCCGGTAATGTGCGGCGTAATTCGGCGGATGATTTCCGCAGCGTCATGGCAAACGGTAAGATCGCCATGAAGCTCGACGACGGCGATAGCATTGTCGGCGTGCAGTTCTGTGGCAAAGATGACGACGTTTTACTTGCCGCCGCTGGTGGAAAATGCATTCGCTTTCAGGTGCCAGAAGTACGTCTCTTCAAGGGCCGAAGCTCTCAAGGTGTGAGGGGTATGAATTTAGACGAGGGCGATCGGCTAATTTCGATGACGATCTTGCATCATACAGGCGTCACGCCAGAGGAACGTGACGGTTATTTTGGACGAAAGCGTGACAACGAAGTGCCCGAGATCACCACTGAACGTCGTGCAGAACTCCTAGAGGACGAACAGTTTATTCTTTCCATTCGCGATGACGGTTATGGCAAACGCTCCTCGGCACACGACTATCGTGTGACCAAACGGGGCGGCAAGGGTGTAATCAATATTGATGTTGGCGAGAAGAATGAGGTCGTGGCCGCGTTTCCTGTTGACGAGGAAGACGAAATCATGCTGGTCACCGATGGTGGCCAGTTGATACGCTGTGCGGTCCACGATATTAGCAAGGTCGGACGCACTGCGCGAGGTGTCCGCGTGTTTAGTTTAAAAGAAGATGGGAGAGTAGTCTCCGTCGCTCATCTCGGCGAAAGTACTAGCGGAGAAGACGAAGAGACCGGTGACGAGAACGCGACGGACGAAGGCGAGGAACAAACGGAAGCATGAGCGATCAGCGTATCGGAATTTATCCCGGAACCTTTGATCCCATTACCACAGGTCATTGCGATATCGTGCGCCGGGCGCTCAAAATCGTCGACAAGCTGGTTATTGGCGTTGCCTCCAATGCCGGCAAGGGGCCGGCTTTCAGTCTGGATGAGCGGATCGAGATGGCGCGCAACGATCTTACTCAATTTGACCCAAATGGCAGCTGCATCGAGGTACGAGCGTTCGACCATTTGCTGATGCATTTCGCCGAGGAAATGAACGCCAATGTGATCTTGCGCGGCTTGCGCGCAGTGTCAGATTTTGATTTTGAGTTCCAGATGACTGGTATGAATGCGCGCCTCAATCCTGATGTCGAAACGGTTTTTTTAATGGCGTCCGAGAGCCATCAATTTATTTCGTCTCGCTTTGTTAAAGAGATTGCCCAACTCGGCGGGGATATCTCTAGCTTCGTGTCTTCAGAAGTGGCCACCCGCCTGGTGGCGCGCTACCGAAACTGACCTTGAGTCGCGGTGAACCGGGCTGCGGCATTCCCGGAACGTAATGAAAGTCGATCTATTCAATTTTTTTCTACCGCCGGAGCGCATCGCCGTAAGGCCAGTAAGCCCGAGAGATTCCGCACGCTTGCTCAAAGTGAGCCCGAAGGTCATGAACGGTCATTTGGTACGTGATTTGCCTGCGATGCTCTCACCCGGCGATGTGCTGGTCCTTAATGACACTCGTGTGCTGCCGGCGCGCCTCACCGGTAGACGCGGCGAGGCGCATATCGAAGTAACCCTTCATCAAATGCAAGGCGATGACCAATGGGATGCTTTTGTGCGACCAGCCAAACGCCTTAAGATAGGACAAGAAATCCTATTTGCCGATGGTTTCTCCTCGCGGGTTGTGGCCCGCGACGGTGGTGAAGTGCGCCTTGAGTTCAATCTTCGCGGCGAGGAGTTGTGTGCTGCATTGGAATGTCATGGCACGCTTCCTTTACCTCCATACATTCCGCGCGAGAAGGGTGCCGACGAACGCGATAGCATAGATTACCAGACTATCTACGCTAAAAGCGATGGTGCTGTAGCTGCACCGACCGCAGGTCTGCACATGACGCCTGACCTCTTCGCCGCACTGGAAAAACGTGGCGTAATACTTGAGTTCATCACCCTTCATGTCGGTGCCGGTACCTTTTTACCGGTACGCGTCGACGACACGAGAAATCACGTGATGCATGGGGAGTGGGGCGAACTCGATTCTGCGGTCGCAGCTCGCATCAATCGAGCTCGGGCGGCGGGTGGCCGTGTTGTTGCGGTGGGAAGCACAAGCCTCCGTATTCTCGAATGTGCTGCCGACGACTCTGGTAGTCTTTCAGCCTTTTCAGGTGTGATTGACCTCTTTATCGTACCCGGGTACCGCTTTAAAGTCGTTGACCTGATGATGACCAATTTTCATCTACCGCGTTCTACACTCTTTATGCTGGTATGCGCTTTTGCCGGCATGAAACGCATGCGGTCAGCCTACGAGCGTGCGATTGCGGATGGCTACCGTTTTTATTCTTACGGTGATGCGTGCCTGCTGCACCGCACAGATGATGCGGTGAATTCATGAGCGTTGCTCAGTTCGAAATCTCTGCGCGAGATGGGGCGGCGCGCACCGGGCGTTTAACCCTCGCCCATGGAGAGGTGCTCACCCCCTCCTTCATGCCGGTAGGCACCGCTGCTTCTGTGAAGGGTATGCACCCAGAACTGGTTGCTGCGACGGGGGCGGACATTTTGCTGGGAAATGTTTACCACCTAATGCTTCGTCCCGGAGCCGAGCGCATCCAGGAACTTGGTGGTTTGCATAAATTTATGAACTGGTCCGGGCCCATTCTTACTGATTCCGGTGGTTTTCAGATAATGTCACTTTCCAAGATACGAGAAATTGACGAGGAGGGCGTTGAGTTTCGCGCCCATACTGATGGCTCACGTCATCGCTTGACACCGGCACGTGCGGTGGAGATCCAACACGCGCTTGGCAGCGATATCACCATGGTGCTTGACGAGTGCACCCCTTATCCTGTGTCGGAAGCTGAGGCAGCAGTTTCCATGCGTCGCTCCATGCGCTGGGCCGCACTTTGCCGTGATAAGTTCGAGGTGCGCGTTGGTCACGCGCTTTTCGGCATCGTCCAAGGTAGCGTGTTTGAAAGTCTGCGAGCCGAATCAGCTATAGCGCTACGCGACATCGGCTTTGACGGCTATGCCATAGGTGGTCTTGCGGTAGGTGAGGGGCAGAAGTTGATGCTCCAAGTGCTGGACGGACTTGAAGGTAAGTTGCCTGACAATCGGCCGCGTTATCTGATGGGTGTCGGGAAACCGGACGATATCGTCAAAGCTGTTCTGCGTGGTGTCGATATGTTTGACTGCGTATTGCCAACTCGATCAGGGCGCACCGGGCGTGGTTACACTGCCCGTGCGGCGGTTAATATCCGTAATGCACGTCATGCTGCCGATCCACGACCCTTGGACGTGGATTGTGTTTGTTCCGTTTGTGCCAATTACAGCCGCGCCTATCTGCACCATCTCTTCCGTTGCGACGAGATGCTGGGGCCAATGCTACTGACTCAGCACAATCTTCATTTCTATCAAAACTTGATGGCGAACCTCCGCATCTCCATCGCCGAGGGTAGTCTCGTTGAGTTCGCAAGTGACTTTCTTTCCCGCTTGGAGCAAGGAGATATCGTTCCAGTGTAATCTCCGGCGTCTTGACCACTGCACGGCCAATTCATATGTTGGGCCAATGGTTGGGGCGCGTAGCTCAGTTGGCAGAGCATCTGACTTTTAATCAGAGGGTCACAGGTTCGATTCCTGTCGCGCCTACCAATTTTTTTACATAGTAACAATATGTTGTAGAAGGTTTCGGATTCGGGGCGTTCTGCCTTCCATAGCCTGTACTACACATATACTACTTTTATCCTCACATTCCATGCCTGTCTGCTATAAGCCGAATCGGCGATGGGGGGGCAAAAATTCTGTCCCATTCATTGTCTATGTATAGATTAAGACCCCTTCTATTTGAGCACCCCTAAGGCTTGGGAACAAATTTCTTTAGCTGAAGCCAAGAGCGTAGAATCAACACAGGGTTCAATAAAGCGTGGGGGTGCTGGCTGGTGTCTGAATTTATGCGCGCTGCCGAAGTGGCCAGATTGTTAGGTGTGAGTGAGCGTCGTGTCTACCAGATGATGGCGAGTGGACAACTAGACTATCGAGGTAGAAGGCCAAGGCGGATAAGCAAGGAGAGTTTTAAGAAATATCTTCATGATCGGTGGCCTAAGTTGCTTGTATACCTTGGCGCTTAGCGCTTCCGTTTTGCTGGATACAGGCTAAGATATTTTACATGTCTGAGCCTGAAGTTGTTCGTCGTGGTGGTAAGAAGGCTTTGCCCCCTGGATATATCAAGGTCTTCAAGACGGCAAAGTTCAAAATCCACAATCCTTCTTTGCGCAAGAGGGCCATGCTCTTCGATGCGATGAAGCGTGCTCACCTTGCTTACGACAAACTCCTACAACAATGTCTGCCTGACGAAGGAACAGCTACAGAGATTAGGGCGCTACCCAAGCCTGAGCGACGTGAACACTTCAGGCGTATGGAACAGAGGGTTGTTAAACTTTCGGAGGGTGTTGGAAAACATCCTCAACTGAACGGCAACGCTAAGTCCGCAATTCGTGTGGATTGCCTCGCTCAGATCAAGAGCACCATCAACCTGGGGGATGAGCAGGATGATGTTGGCCGACCTGTAGTCGCACTCCTGAATGACAGCGAGGAGGAATTCGACGCTAGCCTGGACGAGCTTATACATAGCCTCGATCTTCCATCTGAAAACATGGCCAGGGACAAACTTCTCAGGGCATCCAAACCAGGGCAGCTGAGACCTCTAGGATTTGTTCGCTCCAACAAGTCCGCAGGCTTTCTCCTCCTGAAGAATATGGAGACGGGTCGTCTGTGCGCATGGCTGGCTCTTCATCCGAAGTCGTCCAGAAGGGCTCGTCCTGTTAATGTGCGCGACATGGCAAATCTGAAGGACGGAGAAATCATGTCTTTCAGAAGCAATGTCGGTGACATCTTCCCTCTCGAATTCGGCAGAAGCTTTCACGAGCACAGGTATCTGGAGAAAGGCGAACCCCAGACAGCACGACTGTGCAAGAAAGGTGATGATTACGAGTTGCATGTTGCCTTCAAGTTTGTGGTGAAGAAACGGGAGGCCCGAACCTGGCTTGGGGTGGATCGGGGCATTTACAATCTTGCGGCTCTCTCAGTCATCACACAGTCGGGGATTGTCGTCGACGAGGCTCGCATCTCAGGCATGGAACTGCGCTACATCCAGAGGCAGGTGGAAGCACGCATAGCCAAGGGGCAGAAGAAGGGCAAAGTTGTGCGCGACCGAACACGATGGGCGCAGGCGGAAATTGCTGTCCATCTTACGGCGAATGCCATAGTCGAAATGGCTGACAAGCATGATGCGCAGGTGGTGCTTGAGGACTTGAAAAATATTGGGGCTGGAAAGAAGCGGACGCCAGGGTCGAGGCGTGGTGGTTTCAGGAAGCTATTCGGCAGGGCGCAATACGAGAAACTCCGAAGGGTTGTGGAATATAAGCTGCTGGAGCGAGGCCTTCCAAAGCCTGTGAAAGTTGACCCTAAAGGTACCAGCATTCAATGCCCTGAGTGCGGTCATTGGTCTCCTAAAAATAGAGAGAAAAGGCCTGAGGGTGACCAATTCAAAATGGATGTATTTGCGTGTGTTGAATGCAAGCACCGAAAGGATGCTGATGAAAATGCTGCTCGTGTCATTGCCATGAAGAGAGTCTGGATGGATGGCGTTCCAAGTTCGGCATGGAAGAAAAAACCGCTACCAGACAAACACAAATTTGAGGTATTTTTACGGGGTGCTGCCGAAAGGCGCATGGCGGGCTAGATTCTTCGGGACATACCTCTAGGCCCGCCGTTCTGAACTTACGGTGTATGAGACTTCTTCGGGGGTCCTTAGCGTTGGAGCGGATCGAACACACTGGAGGAAGAAAGGTACCCTCGCCATGCTGCTTGGGACTAGCTCTTGGAGCGAAAAACCTCCGCTGGGTAGACATATCAGAGGGGTATAGGATGGTTTTTGTTGGTTCTGAATTGAAGTTTCTGTCCTTACGACAAGGGGTTGCGGCAAAGCTCCTCTAGCTACCCTCCAAATGAGGTGTGACTAGAGGCGCAACTGTGGAAAGCTAACGACGACTTGCCCTCTAGCTACCCTCCAAATGAGGTGTGACTAGAGGATAAAACGGTGGTCCATCCGCTGATTTGCCCTCTAGCTACCCTCCAAATGAGGTGTGACTAGAGGACAGGCATCATGCCACCTGCAACCATGCGATCCTCTAGCTACCCTCCAAATGAGGTGTGACTAGCCATCAGGCAAATGGGCAAATACTGCCTTCTAGCTGCCCCACATCGGCGCGCCCACAAGAGGCAGACGATCAAGCAAGGGCTGCAGGACTCAACATTTTCATCTGGGTGGCATAGGCTAAGGGCACAAGAACACTAGTAGCCGTTTTCTTCCCCGCATTAGCTTTGCTTTTGGAGGGTCCACAATGCCTATGCGTTACATCCTATCCCTTATAGTTGCTGTGATCTTGATAGCTCCATCTCTTGAGGCTAGTGCTGGTCTTGTTGAGGATCTCCGCAGCGGCAAGAGTAAAGTAAGAGCCTCGACAACGCAGGGTAACTGGGTTGGGATTCTACGACATTGGAGACAAATGAAATCTGCGCCTGACTTTAAGGCTATAGCTAGCGTACAAAATTATTCTTATGCGGCATGGAGCCACAACTCGGCAGAGGCAGCCGTTGAAGAAGCCCTACGATACTGTAAGGAACAAGGTGGGGGAAGGACGAGGTGCAAGGTTTATTCAGTCGGCAACAACATTGTAGAGACTTACACACAGAAAGAACTAGCAGACGCTATTGAGGCTTATCAGCTGGAGGTGTCGGGAAGTACAGCGACATCATCGAGACGCAGCGAATACGTTAAATGTAAACATAGCAATGGAGATGTTTTCACATCATGGGGCAGTTGTGGTGTCGGCAAACAAATCACCAAAGCCGAATATGACCGCCTGAAGAACAAGAAAACCGTCACTGCGAGTAAGTCAAAATCATTTAGTGGTTACTGCAAAACAAAATATGATTACGCATACGGGACGACAAAAAGTGAGTGTGGTGGTTTAGATAAAGAAATCACCTTAAACGAATACAACCGTCTAATGAAAAATAATACGGGTAAGTCAAATAAGACAACCTACTGCAAAAGAAAAAATGGCGTTGTTTATGAGAATTCTTGGAGCGGAATGTGTGGGCTAAACAAACAAATCACTAAAGCCGAGTATGACCGCCTGAAGGACAAGAAAAAAGG
>PBDG01000002.1 GCA_002717225.1 Rhodospirillaceae bacterium | reverse complement strand
TTGCAGCTCATTCTGTCCTCCTCCTTCAAGAGTTCGAATAAGCCCAATTCGCTCAATCAAAATGGACCGCTTTTTCCATGGCAGGACAGGGCAAAGGCGCCTCAGGGTCCGTTGTAACTAAGTATACCTAACAATATGCCCGTTGCCTGAGTCTACGAACCATACGACAGTCGTCGTATGGTTAACTTCGCAGCATTTGATTTTATGTGTTGGTGCTTGGATGGGTGTTTGTCGTCTCATTCAAGTTCATAGCACTTGCTACCATCATCATATAGATGTTGTGGAACGACATACCCTCATTTATTGAAGGTGCAATATCTACCCTTTAGAGAGGCGGAGTGTTGCCTGATGGGTTCTTTAACCCTAAGGTAGGAGTATCAAGTATCTTCACAGTGATGCGGGTGCATCGAATTAATCAGCCCATAACAGCGGATGACGGATTAACAAGTTTGTTGAATCCAGTCTTGGTCTATGTGTTTTTTCTAAACATATTCTGGTCGGATTTGTAACGGCCGTATCTGGAGTGAATATGACTGACAATTTATATAAAAAGAGTGCCGTTGAGGTAGTAGATCTATTGCGACGTGGTGAAGTTTCGCCTCTAGAGCTCATTGATGAAGTTGAAGCTCGTACAAACGTAGTAGAACTGGATATTAATGCACTACCTACCTTGTGTTTTGACCGGGCGCGTGAGCACGCTCGTAGACTAATGCGCGACAAGCCGGAACCTACTCAACGTGGTTGGCTTGCAGGTTTACCTCTAGGGATTAAGGATCTAACTGACGTTGAAGGTGTCCGGACAACCTATGGGTCACCAATTTTTGCAAATCATGTGCCCGATAAATCGCATCCATTGGTATGCCGTATAGAAAACCATGGTGGGATCGTAGTTGCTAAATCTAACACCCCTGAATTTGGTGCTGGCGGTTCCACATTTAACGAGGTGTTTGGCCGTACCTGTAATCCTTGGAATACTGCTTTAACGCCTGCTGGCTCCACGGGTGGGGGAGCGGCTGCTCTTGCTGCAGGAGAAATTTGGCTTGCGCATGGTTCAGATCATGGTGGCAGTTTGCGTAGGCCCGCTACCTACTGTTCGGTAGTGGGTTTGCGTCCTTCACCGGGACGCGTCACCCGTGGCACAGTCTCCAACCTATTCTCGCCATTATCCGTGCAAGGTCCGATGGCGCGTAACGTGCCAGATCTTGCTTTGTTTCTAGATGCGATGGCTGGTTTTTGTTCTTCTGACCCGATGACATTTGATGCTCCGGCGAAATCATTTGCGGACGCTCTGACTGATGCCGAAGTACCACGCAAGGTGGCATTTGCGGAAACTCTGGGCGGATCTCCTGTCGATGAAGAGACGCGCCGGCTTTGTCGTGAGGCAATGCGGCACTTTAAATCCCTTGGTTCAGAGGTTACGGAAATCACATTTGATATTGTTGATCTCGAAAAAACCTTTTTAGCTCTCCGCTCACAACATTTTGTTGTCGACCGTGAACTGCAGTTGCAAACTCATCGCGACCAGATAAAGCCAGATATCGTCTGGAATACGGAGCTTGGTTTTAGTCAATCAACCAGAGACTTGGCGGGAGCCGAACGCGCGCGAGCCAGTCTTTATCAACAGTTTCAAGAATTATTTTCTGACTATGACCTTCTAGTCACTCCGGGAGCAAATACCCCAGCTTTCGACGTAAATCTGCGCCACCCAGAACGCATCGACGGCGTTGCATTGGAACACTACATGGGGGCTTCTTTATTAACATCTGCCGTCACTTTGTCTGCGTCACCGGCCTTATCAATACCGTGCGATTTTGACCAATTTGGACGAGCAGTAGGATTGCAGATAGTTGGAAAGCCGCGGGGTGAAGCGGCTCTCCTAAGTGCTGGTGCTATGTTTGAGCGAGAAGCGGGCCTCGCCGAGCTTCTGCCAATTGATCCTAGAAGTGGGACTGTCCCGCCAGTTTGATAGGATTTTGTAATATCTGTGCTGAACCTATCTAGTCGTTTGTCGTAAATTTTTGGCTTAGGTTAGCGTTTCCACGAACTTGGCTATCTTATCCAGTCTTGGAAGAACCTCCTCCGCAGAGGCTGCTTTTAAGCCGAAGATGCACCGATTGACACCTGAGGCCGCCAACGTTGCGATAGCGTTAGGATCGCGCGGTGTGCCGAAGGTCGTGATGGGGTAGGCTGAGTGTTCTTTATCTTTGGCTAGACTAGCCAGTTCCAGCATTCGCTCCGTCTTTAGGTCGAAGTTGTTGTTCGCCTCGGCGAGCATCGGTATCCACGCGTCACCATAACGCAGTATGCGTTTGAAGGTGCCCGGCGCGTCGCCGCCGA
Organism: Rhodospirillaceae bacterium; assembly: GCA_002717225.1. GTDB lineage: Bacteria > Pseudomonadota > Alphaproteobacteria > UBA828 > UBA828 > PTKB01. The sequence goes on along the minus strand of PBDG01000002.1, from coordinate 12,343 downwards.
CGAAGATAGGCGGATAAGGTTTCTGGACAGGTTTCGGCCATGACCAGATGTTTTCAAAATTGACGAACTCGCCGTCATAGCTCGCTTCTTCCTCGGTCCAGATCGCTTGCATCGCTTCAATACGTTCACGCACGATTTTCCAACGCCGTTTCCACGGCATGCCATGGTTCTCGTACTCTTCTACGTTCCAGCCGCCTCCGATGCCGAAATCGAAGCGGCCGTTTGATACCTTGTCGAGGCTGGCGACCTCCTTTGCGGTGATGATCGGGTCACGCTCTGCGACCAGGCAGACACCGGAGCCGATGCGAATGCGTTTCGTCACGGCGGCAGCAGCCGTCAAAGCGATGAACATATCGAGATTATGGGAATAGTCAGGAGGCATTTCTCCGCCGACCCGGAAGGGTGATTTTCGGCTTGCCGGTATGTGTGTGTGGTCGGGAATGAACAACGCGTCGAAATTGCGTTCCTCCACGGCGATGCCGAGGTCTGCGGCCGGCATCGAATAATCCGTCACGAACATGCATATCCCGTACTCCATAACCGTCTCCGTATGTGTTTTCTATGTCCGACGTTAAGATAATTTATGGCCGTGGCAAAACGGCTTGCAGAGGAGAGAGAGGCCCTATGTCGATTGTTGCTCATGATTGTATTGCCCATCACGCAGGTATCTCGCCGGGGCGCGAGGCTATTCACGACCTGGCCTCCGGTCGTCGCCTCAATTACCGGCAGTTCGACACCAGGATTTCGCGCTTGGCGTTATATTTGCAATCTCTTGGTGTAGACGAGGGTGATCGCGTGGCGGTGCTGAGCCATAACGATTCCGACGTTTTTGAAATCCAGTTCGCTTGCGCCCGACTCGGTGCGATTTTCCTGCCGCTCAACTGGAGGCTCGCCGTGGCGGAGTTGGAGTACATATCCAAGGACGCGACACCGAAGGTTCTAATTTACGGCATCGAATTCGCAGAGGATGCTTTACAGGTGGCGAAACTGGCCGAGATCGAGCACCTCATTGACCTAGCGAATGGCGAAGAGAGTACCTATGAAGCGGGGCTCGAGGCGGCCTCTGGAGATTTGCCAGAGCGAACCAATCTTCTAAACGATGTTTGGACCATCATGTATACCTCTGGCACCACGGGGCGGCCAAAAGGTGCACTGATTACGTACGCTATGTGCGTTTTCAACGCTGTCCATTGTTCGATCGCCGTTGAGTTGATCCAGCAATCGAAGAACCTCGTCTTTCTGCCGACCTTTCATACAGCTGGCCTTAACGTTTATGCCAACCCTACCTTCCATACCGGTGGCACGAATGTGGTAATGCGCGTATTCGAACCGGAACAATTCTGTTCTTTACTGAGCGACAAGGAACTAAATCTCACACACGCGCTAGGGGTGCCGACTAACTTCTTGATGCTTGCCGAGACGGAGGGCTTCAAAGATGCCGATTTTTCTAACATTGTTTGTCTCGGTATCGGAGGGGCGGCGGCGCCACTGGCGTTGATCGAACAGTTCGGTGCGAAGGGACTAATGCTGCAGCAGCTATGGGGAATGACCGAAACAGGGCCGTTGGGCCTTGTTTTGAGCGCCGACAAGGCGCTGGAAAAGGTTGGGTCCTCAGGCCTCCCTCCGCTTTATACCGAACTCCGTATAGTCGATGATGAGGGCAGCGATGTTCTCCAGGGTGAGACGGGCGAACTTTTAATTCGCGGTCCGAATGTCACTCCCGGTTATTGGAACCGGGATGCCCTCAACGCAGAAATTTTCACTGACGATGGCTTCTTTCACACCGGAGATGCAGCTCGGCAGGATGTGGACGGCTACTACTATATCGTCGACAGGTATAAGGATATGTTCATCTCCGGTGGCGAGAACGTCTATCCGGTCGAAATCGAAAACGTCATCTACGAACTCGACGGGGTGCTGGAAAACGCGGTCGTTGGCATCCCGCATGAAAAATGGGGTGAGGTTGGCCGTGCCTATGTGGTTCTGAAAGAGGGCGCTAACCTCCGCGAGAAAACGATTATAGAGCACTGCGAAGCGCAACTGGCACGGTATAAAGTGCCCAGGGAGGTCCGTCTGATAGAGGAGTTGCCGCACAACGCTACCGGTAATGTGCTAAAGCACGAATTGCCTCGGACATAGGGTAGTTTGGGGAATAGCAACCGGTCCTAAGGACTAATTATTGCTCGTCACGAAGCGGCTTAATGACCGTTTTTAGGGATGTTAGGATAGCTAATGGGCACTTTGTCAAATGAAACGCAATCGAATTGGTAAATGAGTTTGATAGTTGGTCCTAGGCCCTGGGCCAGTTTTGCTTCCACGAAGTGTCTTGTCCGTGACAATTCAGCGGAATCAATAATAATCAAGAATTGACGTCCTTAGGGCTTGGCATCGATTTAGGCGATTGGACATTAGAAGCGGAGCCAGATCTCGCCATGGATCGACGTCTACTCAAAAAGTTTGTCTACATCGATTGAGATCAATCTTTTCACCTCATGAAAAGCGCCAACGATCGGATATCGTTTGGTTAGTCGTGTCTACTGCGAGCGATATAGAAGCAGACCTATGCTCTGACTGCTTCGTTGCAGTTACCCACCAGTTAGTGTTTTGCGACCCTCGTTACAGCTTAATCTCTTGGCTCTAGGTCGCTTGGATCGTCTTCCCGCCTTGTCCATTCGGTAAGAATTTTGTAGCCGATCCCTAACGCTACCGGACCAACGAATAAACCGACGATGCCGAACGAAAGCGTGCCGCCAATGACACCCACAAAGATCACGATCATCGGCGTGTCGAGGCCGCGTGAAACGAGGATCGGTTTAAGCAGGGTGTCAAGAAAGCTGACCGGAATGATCCAAGCTGTGAAGAGAATTGCCGTGAGTAGCTCTGCTGTCCAGAACACGTAAGCAATCACTGGGACGACCACGATAAGTGGGCCGATTTGTACCGCGGAAAACAGTAGAACGAGAAATGCAAGGAGGCCAGCTGCCGGAACTTCGATGGCCAGGAATGCCATACCGGACAACAAGGCCTGCAATAGGGCAATGCCCATTATTCCTAACGCGACATTACGAATTGTTGCGCCAGCCAGGTTGACTAAGTAGGCGCCGTTCTTTTCTGTTACCTTATCTGCGAAGGCGAAAATGGCGCTGCGTGCACTTGGAGCATTGGGTAACAACAGTCCAGCGATCAGCACGGCAAATAGAAACTGGAGGAACCCGCCGCCGAGGCCTGCGGCGAGGTCGAGCACCCATCGGCCTGCATTCTCCAGGTAGCTGGCCTGTTCTGAGATGGCATATTCAAGATCGGTGGCGGCAAGGGTCCAGAAGCTGTAAAGCGGCTCACCAATAAATGGCCAGCCGTTCACTACAGGCGGCGGCGCTGGAATTTCGATCGCGCCTGACTGCAGTTGGTTCGCGACATCCTGCAGGTTTTCCACGAGCTTGGCGGCCAAAATACCAACAGGGCCTAGTAAGAGTATTAGCGTCAGAACCGTAATTAAGGCAGCGGCCCAGTTTTGATGTCCGTGCAGCCAATGAGAAATCTTTGTGAACCCGCCATACAGCGCAATAGCTAGGATGATGCCCCACAGCACTGGCAGAAGAAACGGCGCCATAATCTGAAAGCACAGCAGGATCAGCAGGACAATTAGTCCCAGTTTGATCGCCAACTCGAGCGGTCCGGGACGACTCGATGGTGAAGGCGATGGAGTTTGATTTGTCGGCAACTGTGGCCTCCGATGCTACCGGTCCACGTTAAGGGTATTGATGCCTTAGTTCAAAGCCAAAACCTTACTCGCATCGGGACATAACCAGTCGGTCTTCCTCGATGGCCAGCGAGGTGCCGAACGTTTTGGACTGTGCAATGAGATCATTCACAGTGTCCACTTCGTCCGCGGGGCGCCGCAGGATCGTTTCGTTTCCTGGCGTTCGACGTACGAGGTGGAGGGCAACTTCCGCAATCCCGTTAGTGTCAATTTTGATGTTCGCGAAATATCCGATCCAATTCAGGTGCGCAGCGCTATGGCCTAAGTTGAATGACAAATTGCAGGCACCGTAGAGGATCGGTTTACCTTGGTAGAGTTCCACGCCAAGCGCGAAATGAGGCCCGTGACCAAGCACCGCGTCGGCCCCAGCATCGATCGCGGCGTGGGCGATTTGGACCTGGTAGTCAAGTATATCGGTTTTGTAGCCCCAATGATGTGATGCAACGAGGAAATCGACATCTTCGGACAGAGCAGCGATCTCCTGGCAGTACGCCGTCAATTGCTGGGGGTCCGTCCACGTTACGACTTCGGGAGGAAGCCCTGGGCGATTGGGCGCAAGGTCGTCCTGTAGGGGACGATAGGCGGTGTGTCCTTTGAGGATCGCGACACCGGGCGATTCATCCGTCGCCTGCTGGTTTTTAGGCCAATAAGCAGAGGTGCGCTGAATAAAGCCATAGCGAACGCCTTTATTGATTACAATTGCCGGTTCGTAGGCTGCCGAGCGATTGGCACCAGCACCAGTATGGCCGATGCCTAAAGCGTCGAGGCACGCGAGGGACGCAATGATTGCGTCTTCTCCATAAGTTACGTTGTTGGCGCAGCCGACTGCGTCAAAGCCGGCTAATTCGAGTGCGTTCGCTGCGATTGGCGGGGCGTAGAAACCTTCACGTTTCGAGGGGTCGTGACCAGGCTTATCGTAAAAACAACATTCGAGGTTTCCGAAAACGACGTCAGCTGCCCTCGTTATCTCGCTAATACTTGCAAATGGGACTGAAGGATCGGTAACTCCAGTGAAGTTCATATCACCGGCAATAATAAGCGTCTGCGTCAACTCAACTACCTCCAGACCTTCTTGATTAAAACTATCGTACGGCACGATGCCGTGTTGGCAAGACGCCCTGCCAATTTAATTGGTATTGATAAATCTCAAGTTAATGAACGAATTTATCTGGCTTTAACTATTCAAATCGGAGTAATTAACTGTTAGTTATAATCAGGTATTGATCAGTATTAAGAAAATGTTGTCCCATATGGTTCTGCCTTCGGCACAAATTGTAGGCCGAATTTCCAGTTTGTTATGTGGTATCTTTGGTGCGCTTTTCATTAAATTGAATTCGCCGCGAAAAGTTATGGGCGGGTTCTAATGGCAGTCAGTCTCGTTTCGGATAGCCTTCGCGCACCGGAACCACACGATCCATGGTCCATAAAAGTCCGGCGGCGTGGCTACCAGCGGATGATTTTGGTCCGCTCGCAGATCAATTTTTACTACTTCTGGGAAAAACGCTGGTTCTTCGTCGCGATGGCACTTGGTTTCGCGCTTTTGATGATGCCGCAGCCGGAAGGTTTGACGCGAGAAGGTCACATCGTTTTGACCATGTCGATGATGGCGATCGTCCTGTTCGTGACCGAACCAGTCCCTTTGCCAACGGTGGCTCTTCTTATAATTATAGGACAGGTTGTTCTACTGGGGCTGGAATCGACGACAGTTGCAAAGACACTGATGACGGATTCTGTTTTGTTTATAATGGGTTCGTTGATGTTGGCGGTCGCGGTAGTAAAGCAAAAATTGGACAAGCGCATCGCTTGGCTCATCGTGCGCATAACTGGGACAAAAACATCGCGCATCTGCTTTGGAATTGCTGTCGTATCCGGTCTGTTGGCGTCTTTCGTAGGCGAGCATACCGTTGCGGCCATGATGCTGCCGGTTGGTATCACACTGATCACCTTGACGTCAGATGACCCGAGGAAGGTTCGCGGCTTGGCTGCAGTGCTGTTGTTTTCTATTTCTTACGGTTGCTCGGTTGCCGGGATCGGCACCCCGTCTGGCGGCGCACGCAACGCGATTATGATTGGTTACTGGAAGGAATTTTTCTTCGATCCGACTAATCCGGAAACACGTAAATTCTTGATCGACTATGTTACTTGGATCGCCTACGCCTATCCTATCTTTCTGATCCAGTTGCCGTTTGTCACCTTCATCCTATTGCGCACTTTCCAACCTGAATACGCGAACCTATCGCGCGCTGTTGCCAAACTTCGTCAGCAGATCATCGTCGAAGGTCCGATGAAACCCGGCGATTGGTTGTCGATCGTATTTTTTCTCATGGTCCTGATTGGATGGGTCACGTTGTCCGGGGACTACGGTATGGGCACGGTGGCGATTGCAGGGGCGGCGATGTTTCTAATCGCCGGATTGGTCAAGTGGGAAGACATAAACACCGGAGTGAACTGGGGTGTCGTATTGCTTTACGCTGCGGCTATCTCACTCGGCGTCCAGATGAAGGACACCGGTGCAGCGCAATGGGTAGCAGAGAATTTCCTTGCAATGCTTGCCCCATTTGGGGCGACTGAAGGCATCGGGTTATGGGCAGCGGTTTCCGCACTGACGACCCTGGTGACCAACACCATGTCGAATGGCGCTGCGGTCGCGGTGCTGGGGCCGATTGTCCTCAATCTTGCATCCGTCGCTAACGAGAGCCCCATCGTGCTTGGGTTCATAACAGCGATTTCATCGGCGTTTGCCTATCTTACTGTTGTCGGCACGCCAGCCTGCACGATCGTTTATGCTTCCGGCTATTTGAAAACCACGGATTTTCTCGTTGTAGGATGGCGAATGGTTTTGATGTCGGTGATCATGATGATCCTGGCGGCATCGATTTACTGGCCATTCCTCGGAGTGTGATGCGCAGTGTTGGGCTTTAAACATATTCATGACGACAAAGCGTTTCAGGAGCAACTTGAAGCAATTAGAGCTGAGCGTCGGGACCGTTTTCGGATGTTGGTCTGCATCGACGGCTCAGATGCCTCTTATGAAGGGTTGCGTTTCGCTAAAAAATTGGCGGGCTACGAAAAGTGCGACATCGTCCTTCTTTACGTTCGTCCCATAGACCAGGGATTGCAATCCGGGGGCCTGCAGGTCCGAGTGGCGCGGGAGAATATGCTCGACTGGGGTCTGGAACTTCCCGGTATCACGCATTTGAAACGTGGTTTGGACATGCTTGTCGAGACCGATGATATCGATGAACACTGGACTGAACGGGTGACCCACACGGATACATGGGGTGATCCATTGGGCGACAACAAGGTGGAATACCGGCACGAATGCGGCAAATGTATCGTTCTCAAACTCAAAACGGCGCCGGACCCAGCGAGTGGGATTCTCGATCAGTACGAACTCGGCCCCTACAATTTAATTATCATGGGAGCGCCGACTAACTGGCGCAGTGAGTTCCGTTCGCTGTTCCACGCGGGTGTGACACAAAAAGTAGCGATGTTGGCACAGTGCTCTGTAATGGTTGCGCGGCCCAACGGGCATTCAAATGGCAATGGTCATTTTATCTGTACGGATGGCACTAAAAACTCCTTGGACGCGATGCGTCGTGACGCTGTACTAGCACAATTCAGTGGCGATCCGATTACTTTGTTCGCCGTCGCCAGAGATAAAGGAGAGGTCTCGACAGCAGAGCGGGTTCTGGAAAAATCAATTGAGATGCTGGGGAAAATGGAAATTGGCGTCACAGATGCGAGGGTCGGTATAGGGCACCCAGCAGAGCAGATCGTGCAGGCTGGCAACGACTACTCTGTTATATCAGTAGCGGATTCCGGCAAAGCTTGGTACCGGCGTTATTTACTTAAAAATATTTCATTCAGTGTCATGGGTGACGCTAAGACTTCGGTTCTCAAAGTTCGTTAGAGGGACGAATAATTGGTCGTCCTGCTGGCCCCCCTGTAGTTTTATATTGGCGGTTGGAGAGAATACTCATGACACTTGAAGTGCAGAAAACGGGCTGCGATGTCGGTGCAGAGATCAAAGGGTTGGACCTGTCACAGCCCGTTACAGCTGACGATGTTGCGCTAATCGAAGACGCGTTCAACCAGCACCAGGTTCTGGTGTTTCGTGACCAAGCGTTGAACGCCCGGCAGTTCGCTGATTTTTCTGGACACTTCGGATTCCTCCGACGTCATATTCAGAAGGCATTCCGGCATCCCACGGTGCCGGAGATTGTCTATAACCGGAACGTTGATGAAGAGGGTAATTTCGACGAGGCAGGAGCCAAACGCGGCGTGACGGAAACGCTCGAAGAGGGCTGGCACTCCGACGTCGCCTACGAGAAACGACCGGTGAAAGCGACGAGCGTCCACGCACTTGAAGTTCCGTCATTCGGGGGCAATACCTGCTTTGTCAGCAGCTACCGCGCCTATGGCATGTTGCCGAACTCATTGCGGGTTCGGGTTGCAGGACTGCGGGCTGAATTCGCTCTAGGCCGTAACCGCCGCAATCAACAGACCCAGAAGCTGACTGAGAAATTGGCACCAGAGGACAAATTGCAACCGACGGTGACCCATCCAATCATATGTCGTCACCCTGTGACAGGGCGCCCGGCAATCTTCGCCTGTCCGTTACTAACGGTGCGGATCATAGGACTGGAACAGGCGGAAAGCGATGATCTGCTGGAAACTCTGTTTGGCTATATACACGAAGCCGGCAGTACTGGTGATCATTGGGAACATAAATGGCGAATAGGTGATACATTGATCTGGGATAACCGCGGTGGGCTAATGCATTCGGGTAGGCTCGACTACCCGTTGGATCAGCGCCGCATCATGTTTCGTTGCTCAATCGGCGAGAGCGTGATCGAAGCGATGGCAGCTTAAGCCATTATTACAGAGCGGGAGAAGCTCATAGTCGCTGAAACTGTTGTGCTGCTCCATGATTTCGAAAGTATATCTTTGGGACACGACCGATTTCAGTAATCCGGCTTTATATCAATGAGATTGTATAACCGCTTTGTTCGCTTGGTTACGGCGCGAGGATCCGCAGGGTTTTGCCTGTACAGCTGCTTCAAATCGCGTTCGTTGAAACGTTGGAGTGGGGCTATTCCAAGTTAATTTGTATAATTCATTTACGTACGTGGAAATTTACGCTTGAGCTGGTAGGAGGCCGATATGCTGCAGTTTTACTACAATCTCGGTCCGAACCCGATGAAGGTCGCGCTATTCCTGGAAGAAGCGGGACTTGAGTATGAAGCGATCCCGATTGATACCCGTAAGGGGGAGCAGTTCACCGCAGAGTATCTATCGATTAACCCGAACGCGAAGGCGCCAAGCTTGATCGACGGTGAGACAGTACTTTTCGATAGCAACGCGATTTTGTTATATTTGGCTGAAAAAAATGGCCAGTTTATGGCGACTGACCGGGGCCAGCTATTGTCTTGGCTGATGTTCATTGCCAGCGGCATTGGGCCGTATTCAGGTCAGTCAGTGCATTTTCAGGCATACGCGCCAGAGACGTTATCCTATGCGATTAATCGCTACCGTTTCGAAGCGCAGCGGCACTACACCATTCTCGACGACCGATTGGCTGAAAGGCCCTACATGATGGGTGATGACTACTCCATCATCGATATGGCAATTTGGGGCTGGGCGCGTCTAATACCTCGGGTGCTCGATGCTAACGCTTGGGACGATCTGCGTAACCTGAAGCGTCTCGTCGACGAAATCACCGCCCGGCCGGCTGCGGAACGGGTTATGGAATTGACCGAAAAGCACGACTTCAAGACGGAGCAGGATGCGGACGCGAACCGATATATGTTTCCGTCGAATGCTAGTTATACCGGATAGCGCTACAGGCTATTTTTTGCGCCACGGCACATCGGTGCCATAATTCCCGCAACATAGACATTGTTAGGGAGGAAGGCCGATGGAACAAGCTGCACGATTGCGGGATTTAATGGAGCAGGGGCTGGTGCTAGCACCGGGCGTTTACAATGCCCTGTTCGCCAAAGCAGTGGAAAGCACTGGGTTCGACGCGATCTACGTCACTGGATTCGGGACGGCAGCACGGTATGGCTACCCCGATGTCGGGCTAATTACCCAGACAGAGATGGCGCAGAACCTGCGTCATATCTGCCGTGCGACTAATCTGCCGGTCGTTGCTGACGCTGACACAGGTTATGGAAACATCATCAATGTGCAGCGCACGGTGCGCGAGTACGAGCGTGCTGGTGTGGCTGGGTTTCACATAGAGGATCAGGTCTTCCCAAAAAAATGCGGCTTCATGGAAGGTAAGGCCGTCATACCGATGGAGGAGCACGTTCAAAAAGTGAAGGCGGCGCTCGACGCGCGCACCAATCCGGATACCGTTATCATCGCACGCACCGATGCACTGGCGCCAAACGGTTGGGAAGATGCGCTGACCCGAGCGCGTGCCTATCGAGAAGCAGGCGCCGACCTGATCTTTGTTGATGGTATTCGAACCACGGAAGAACTCGGTATCTATAGCAAGGAACTGGCATTGAAGGGCATCCCTTGCCTCTACAATGGCGGTCTCGTCACCGCCGAGGATGCGCAGCGTATGGGTTTTAAGATTCAGATCCTTGCAGGATTATCCTTGGCTGCCGTGTTCAAGAGTGCGACCGCGGCTATGCAGGAATTGAACGCTAGCGGTACCACGCGCCAGACGGTTGCACAGTTTGGCCCACCCGGTGAAGGTGAGACAGTTAATGACATCCTGGGTGTGCCGGAGGTCTACGAACTAGAGCAACGTTATGACATCAAAGGGGAGACGGTTCGATGACCCATTCTGGCGCAAAACTCCGGGCAGCCATGGCGGATGGTATGGTTCTGGCGCCCTTCGTCTATGACGGTTTCACCGCGCGGATCGCGGCTAACCAAGGAGCGGAGGCCGTTTATATGACCGGTCACGGTACCTCGGCGCAGATCGGGTTACCCGATGTGGGGTTGGCCAGCATGGCTGAAATGGTGGCCAATCTGGGCTACATCGTGAACGCGGTCGACGTACCGGTAGTGGCTGATGCGGATACTGGCTACGGTAATGCCATAAACGCGCAGCGCACTGTACGTGAATATGAGTCGGCGGGAGCGGCGGCAATGCACCTGGAGGATCAAATATTCCCCAAACGCTGTGGCTTTTTCGAAGGCAAGGAGTGCGTGCCGATGGATGAACATGTCCAGAAGATCCGTGCAGCTTTGGATGCACGTACTAATGTGGACATGGTTATAATCGCGCGCACCGATGCAGTAGCGCCAAATGGCTGGGATGACGCGATCCGCCGCGCTGAGGCCTATCACGAAGCCGGTGCTGACCTGGTGTTCGTCGACGGGATCAAGACGTTGGATGACCTTGATACATACACCACGCGCCTCGTCGAGCAGGGGGTACCCTGCCTGTATAACGGACAATTACAGCCGGCGCCCGACGTTGCTTCACGCGGCTTCAAGATCATGATTACCGGTGGTGGGCACGCGCTATCCTTCGCGGCGGTAAGGCAAGCATTGCTTAACCTCAAAGAAGGCAGTGGCATTGGTGAACCACGTGATACGGAACGGTTCAATGAGACGACCAGCCTACTCGGTTTGCCGGAAATCTATGAGCTGGAAAAACGCTACGCTATCGAGAATGCATAGGAGCATGTCATGGGAATGACCATCGCGGAGAAGGTCCTCGCGGCTCACGCAGGGAAAAGTACCGTTAAGCCCGGTCAATATATTTGGTGCAAGGTGGATGCTACAAGCGGACACCGGCTGGCGGAGCTGGAAGCATTAGGTGTTAACCAAGTTTGGGATAAGGACAAGGTGTTCATGGTCGATGACCACCAGGCACCGCCGCCGACGATCGCGGTCGCGAATAAGGTCAAGAACCTGCGGAGGCTTATCAAGAAATACGACATAACAAATTTTTTTGAATATGGTCGCGGCGGCATCCTGCATCAGGTCTTTGCCGAAAATGGGATGTATGCGCCGGGCGAATTGGTCGCACAATGTGACTCGCATTCAACGGCAGGCGGTGTTTTTAACGCCTGTGTCACTAATGCCAATTTGGACGCAGTACACGTGCTGGCATTCGGTGAATTATGGTTTCGGGTGCCGGAATCTGTGCGCGTTGTGCTCAATGGCACTTTACCGGGCTGGTGCGTCGGCAAGGACGTGATCCTCAAAGTCGCCAGTGAACTGGGTACGGATTTTGGTCTCTACAAATCGGTTGAGTATGTCGGGCCCGTGGCAAGCCAGATGACCATCGCGCAGCGCTGGACGGTCTCCAATATGGGCGTTGAGGTGGGCGCGAAATTCGCCATGTTCGAAGGCGATGAGAAAACTGATGCCTTCTTGGAAGGTAGGGTTGACCGCCCTTACGAGCATGTCTCCGGCGATGCAGATGCATCCTACGCGGCAGAGTTTGAATTTGACCTCAGCGACCTAACGCCAATGGTGGCTCGGCCTGGTGATCCTGGGAACGGGGTGCCGGTGGAAAATGTGCATAGCGAAAAGGTCAAGATCGATCAGGCTTTTCTTGGTTCCTGCACTAATGCACGGCTCGAGGATTTGGAAGTCGCTGCTAAGATT
>PBDG01000068.1 GCA_002717225.1 Rhodospirillaceae bacterium | reverse complement strand
GGAGTGTAGCTCAATTGGTAGAGCGCCGGTCTCCAAAACCGGAGGTTGGGGGTTCGAGACCCTCCACTCCTGCCAAAGTGGACTGCAAGGTATAACGGCACTTGATGCGCAAGAGAGACTGAGCGACTGAATTGTATGGTTAAAGCAACGCCGATCGATTTTCTGCGCCAAGTGCGTCAGGAAGTATCCAAGGTCACCTGGCCGACACGCCGGGAGACGATCACGAGCACTATTATGGTGATCATCATGGTGATCTTCATGGCCTTGTTTTTCTTCTTGGTGGACCAGGTGCTTTCGTTGGGTATCGGTGCCATTCTTGGTCTGGGTGGCTAATCTTTATGGCAAAACAGTGGTATATCGTTCATGTCTATTCCGGTTTCGAGAAGAAGGTAGCTTCTTCTGTGAAGGAGCAGGCACTTCAGGCTGGCCTCGAAGATTTAATTGACGAAGTTCTTGTGCCGGCTGAAGAAGTCGTGGAGATGCGGCGCGGCTCGAAAATCAAGTCGGAGCGCAAATTTTTCCCGGGATACGTGCTTGCACATCTGGATATGACTGATGAGACTTGGCACTTGGTTAAAAATACACCGAAAGTAACCGGGTTTTTGGGCTCGGGCGGCAAGCCAGTAGCTATTTCTGATGCCGAGGCCGAGCGCGTGCTTCACCAGGTCAAAGAGGGAGTCGAGAGGCCTAAGCCTTCTGTTACATTCGAGGTTGGCGAAACGGTCAGAGTCTGCGACGGACCATTCACCTCTTTTAACGGCATGGTTGAGGAGGTCGACGAGGAGAAGGCGAGACTCAAGGTCTCGGTTTCTATTTTTGGACGGGCAACCCCTGTCGAATTGGAATATTCCCAGGTCGAGAAGGGCTGAAGAGGCAGAACGTAAGGCGTATCATGGCCAAAAAAGTAACAGGATATATCAGACTGCAAGTCCCTGCCGGGCAAGCTAACCCCTCACCACCGATTGGCCCAGCATTAGGTCAAGCTGGGCTCAACATTATGGAGTTTTGTAAGGCGTTTAATGCACAGACTCAGGGACTGGAACAGGGTATGCCTATTCCAACGGTCATCTCGGTCTACGCCGATCGCACCTTCTCCTTCATTACTAAGACTCCTCCCGCGAGTTTCTTACTCAAAAAGGCGGCAGGATTAGACAAGGGATCCGGTGAAGTGGGGCGTGAAGATCCGATTGGGTCCGTTACGAAAGCGCAGGTGCAGGAAATCGCCGAAAAGAAAATGGTCGACCTCAACGCCAACGATATGGAGTCGGCATGTAGGATGATTGAGGGCTCTGCGCGTTCCATGGGAATTGTGGTCATCGGCTGAGACGTGATGGTGGATTGAAAGATGGCAAAACAAAGTAAACGCATGACCAATGCAAAAGATTCCGTCGATCGCGATAAGCATTATGCGCTTAAAGAAGCGGTTGCACTTGTTAAGAGTAATGCAGGTGTAAAATTTGATGAAACCGTGGAGATCGCGGTTAATCTCGGCGTTGACCCGCGACACGCTGATCAAATGGTGCGCGGTATGGTCAGCTTACCGAATGGCACAGGGCGTAGTGTCCGTATCGCGGTCTTCTGTAAAGAGGAAAAGATGGAAGTTGCCAAGGAGGCTGGCGCGGATATTGTCGGTGGTGAGGATTTGGCAGAGAGAGTGCAGCAGGGCGAGATCGATTTTGATCGCTGCGTCGCAACGCCGGACATGATGGCAGTTGTTGGCAAACTCGGCAAAGTGCTCGGCCCGCGCGGTCTGATGCCCAACCCTAAGCTGGGTACGGTGACTAAGGATATCGCGGAGGCGGTAAAGGCGGCGAAAGGTGGTCAGGTGGAATTCCGCGTTGAAAAGGCCGGCGTAATCCATGCTGGTGTTGGTAAAGCAAGCTTTAGCGAGGACGCGCTGACTGAGAATGTGTCGGCGTTCATCGATGCTCTCAACAAAGCCAAGCCAAGTGGCGCCAAAGGTACATATATGAAGAAAGTCGCCCTAAGTACCACCATGGGGCCAGGAGTAAAACTCGATATTGCGACCCTCGGGACTGCTTAGGCAGCAAGGGTCTGTGTCTATCGTTTGGCGAAGAACGTCTCGGGTCGCCAAACGCCAACGGGTCAAGAATATGGCCCGTCCTGTCCGAGACCGTGGGCGCCGTCCTTGGATGGCTTAAAGATAACCGCTCACCCACCAAGACAGGGGCTGTGTGAATGGAGAAAAGATTTTTGAAACGATGTTCTTGCGCTAAGTATGTCAGCGTCGCTTGGAGCGGCGCTGGTAAAGCGTGACGGGGGGTATTGTGGATAGAACAGCAAAGGAAAATGTTGTCGCGGGTTTGAGCGAAGTGTTTGATTCTTCCACGCTAATCGTCGTCACCCAATATAGCGGGTTGACGGTCGCCGAAGCTACGGATCTTCGCGTAAGAATGCGTGAAGCTGGGGCAAAATTTCAGGTCACTAAGAACCGTTTGGCACTTCGGGCTCTGGAGGGAACACAGTTCAGTGACATGGCTAGTTTGTTTGCTGGTACTACTGCTATCGCTTATTCGCAGGATGCCGTAGCTGCGGCAAAGGTTGCTGTTGAATATGCCAAAAAGAACGACAAGCTTGTCGTTATTGGCGGTTCACTCGAAGGCGATATGTTGGATGTGGCTAGTGTTAAGGCGTTGGCTGAATTGCCATCTCTTGATGAGCTGCGGGGCAAGTTTATTGGCCTGATACAAACCCCGGCCACCCGTGTTGCTAGCGTGTTGCAGGCACCCGCGGGTCAATTGGCACGTGTTATTAGCGCTTATGCGGAGAACAGCGAAGCGGCTTAACACAGCGTCTCAATCTATGAACACAAACGCACGTTTGTTACGTAAATTAGGAGAATGAAAACATGGCTGATTTAGCTCAAATAGCGGAAGACTTGTCGAACCTGACGGTTCTTGAGGCTGCCGAACTCAGCAAGATGCTGGAAGAAAAGTGGGGGGTATCCGCAGCGGCACCTGTCGCTGTGGCAGCTGCAGGCGCTGCACCGGCTGATGCAGAAGCTGCCGAAGAGCAGACAGAATTCACTGTCATGTTGGCAACTATCGGTGAAAAAAAGATCAACGTTATCAAGGAAGTGCGGGCAATTACGGGTCTTGGATTGAAAGAGGCCAAATCCCTGGTTGAGGAGGCGCCGAAGGAAGTCAAGGAAGGCGTTTCTAAGGAAGAGGCCGATAAAATTAAAGAGCAACTTGAGGGCGCGGGCGCAACGGTCGAAATCAAGTAGCTACTTGATTGAGAGCGCGTATTTCACTTGTTTGCGGCTGGCGGTTGTCATGTTGCTAGCCGCTCCGTCTGTAAGACAGGCGGAGCGAATAAGGCACGATAGGGCGCGCTGAGAATGTCTGCAAAATGTTCCCGACTTAGGGGAGAACCCCAGGGGACAAAGTTAAATGTCTTGTGTATTGCGAGAGGCGAGAATGCCACAATCTTATATGGGTTATCGGAGACTGCGGAAAGATTTCGGGCGGATTACCGAAATCGCGAAAATGCCGAATCTCATCGAAGTGCAAAAAAATTCTTATGAGTATTTTTTGCAGCGCGATACCGACAGCAAAGATCGTGCAGATCACGGCTTGCAGGAGGTATTTAAGACCGTTTTTCCCATCAAGGATTTTTCGGATACTTCATCTCTCGAGTTCGTACATTTTGAGTTCGATGAGCCGAAATACGATGTGGAGGAATGTCAGCAGCGTGGCATAACCTACGCTGCTCCGCTTAAGTTGACTCTTCGGCTCATCGTTTGGGATGTCGATGAATTAACTGGTATGCGTAGTGTTCGCGATATAAAAGAGCAGGAAGTTTATATGGGCGACATGCCGCTCATGACTGGCCATGGAACTTTTGTGATCAACGGCACCGAGCGTGTCATTGTTTCGCAAATGCACCGATCGCCAGGCGTATTTTTTGATCACGACCGTGGCAGGACACATTCCTCTGGGAAATTTCTCTATGCTGCCCGAATAATTCCCTATCGTGGGTCTTGGCTCGATTTCGAATTCGATGCCAAGGATATGGTATACGTTCGCATCGATCGCCGTCGCAAGCTTCCGGTGACGGTGTTGTTGCGCGCGCTTTCAATGTCATCCGACGATATCCTGTCTTCGTTTTATGATTCCGTCACTTTCACCAAGCTTAAGAAGGGTTGGAAGGCGCCATTTGATATAGAGCGGTTCCGTGGCATTAAGCTCTCGACAGATCTAATTAATGCCAAGACTGGGAAGGTCATTGCCGAGGCTGGACGCCGGATGACTCCGCGCCTAATCAAGAAAATTGAGGATGGCGGCATGACCGAGCAATTATTGTTTGAAAATGAGGTGGTTGGCCAATATGTCGCCGAAGACATAGTAAATGAGCAAACAGGAGAAATCTTCGCGGAGGCGGGTGACGAGATTACTGAGGAAGCGCTCGCGCTTTTTGACGAAGCGGGCATCACCGAATTACCGACCCTTGCCATCGATCACATCAATGTTGGCGCCTACATCCGCAACACAGCTGCTGTTGATAAGGCGGACAACCGAGAAGAGGCATTGATTGATATCTACAAAGTAATGCGTCCGGGCGAGCCACCAACCGTGGATACTGCGGAAAAGCTATTTTATGATTTGGTGTTCGGTAAGGCCAAACTGGCTCATGAATCGGCAGCCGTTTTTGCGGAGCCTAGGAATAACGCTAAATCAATAACCGAGCTCAAGCGCGCTGAAATTGGTTTGGTCTGGGTTTTAGATCAGTCAGAAGACTGGGTGCAGATCGTTGTGCCTAACGCAATGCGCCCTGAAGAAATCGAAGACCCGGTTTGGATTAGGCAAGACGAGCTAATTCTGCAAGGGTCGGAGCGCTACGATCTGTCTGCTGTTGGTCGCGTGAAGATGAATATGCGGCTCAACCTCGGTGCAGCTGATGACATGCGA
Organism: Rhodospirillaceae bacterium; assembly: GCA_002717225.1. GTDB lineage: Bacteria > Pseudomonadota > Alphaproteobacteria > UBA828 > UBA828 > PTKB01. Next base: position 11,932 of record PBDG01000068.1, on the reverse strand, counting down.
GTGTTGCGTCGAGAAGACATTCTCGCCGTGGTAAAAACACTGGTCGGGCTGAAGGACGGGCTGGACGAGATCGATGATATCGACCATCTCGGCAACCGTCGGGTACGCTCGGTCGGTGAATTAATGGAGAATCAGTACCGCATTGGCCTGCTTCGTATGGAGCGCGCTATTCGAGAGCGCATGAGCTCGGTCGAAATCGACAATGTTATGCCGCATGATTTAATTAACGCTAAACCCGCTGCGGCGGCAGTGCGTGAGTTCTTCGGTTCGTCCCAATTGTCGCAGTTCATGGATCAGACTAACCCGCTATCTGAGATTACCCACAAGCGCCGGCTTTCAGCTCTAGGCCCGGGGGGGCTAACACGCGAACGCGCTGGGTTTGAGGTGCGCGACGTGCATCCGTCGCATTACGGTCGAATTTGTCCTATCGAGACACCAGAAGGGCCAAATATCGGGCTGATTAACTCGCTAGCAACCTACGCGCGGGTGAATCAATATGGTTTTATAGAGAGCCCCTACCGGAAAGTTGCGAAGGGCAAGCTTACCTCAGAGGTGATCTATTTGTCGGCGATGGAGGAGGGCAAGTATACTATTGCCCAGGCCAATTCAAAGACCGACAAGAATGGTAATTTTACTGAATCCCTGGTCAGCTGTCGGCGCAATGGCGACTTTATCGTCTCCGCGCCGGAGAATATCGAATACGTCGACGTTTCGCCCAAGCAACTCGTTTCGGTGGCGACTGCACTCATTCCATTTTTAGAAAATGATGATGCCAACCGAGCTCTGATGGGTTCCAACATGCAACGCCAGGCGGTTCCATTGGTGCGATCAGAGGCGCCGCTTGTTGGTACCGGAATGGAGGAGATCGTGGCGCGGGATTCAGGTGCTTCGATCGTTGCTCAGCAAAGCGGCGTGGTTGAACAGGTCGACGGCGCACGCATCGTTGTACGAGGCGAAGGCAACGGCGACAGCGCTTCAACTGGTGTCAAGATTTACAACCTCTTGAAGTTTCAGCGTTCAAACCAAAACACCTGCGTGACCCAACGCCCTCTGGTCCATGTCGGAGATAAGGTCAAGAGGGGTGACATCATCGCTGACGGCCCGAGCACTGACCATGGCGAGCTTGCCCTCGGGCGGAATGTACTCGTCGCATTCATGCCTTGGAACGGTTACAATTTTGAGGATTCAATCCTGATCTCTGAACGCCTCGTTGAGGACGATGTGTTCACTTCCATACATATCGACGAATTTGAAGTCATGGCCCGGGATACCAAATTAGGCCAGGAGGAGATTACTCGCGATATCCCGAATGTCGGCGAGGAGGGTCTCAAAAATCTTGATGAGGCTGGCATAGTGTATATTGGTGCCGAAGTGCAACCCGGTGATATTCTCGTCGGCAAGATCACCCCGAAGGGTGAATCGCCAATGACGCCAGAAGAAAAATTACTCCGTGCTATTTTCGGTGAGAAGGCCTCGGATGTGCGCGATACTTCACTCCGAGTTTCGCCAGGTGGCATGGGCACCGTGGTTGAGGTCAGAGTGTTCAATCGCCGAGGTATTGACAAGGACGAACGTGCACTCGCGATCGAGCATGAAGAGATTGAGCATCTTAATAAGGACCGGGTTGATGAACTTGAAATTATCGAGCGCAATATCTACGCCCGTTTGAGGGAGCTGATTCTAGGCAAGGTCGCTGCGTCAGGTCCGAATGAGATTGGTCACAACGTTAAGATCACAGAAGAGTTGCTGTCCGGCTTGTCGCGCGGTTTGTACTGGCAGATTGTGCTCAAGAACGACGCCGTCATGTCGGAAATGGAAACCCTAAAACAAGAACTCGATAATGAGCGTGACCGCATCCAGTTACGATTTGAGAGCAAGGTAGAAAAAATACAACGTGGCGATGAATTGCCGCCGGGCGTTCTCAAGATGGTTAAAGTTTTTGTAGCTGTGAAGCGCAAGTTGCAACCGGGCGATAAGATGGCTGGTCGCCATGGTAATAAAGGTGTGATTTCGAAGATTCTTCCGGTTGAAGACTTGCCTCATCTTGAAGATGGTACGCCGGTAGATATCGTACTGAATCCTCTGGGTGTGCCCTCACGCATGAATGTTGGCCAAATTCTTGAAACACATCTTGGTTGGGCATCGCGCGGTTTAGGAAAGCAGATTGAACAAATGCTTGCCACAGTGACTAGTGGCGGGGCGAAGGAGCCGCTTAAGAAATTTCTCACCGATATATATGCTGACAATAATGGGGGCGGGAAGAGATTAGTCGAATCCATGACTAACCAGCAGTTCGATGATTTTTCTAATAGCCTGCGCCACGGTTTGCCAGTTGCTACACCGGTATTCGATGGGGCGCATGAAGCAGATATTGTATCATTATTGGAGAAAGCCGGCCTCGACAGTTCAGGCCAGGTGACCCTTTATGACGGACAGACCGGTGAAGAATTTGGCCGCAAGGTGACCGTAGGTTATATCTATATGCTCAAGCTTCATCATCTAGTCGATGATAAGATCCACGCCCGTTCGATTGGCCCTTACAGCCTTGTGACCCAGCAGCCACTAGGCGGCAAGGCTCAATTCGGCGGCCAGCGCTTCGGTGAGATGGAGGTCTGGGCGTTGCAAGCTTATGGTGCCTCTTACACATTGCAGGAAATGCTGACTGTCAAATCGGATGACGTCTCTGGTCGTACCAAGGTCTATGAATCGATTGTCCGAGGTGATGAGAATTTCGAAGCCGGAATTCCTGAATCCTTTAATGTCTTGGTTAAGGAAATGCAGGCTCTCGGTCTTGACGTGGATTTGCGTTCGAGCGGTTAAATCAGAATCCATGGCCGTAGACGTGCGTCTCGGTCGGATCATCACTGCTCTAAGAAGGAGCGCTAGTGGAGGATATTCATGAGTGAGTTGATCAATCTATTCGGTCCGGTCAGTTCTGCCCAGCAGTTTGACAAAATTAGAATTTCCATCGCCAGTCCGGAAAAGATTCGGTCCTGGTCCTATGGCGAAATCAAAAAACCGGAAACGATCAACTATCGGACATTTAAGCCAGAACGCGACGGCCTATTCTGCGCTCGAATTTTCGGACCGATTAAGGATTATGAGTGCTTGTGCGGTAAATACAAACGCATGAAGTATCGTGGCATTGTTTGCGAAAAATGCGGCGTCGAAGTTATTCAGTCCAAGGTGCGGCGAGAGCGTATGGGGCATGTAGAGCTTGCCTCGCCAGTTGCTCATATTTGGTTTATGAAATCGGTACCTTCGCGTATTGGTTTACTGCTCGATATGACGCTCAAGGAGCTTGAGCGTGTACTTTATTTTGAGAGCTATGTGGTAACCGAACCGGGCCTGACAGCACTTAAGAAGAACGAGCTTTTGAACGAGGACCAGTTCCGTCACGCCCAGGATGAGTATGGTGCAGATTCTTTCACTGCCGGTATCGGTGCTGAAGCGATCCGCAGCATGCTGACTGAAATTGAACTTGATCTGGAGCGCGAGCAATTGCGCGAAGAGTTGGCTGAAACCAATTCTGAGGCCAAGCGCAAAAAATTCGTCAAGCGCCTCAAGGTGATAGAATCCTTCATTTCGTCTGGCAACAAGCCGGAATGGATGATTCTTGAAGTTGTCCCAGTAATTCCTCCGGAGCTACGTCCACTCGTACCGTTGGACGGTGGTCGCTTTGCCACTTCAGATCTTAACGACCTCTACCGGCGAGTGATCAACCGCAACAATCGTTTGAAACGCCTGATCGAGCTGCGAGCACCGGAGATCATCGTACGCAATGAAAAGCGTATGCTGCAGGAATCCGTCGATGCTCTATTTGACAATGGTCGTCGCGGCCGGGTGATTACCGGGGCAAACAAACGCCCACTTAAATCGTTATCTGATATGCTTAAAGGTAAGCAGGGACGTTTCCGTCAAAACCTGTTGGGCAAACGCGTCGATTATTCCGGACGTTCCGTTATTGTCGTCGGACCTGAATTGATGCTGCACCAGTGCGGCTTGCCCAAAAAGATGGCCTTAGAGCTATTCAAGCCATTCATTTATTCAAAGCTCGAACTCTACGGCATGGCAACTACGCTTAAAGCTGCCAAGCGCATGGTGGAAAAGAGCAGGCCCGAGGTGTGGGATATTCTCGAGCAGGTAATTCGCGAACACCCGGTCATGTTAAACCGTGCGCCTACACTACACCGACTTGGTATCCAGGCTTTCGAGCCGGTACTCATAGAGGGCAAGGCAATCCAGCTTCACCCGTTAGTCTGTGCAGCCTTTAACGCCGATTTTGATGGCGACCAGATGGCGGTTCATGTGCCGTTGTCGCCAGAAGCGCAGCTTGAAGCCCGCGTGCTGATGATGTCGACCAACAACATTTTGAGTCCCGCAAACGGGAAGCCGATCATTGTGCCTAGCCAGGATATAGTGCTGGGCATTTATCATCTTTCCTACGCAAGAGCCGATGAGCCCGGCGAAGGTATGTCCTTTACTGGCGTAGGTGAGGTACGTAAAGCGCTTGATTCTGGTGCAGTGACGCTGCACAGCAAAATTAGTTGCCGTGCGGAGATCATGACACCGGAAGGAGATTTGATCATTAAGCGGGTAGAAACTACACCGGGACGCATGTTGCTTTCCGAGGCATTGCCAAAGAACCCCAATGTACCGTTCGACATGATCAATCAACTATTGACCAAACGTGAGCTAAGTTCGGTGTTCGATGCGGTTTATCGACATTGCGGCCAAAAGGAGACAGTCATATTCGCAGATCAGGTAATGAAGCTTGGTTTTGGATACGCTGGAAAGGCGGGCATTTCCTTCGGCAAGGATGATATGATCATACCGGATCGCAAAACCGAGCTCGTAACTGACACCAATTCCCTGGTGGAACAGTATGAGCAACAATATGCAGCGGGTCTGATTACACAAGGCGAGAAATATAACAAGGTGATCGATGCTTGGTCGCAATGCACTGACCGTGTTGCTTCTGCAATGATGGCGGGAATGTCAGAATCGGCACGTGATGACGTGCCGGGTAGTGTTGGCAAGACTTTGAACTCGATTTACATGATGGCTCATTCCGGAGCTCGGGGGTCGGAAGCGCAGATGAAGCAGCTTGCGGGCATGCGTGGCTTGATGGCCAAGCCGTCAGGAGAGATTATAGAGACGCCAATAATTTCCAACTTCAAGGAAGGCCTGTCCGTGTTGGAATATTTCAATTCCACTCATGGCGCGCGCAAGGGCTTGGCCGATACAGCTCTGAAAACAGCCAATTCCGGTTATCTTACACGCCGTCTTGTTGATGTTGCTCAAGACTGCATTATTGTGGAGGAAGATTGCGGAACAGAGAATGGACTTACCGTACGCGCCGTTATCGAAGGTGGAGAGGTTATCTCACCCTTGGGCGAACGTATTCTTGGACGGGTTACAGCAGCACCGCTTGCCGATCCTGAAAGTGGTAAGCAAATAATTCCCGCTAATCAACTGCTTGACGAGCGCGATGTCGACATAATCGAAGAAGCGGGAGTCGAAGAAGTGGTAATCCGTTCGGTGCTTACTTGCGATACTAAGGATGGCGTCTGCGGGCACTGCTATGGGCGAGATCTCGCACGTGGTACTATGGTCAATATGGGTGAGGCTGTAGGCGTGATTGCCGCACAATCAATCGGAGAGCCTGGGACACAGCTTACCATGCGAACCTTTCATATTGGTGGCGCAGCGCAAAGGGGCACAGAGCAGTCGAGTGTCGAGGCAGCTCTTGATTCCACCGTAAGAATAGAAAATCAGAACCTGGTGACAGATTCCTCTGGCGTGCAAATCATCATGGGCCGAAACTGCGAAATTATTTTGAAAGATAAACGCGGCGCGGAGCGGGCACGCCATCGCCTGCCTTACGGAACCAAGTTGTTCGTTAAGGATGGTCAGAAAGTCAAGAAAGGCCAGGCATTGGCCACGTGGGATCCGTTTACGCTTCCACTCATTTCTGAGATCACCGGCAAGATACAGTTCATAGATATGATTGAGGGTCTGTCATTCAGAGAAACAATGGATGAACAGACAGGAGTATCCAATATGGTGGTCGTTGACTGGCGTCAACAGCCTAAGGGTGGAGACCTCAAGCCGCGTCTGGCACTGGTTGACGATGAGGGCACTCTTCTTGAGCTTTCAAACGAAAGGGAAGCGCAATATTTTCTGTCGGTCGACGCTATTCTTAATGTTGAGAACGGCGATACGGTTCATGCTGGCGATGTATTGGCACGTATACCAAAGGAATCGACAAAAACCCGGGATATTACAGGTGGCCTCCCGCGCGTTGCGGAATTGTTCGAGGCTCGAAAGCCTAAGGATCATGCGGTTATTAGCGATATTGATGGTCGTGTGGAGTTCGGTAAAGACTATAAATCCAAGCGTCGTATCAACGTCATTCCTGAAGGTGATGGCGATCCGGTCGAGCATCTCATCCCCAAAGGCAAGCATATTAGCGTACATGAGGGCGACTTCGTTCGTCAGGGTGACCCGTTGATGGATGGTAATGCCGCACCGCACGATATTTTACGCGTGCTAGGGGTTGAGGCACTTGCAGTTTATCTTATAGATGAAATTCAAGAGGTCTATCGACTACAGGGCGTTAAAATTAATGACAAACATATCGAAGTAATATGTCGCCAGATGATGCAAAAGGTCGAAATTACTGACCCGGGAGAAACCACTTGTCTGATCGGGGAGCAGATCGACCGCTCGGAATATGACGAGATTAATGAGAGGGCGGAAAAAGAGGGCTATGCTCAGGCCAAATCAATTCCGATTTTGCAGGGTATTACTAAGGCATCACTTCAAACCCGCTCATTTGTTTCGGCTGCATCTTTCCAGGAGACTACTCGGGTTCTAACAGAGGCTGCAGTGGCTGGTAAATCCGATGATCTAGTGGGATTAAAAGAAAACGTCATTGTTGGACGACTGATTCCGGCAGGTACTGGTAGCGTAGTAAACCGTATAAACCGCGATGCAGCAAAACGCGCCCTCGAACAGCAGGCCGCGCTCGAAAATGAATCGGTCACTGCCGGAGCGATTGCAGTACCTGAAGATGTTGCACCCACCCCACCGGAATAATGTGTTGAGATCGGCAGGCTAAAGTCGGCATATACTCGCACAGAACGAAACAGAAATTTATCTTAAAAGCTCCTCGAAATGAGCGGTTTAGCGCTTGACGCAGTCATAGGCCATCACTAGTATGCGCGCTCGGTTTGCGGGGGTCAGCCTTTAGGCGATATAGCGCCTTCGCGGACATTGACGAAACAAAATATTATGCCGCCGAGCCGGCGAAACCAGCTCGTGAGAAGTGAACATGGTTTGCTTCTCTTTTTTGCTATGGAAAATGGCGCGTCCGGACAAGACCGGCCAATGCCAAATGCGAAGGGAACAGACTGGCAAATGCCGACGATCAATCAATTGATTCGCAAGCCGCGCAAGGCGCCGACCCAGCGTAACAAGGTGCCCGCATTGCAGGCATGTCCTCAGAAACGTGGCGTGTGTACTAGGGTTTACACTACGACACCGAAAAAACCGAACTCGGCGCTACGCAAGGTGGCGCGCGTGCGTCTCACTAATGGTTTTGAGGTTACCAGCTATATCCCAGGGGAGGGTCATAATCTTCAGGAACACTCGGTTGTTATGATCCGAGGTGGCCGCGTCAAGGATTTGCCCGGTGTGCGCTATCATATAATCCGCGGTACCTTGGACACTCAGGGCATTCACGATCGCCGCCAGCGCCGTTCGAAGTACGGCGCCAAGCGTCCGAAATAGAGGAGTTTATAACGTGTCACGGCGCCGCGCGGCTGAAAAAAGAGAAATCAACCCGGACCCAAATTTCGGTGATAAAATAGTTGCGAAATTTATGAACTCCTTGATGCTCGACGGCAAAAAATCTGCTGCTGAAAAAATTGTTTACGGCGCGTTTGAGACTATGCGTGAGCGTTCAAGCCAAGACCCACTGCGCCTCTTTCATGAAGCGCTTGAGAACGTGAAGCCGATGGTGGAAGTGCGTTCGCGCCGCGTAGGAGGTGCCACATATCAGGTGCCGACCGAGGTTCGCGCAGACCGACGCCAAACGCTGGCTATCCGCTGGCTAATTGCCGCTGCTAAGGCGCGCAGCGAAAACACAATGAGAGAAAGGTTGTCCAACGAATTGATGGACGCTGCAGCTGGACGGGGTACCGCCGTCAAGAAGCGGGAAGACACGCATAAGATGGCCGAGGCTAATCGTGCGTTCTCACATTACCGCTGGTAGAGCCCTCGGGTACGGAATTTGTAAAATGGCACGTAAGACTCCGCTAAATCGTTTTCGCAACATCGGCATCATGGCTCATATTGATGCAGGTAAGACGACCACGACTGAGCGCATCCTCTATTACACCGGAAAATCCTATAAAATGGGTGAGGTCCATGATGGTAGCGCCACGATGGATTGGATGGAGCAGGAACAGGAACGCGGTATCACCATTACCTCCGCGGCGACCACTTGTTTTTGGCGCGATCACCGTATCAATATTATCGACACTCCAGGTCATGTCGATTTTACCATTGAGGTCGAACGCAGCCTGCGCGTCCTGGACGGTGCTGTAGCAGTATTTGATAGTGTCGCTGGTGTTGAGCCTCAAACTGAAACCGTTTGGCGCCAGGCAGATAAATACGGCGTGCCGCGTATTTGTTTTGTTAACAAAATGGACCGTGTTGGCGCGGATTTTTTCCGCACCGTTGACATGATCAAGGAGCGTCTGGGGGCGCGGGTGTTGGTGCTGCAGATTCCAATCGGCAACGAAAGCAATCATGTGGGCTTGGTCGATGTTGTAACAATGAAATCGATAATCTGGAAAGCCGAGACTTTGGGCGCAGAATTCGAAATCGGTGATGTTCCAGACGAGCTAAAGGATCAAGCAGAGCGCCTGCATGCTGAGCTTGTGGAAGCTGTCGTGGATCTTGATGACGATGCTCTTGAAGCCTTTCTTGAGGGTAACGAACCTAACGAGGAGACACTCAAGACTTGCATCCGCCGCGCCACGCTGGATGCTCATATGGTGCCGGTACTGTGCGGCTCAGCGTTTAAAAACAAGGGCGTTCAGCCTTTGTTGGATGCAGTGGTAGATTACATGCCGGCGCCGACCGATGTGGAGGCGATAAAAGGTACCGTACCATCCACCGGTGAAGAGGTTGTGCGGGAAAGCACAGACGATCAGCCTTTCTCTGCTCTTGCTTTTAAGGTGATGACTGACCCCTTCGTTGGTTCACTAACTTTTGTTCGCGTCTATTCGGGCATCATGGAGACCGGTAAACAGGTGTTCAACAGCGTCAAGGGAGAGAAGCAGCGCGTTGGACGCATGTTGTTAATGCACGCAAACAGCAGAGAAGACATTAAGGAAGTCCGTGCTGGAGAGATAGTTGCAATTGCGGGGCTAAAAAATACCACGACTGGCGAAACCCTTTGTGAAGTAAGTAGTCCTGTTATTCTCGAGCGTATGGAATTTCCGGAGCCGGTAATCGAGGTTGCCGTTGAGGCTAAAACAAAGGCCGACCAGGAGAAACTTTCGGGAGCGTTAGCACGTCTAGCTGACGAAGATCCGTCATTCCAGGTAGGCAATGACGCAGAAAGCGGTCAGACCGTTATCAAGGGAATGGGGGAGTTGCACCTTGAAATCTTGGTTGATCGTATGCGCCGTGAATTCAAAGTTGATGCCAATGTAGGACAGCCACAGGTGGCATATCGTGAAACTATTACCCGCGCAGCTGAAGTCGATTATACGCATAAGAAACAATCAGGCGGTGCTGGTCAATTTGCTCGCGTCAAAATAGAGATCGAGCCACTTGAGCCTGGAATGGGATTTCAATTTGAAAGTGCCGTCAGGGGTGGCAATGTTCCAACGGAATATATTCCCTCGGTACAAAAAGGATTCGATCAGGCGCGTCAGACTGGTACGCTCGCCGGATTTCCGGTGATTGATTTTAAGGCTAAACTAATCGATGGCGCGTCTCACGAAGTGGATTCAAGTGCTTTGGCGTTCGAGATTGCAGGGCGTGCCGCATTCCAAGAAATAGTGAACCGTGCCAAGCCGGCTCTACTAGAACCCATGATGAATGTAGAGGTAGTGACGCCGGAGGATTATCTCGGGGATGTCATAGGTGATCTTAATTCCCGCCGCGGTCAAATTGCTGGTATGGAACCTAGAGCTAACGCCCAGGTCATTCGTGCGAGCGTTCCGCTCGCTACAATGTTCGGGTATGTCAACATGCTGCGCTCACTTACACAAGGGCGTGGTCAATTCACCATGGAATTCGATCATTACCAACAGGTTCCCAACGTCGTTTCGGATGAGGTCCGGACCAAATATGCTTGATGTTTTTCGCAGGATCCACAGGAAGCGTGCGAGAAGAGAAGGATAAAAACAATGGCCAAAGAGAAGTTTGAACGTACGAAGCCGCATTGCAATGTGGGGACGATCGGTCATGTTGATCATGGCAAGACGACGTTGACGGCGGCAATTACGAAGACACTAGGTGAGGCCGGAAGTGCCGAGTTCGTTCCGTTTGACGAGATCGATAAGGCGCCGGAGGAGCGCGAGCGCGGGATTACGATTGCGACGGCGCATGTTGAGTATGAGACTGATGGCCGCCATTACGCGCATGTTGATTGCCCGGGTCACGCAGATTATGTGAAGAACATGATCACGGGCGCGGCGCAGATGGACGGTGCGATTCTTGTTGTTTCTGCGGCGGACGGTCCGATGCCGCAGACGCGCGAGCACATTCTTTTAGCGCGTCAGGTCGGTGTTCCGGCGCTTGTGGTTTACATGAACAAGGTGGATCAGGTCGACGATGAGGAGTTGTTGGATTTGGTCGAGCTTGAGGTTCGCGAGCTTTTATCGGTTTACGAGTTTCCGGGCGATGATATTCCGATTGTCCGTGGTTCTGCGCTTGCGGCGCTTGAGAGCCGTGACGAGGAGATCGGTAAGAACACGCTCCTGGAGTTGATGCAGGCGGTTGACGATTACATTCCCCAGCCTGACCGTCCGGTTGATCAGCCCTTCCTGATGCCGATCGAGGATGTGTTCTCGATTTCTGGCCGTGGTACGGTTGTGACGGGTCGCGTTGAGCGGGGTGTTGTCAAGGTAGGCGACGAGATCGAGATTGTCGGTGTTAAGGATACGACGAAGACGGTCTGTACGGGCGTTGAGATGTTTCGCAAGCTATTGGATTCTGGCGAGGCGGGGGACAATGTTGGTGTTCTCCTTCGAGGCACGAAGCGCGATGAGGTTGAGCGCGGTCAGGTTCTGGCGCAGCCCGGTACGATTACGCCGCATACCAAGTTCGAGGCAGAGACGTATATTTTGACGAAGGATGAGGGCGGCCGACATACGCCGTTTTTCTCGAACTACCGTCCACAGTTTTATTTTCGCACGACCGACATCACGGGAACTATCGAGTTGCCGGAGGGCACGGAGATGGTAATGCCTGGGGATAATGTGAATATGAAAGTGAATCTGATTGCGCCGATTGCAATGGATGAGGGCCTGCGCTTTGCTATCCGCGAAGGTGGCCGCACCGTTGGTGCCGGCGTTGTTGCCAAGATTATGGAATAAACACCAATGTGTGACTGCCCTCGGGCGGTGGGTTTTAAGAGAGGGCTTGGCGCTGATTGGAGGAGTGTAGCTCAATTGGTAGAGCGCCGGTCTCCAAAACCGGAGGTTGGGGGTTCGAGACCCTCCACTCCTGCCAAAACGGACTGCAGGTATAATTGAACTTGATGTGCAAAGAAGACTGAGCGACTGGATGGAATGTTTAAAGCGACGCCAATAGATTTTTTGCGCCAAGTGCGCCAGGAAGTTTCAAAGGTCACCTGGCCGACCCGCCGGGAAACGGTGACGAGCACCATTATGGTGATCATCATGGT
>PBDG01000067.1 GCA_002717225.1 Rhodospirillaceae bacterium | reverse complement strand
GTCGACCATGGCGTGACCTGGTCAATTTACTTCTTCGATAACAATAATATCCCGCTTGAGGCGAGCTGGGACACCTGTGAAGTGATCAAAACACCGGCAATCATCGAGGACAACCCATTGGCCGTTGCAGAAGAGGGTGCCGAACCCCAGCCCGGCGTCTGGCCCGAGGTAACCGTCCCCACCCAACCCGAACAGATGATTGCCTATCCCGGCAATGGCTTTGGCATGCGAGATGCGCTGATCGAACGGGGCCTGGTGGCACCGAAACCAGATTATGCAATAGACACCGCTGATTAACTTTTCAACTGCTCTTCCTCTTGCGGAGACGAGAGTTGAAACAATGAGCGCGCCTGGGCACCTGTCGGGCATCTTTTATCCCCGCGATACTCCTACTTCACTGCTGCACCGGGAAAGAAACACTTAATCAATTCGCCAAAAATTTTTTCCTGATGCCGGCGGCTACACTGTATTTCGGATCAACAAAATTGCCGAGCCTGACGATGCCGCATTGGCTGAGCATCATATAGGCATCCCATTTGTTGAAGCCGTAATCTGCCTCCATCCAGCGGATCAACTCTCGATAAGCAATGCGCGTTGCGTCCTCAAGTGGCCGTGCACTGCCGATACCAAAGATAATTTCTTCGGTCTCCAAGCGCGGCCAGTCGAGGGTCCAACCCTTGATCAAATCAACCTTGATGGTGGTGGTCGAGCAATACTCCACCGCCGTGCCGCATACCTCTCCGTCGCCCTGGCATGCATGGGCATCACCAATAAAAAGGCGCGCACCTTCAGTGCGCACCGGCAAGTAAGTCACCGTGCCAGGGCCCATGTCCGGTATGTCCATGTTGCCGCCGTGGTTGTCCGGCGTAAGCGAATTGATTGAATCGATCTCAGGCGAACAACTCAGCGTACCAATATGCGGCTTATAGGGAAGCGTGACACGATCCGACCAATAAACATTATCCTCGTCCACCGGTACGCGCCTGACTTGCTCAGGCAGCGGGTCATTGAGGGTCGCAGTATACGTAGTGCCAGTGAGCGCACCAAATTCAGGAATCATCGCCACCATACCGTGCGGGTCATCACCGCGTGGATACATCGAAGCGATGTAAACCGCCAGAGCATCACCCATCTCCGCGCCTTCGATCATTATTGGCCCGTTCTGTGGATTGACAAAGGGCAGACGGAGCTTCTCGCTCGGCTTGTCGCTTTCCTTGGTGAGTTTGCCCTCAAAAGCATCGCGCGTATCGACAACTACCGTATCGCCCGGCTCGATGGTCATCACCGGTTCCGAATAGGGCCCCATGGTATAGTGATAGCTGCCCTGCATCTCTTCGGTGAGATAATGGATCTTTCCCGTCGCGTCGCGCCCCACGCCATGCTGCGCCATGATGGATTCGCCGAGCCACGCCACCAACGCTTCTTGGTCAACCGCCATAAGTAATCTCCCAGGTTTATATTTAGTTGCCGAAGATCATCCTGGAGCCCTCCACTCCGTTCAAGCAGTATAATTCGTTTTGGTCGTTTGCGCCTTCTGCCATTTGACTTGCTTAGCGTCTTACTTCACTTCAGAAGGCGTGCGGTAGCGTGACAACGTTAAGACACCCGAACGGATCCCCTTACCCATGCCATGCTCGGCAACGACTTAGCTTTCGCTGCTGACTACCACGCTTCTCCTCCAATTATTCTAAAGTCGCTATTTTTTTGGCTTGGAGATCCTAGGATTTGTTGGCTTAATGTTAACTTCAATTTCAAGGGTCCCGCGCCAAACGCCAGGTGCGCAAAAGGGGGGATGAATCATGAGTGAATCAAAGGGTATTGCCTATTGCGGGGAAAAATATATCCCCGTTGAGAAAGCATCGATCCCGATTCTAGACCCGGCCTTCACAAAGAGTGACGTGGTGTTTGATGTCATTTCTGCCTGGGACGGTAAATTTTTCAAGCTTGAGGATCACCTCGCGCGTTTCCACAGATCCTGCGATTATATCCGCGTATCGCCGCCCGTCAGCGACGATGAAATTCGCCGAATCATGGCAGAATGTGTGATACGCTCCGGTTTCGATCACGCGGCTGTATATATTCTTTGCACACGAGGGCGTTATCCCGGCGGAACAGCGACAGGTGATCCGCGCATGGCAGAGAATGAATTCATCTCTTATGCGGTACCTTATTACTGGATCGTACCCAAGGAGCGAGTAAATACCGGTGCCCATATTTGGATCGCTGATACGAGGCGTGCGCCGGACGCCGCGATCAATCAGCGAGTAAAGAATTACAACCGCATGGACCTCACCCGCGCCCAGTTCGAGGCGCTCGATGCTGGCGCCGACGCACCCGTGTTGCTTTCAACGGAGGGCTTCATCACTGAGGGACCGGGCTTCAACGTCTGGATTCTCAAGAACGGCAAGGTACTTACACCAGGGGAGAACCTACTCGAGGGCATTACGAGAAAAAGCGTCTTTGAACTGTGTGCGGAAGCCGGCCTAGATGCGGAAGCGGTGGACCTGACTGAAGACGATTTCAAAAATGCAGACGAAGCGTTCATATCCTCGACCGGCGGCGGTATTATTGCGATCACTATGGTCAACAATAAGCCCATCGGCAATGGCGCCCCGGGCCTTACAACCGGTAAGCTCAGCGACAGCTATTGGTCTAAGCGCGCCGAGGGCTGGGAAGCAACAGCGCTAGCTGATCTGCTTAATCTAGAAAATTCGCAGGCTGCCGGAGCTGATTAATTCTGCCACCCAAACACAAAGTTAACGGTTGGCGGCTTTCTTATTTTGTGAGCAATGCCGGGCGGCGCCGGTGCCAGTCGGTCATGCTTTGATAAGCCACACCAGCACGAAATAATAATGCTTCGTTCCACCACTTGGCCTCAAGCATTACTCCAATTGGCAATCCGTCCGAGGTAAAGCCGCAAGGAACGGAAAGTCCGGGATGAGAGGAAAGCGCACTACCATAAGTAAAGCGCGCTGCATCTCGCGTCGCCTCATGAAGGTTTTCTTCACCAGTAATCGCCGGCGGTGGCATCGGCACAGTCGGTGCGAGTATGATATCCACTTCGTCCTGGAAGACACGCTTGAGCGTTCGCCGCCAAACCTCCTTACCGCGCATCGCCTCAGCATAATCCATTGCGCTAAAATCCATACCGAGCTTGATGCGCGCAAGTACGCGAGGACTAAAGCTGCCCGGTTCGTTGTTTAGGCGATCCCGGAAATGGTGGCAGATGTCGCCATAGATTTGCTTGATGTTCCAATCCTGCGCCAATTCAGCACCGGGCAAAGTGATCTCGCGGATTTCAGCCCCTAGCCGCTCAAACACTGGAATAGTATCAAGCACCTTCTGCTCGACTTCAGGGTGAAGGCATTGAAAATGAAAATGGCGCGCAATACCGATACGTATGCCTTGAATGCCATCAGTGAGACGGGGGAGAAAATTCTCAAGCGCCACGTCTGCGCTTACCGGATCTTCAGGGTCGTAGCCGGAGAGAGCCACAAACAGGCGGGCGACATCAGTTACCTCGCGCGCCATTGGCCCAATGGTGTCGTTGCCAACGCTTGCTGGCGTAACGCCACGAATAGAAATACGCCCATGGGTAGGGCGCAAACCGGCAATGCCAGTCATCGCCGCAGGAATACGCACCGAGCCTCCCGTATCCGTACCAAGCGACCCCCGGCACATTTCTGCTACCACACTGGCACCCGAGCCACCGCTGGTACCTCCTGGAATATGCTCCGTGTTCCATGGATTGCGGCATTGGCCGAACACCGGATTGTTAGTCACTACACCGAAGGCAAGCTCCTGCATATTGGCCTTTCCGATTAAAACTGCACCAGCGGCGCGCAAGCGGCGCACGACATCAGCATCCTCGTTAGGCACGTGATCTGCAAAAAACTTGGCGCCACTCGTGGTGCGCATGCCGGCGGTCGCTATATTGTCTTTCAGGGTCATGGTCATGCCATGGAGCAGGCCCAGCCAACGCCCCTCCGCAGCAGCACGATCAACCTCGGCAGCACGCTTAAGTGCCGCATCTTCGTCCCAGGTAACGACGGCGTTCACTGCTTCGTTATACTTATGGATATTTTCGAGGCATGCCTCCGTGGCCGCCACTGCCGATCCATTCATTTCCTATCCCTTAAACGAGAGCGACAAAATTATCGTAGATCAGGCGGGCAGAACGGTCGAGTGCCGCGCTATGGCGTTCAGTCTCCTCGGCCAATCTGTGCAACGCACCGACACCACGCTGCGCCTCGAGGGCCATCACATATTCCGGGAACTGCTCTGTTCCAAGCACCATAGCCGAATCGAGTTCCATGTGAAATTGCAGCCCCCAAACGCGGTCGCCGATGCGAAACGCTTGATTTTCACACGCGGGTGAACGCATAAGATGCACCGCACCCGGCGGCAATTCCCGTACTGCATGCAAATGCCATTGCAGGGTTTTAGCGGGCACCGCTAAACCATCGAGCAATGCATCCCCCATTGCTGCAGGTGTTGTTTCAACATCGAGAATACCAATTTCCGGCATAGCCATGGGGCCGACTCGCCCGCCCATTACATCGGCAATGAGCTGTGAACCGAGACAAATGCCGAGTACCGGTTTTTTTCCTGCCAATATAGCGCGATGTATATAATCCTTTTCTACCTTCAGCCATGGATATGCCGATTCCTGGTCGGTTTGCTGAGGCCCGCCCATGACGAATAGAGCGTCATAACCGTCAAGGGGCGGAATGGTGCAGCCGGTATAGGTGTCAATCGGGTCCCATTCTATACCATCTTCTTCCATATAACGGCGCATCACACCGGGATGGTCGAGAAGAGAATGCTGCAAGACCAGAAGGCGCATTCAGAGAAATCCTTATTTTCAATCTCGCTATATTTTACCAACCCGCTAGGTGGACACAATCGGCTTTGATCTTTTAGCTCTGGTATCGTAGGATTCGCTATTGTGAGATACACGTTTAAGAGCTTGAAGCGCTGATTGTAATGACGAACTGCCCAAGCAGGACAAGATGACCGATACAAACATTGCCCCGCCAGTTGGCGTAATTGGAAAATTCAAGGCTTATGCTCGGACGCGCGATGGCTGGACACTTCTCGCGGCCTGTGCTTTTTCGGTGATTACCTCCATCCCGATGGCCGGGTTGCTTGCGGTAGAGGATGTGATGAGCGCGTTCGGCGTACTCTTCATCTATTTCGTCACAATGATCATTATTGCGGGTCTGATCCGCATGGGCATGGGCTTCTACGATAAATTTTCGAAGCGCGGTTCCTAAAGGGACATTATCTGACGCGCGCCGTCACCCCACCGCTACCTTCCGACGCCCCGGAAAAGAAAAACCGGGAGACTGCCGTGCTTCTGAGACGCGAGCTGAACCGCGCAGAGTTGCGGTCGGGAACCAAGGACTATGAACCAGAAAAAAGGTGGAATAGTCCGGGAAACGCTCCAACCAGGATGGGTTCTAAGATTTCGACAAGGAGGTGCTGAGGGAGATGCTGAAAGATTTGGGATGGACCACCACGGTGAATGAGTTGACGACGGTGCCTCTGATGTTCGTGTTCAAATATCCCAATAAGACGACACGATGAGCAACACCACACTGCCAAGCGGCAAGCTACCCGCCGCTTTATTACGTGAACTGCTGCACACAGACACGCCTCCACCGCCCGAATTGCTCCTACCGCCAAGGCCCGGCGAGGATGCCGGTGTCATAGCACTGGGTGGCGGCGCACTAGTGGTTGCCGGCGATCCGGTAACCATGACTGGCGCAGATGTCGGGGCGCACGCAGTATTAGTCAACGCCAACGATATCGCCGTACTCGGTGTGCGCCCGCGCTGGTTTCTTTCTACGATTCTTCTACCAGAAGGTATCGGCGAGGATGATATCCGTGCCCTTTTTTCCGGCATGCGGGCGACATTGAAGCGCAATGATATCCTACTTGTCGGTGGCCATATAGAGATCACCGGCAGCGTACGTCAAACCGTGGTTAGTGGTCACATTCTGGGTTTTGCGGAGGATGGAAATTTTCTTCGCACCGCCGATGTAAAGACGAGCGACGCAATACTGCAAATTGGTCCGGCGCCGGTCGAAGCTGCGGCGGTGCTAGCTAATGAAGTAACTGCGACGAAAAGCGAAATCGCACCTGAGCTATGGCAGGCGGCCCTCAGCGCCCTGGAGACGCCAGGCATTTTAGTGGTCGAGGCGGCACTCCGTGCCGCCGCGCTCGGCGCCCACGCCCTGCATGACCCGACCGAAGGCGGCCTGTCCGCCGGCTTGCACGAAATGGCTGAAGCCTCCAGTGTGGCATTGGAACTCGACGGCGATGCTATTCTATGGTTCGAACCAGGTACAACTCTCTGCGCCGCACTCGGTGCCGACCCCTGGGGCGCTCTCTCCTCCGGTGCCCTGCTCGCTGCCTTCCCCGTCACCCGCGCTGAAGCAGCCTGCAAAACGCTAACCGAAGAGGGTTTTGCCACAGCCATAATTGCTCGCGCCGGCGTGGGCTCAGGTGTGCGATTCGGTAATGGCCATGAATTGCCGCGTTATGAGAGAGACGAAGTGCTACGCATTCTCGAAAAACTCTAACTGTCGATAATTTCCCGCACCACCGGGTGATAGCGCTCACCTAGGCCATCCGCGACGGCCTGTTCGAGACGCTCACGGGCCAGCTGCCCACCTTTCAGCTCAACGTTCTCTGCCATCGCTAGATCAATTGCATAGGCGAGGTCCTTGAGCGCATAGCGTGCGGAAAATGCACCCTCGGGATAGTTGCGCGTTAGCATCGCTTTCATAGCGTGATTTCTAAGCGCGAAACTGTCGCCCGAGCTTTTCGCCACGGTCTCAAGAAAAAGAGTTTCGTCGAGCCCGGTGCGACTTGCGATGGCAAGCGCCTCAGCGATGGCGGCACAATTCTGAAACAGCATCATATTGTTGAGGATTTTGACGATCTGCCCTGCGCCCGGGCCGCCACAATGAGTCACGTCAGTCGCCATGCAATCCAGGATCGGGCAGATTCGGGTGAACACCTCGTCCTCGGCACCAACCATGATGCTCAGCGTGCCGTCCATAGCAGCCTGGCGTGTGCGCGCAACCGGTGCATCAGCGAAGGCCACACCATTTGTGCCAAACGTTGCATAGAGTTCACGGGCAAGAGCGGGCGGTGAGGTACCAGTATCTATGACGCACTGTCCTTCCTTCAAATGAGCAATCAGGCCACCTTCCTCTAGGCAAATCTCGCGAACTTGCTGGCCTGCGGGCAAAGAGAGAAGAATGGTGTGCGCATCGATGGCGAGCGATGCCGGCGAGTCCATTGCAGTTACTCCATGGCTGGCGAGGCGCTCAAGTGGAACTGAATTAAGGTCGTAAGCAAGAACCTTATCGCTTCCTTTCATCGCTAAGTTGCGGCACATGGCCTCACCCATTACACCAGTACCAATGAAACCGATGAACTCCTGCATCACCTTCTTCCTTATTGTTCGCTTGCCCAACTCGGCCATGGCAGCGGATTAGCTCTCTGCACCAGCCTGGAGAGGCCCAGAATAAGAGGCTCCGCGAAACGTGGACCAGCAATTTGCAAGCCAACCGGCAGACCGGCCGCCGAGAGCCCCGCGGGCACTGAACCTGCCGGGATACCACCCATAGTGACGAGAAAAGCACCGGCGATCCAATCGACGTAATTTTGCAGCTTCGTGTCGCCAATCTCGTCAGGGAAATTCTTTTTTACTGGGAATTGGGGAACCGGCGACATCGGCATCAAAAGCGCGTCATATGTTTCGAACAGTTCGCGGTATCGGTGCCAAACGCGCGTGCGTAGAGATTCCGCCTTGGCCAACTCGCGCATGGTCGTATTTAGGCCGCTCCTGACATTCCCAGCGAGATTATCACCGAAAGCATCGAGATCGTCGAGCCGCGCGTGTTGCATGCCGACCATCCATTCACCCCGCAGCGTCAAGTAGGCATTGCGCGCATCCGAAAGGTCAAAATCCACTTCCTCAACGATAGCGCCATCATCCGCCAGGGCAAAAGACGCAGCGCGACAGATACTCTCAAGCTCGGCATCGACGCCTATAGCCGCAATATCCTGCGCATAGGCGAGGCGCAGGCCTTTAGCGTCTTGCCGAGCGCGCACGAGGTCGAAAGCACTTTCCCATGGCGCAAAAGCCGAATTTGGCATCATGCAGCTGTACCCCGCCATGGCATCAAGCATCATTGCCGCGTCATCAGCTTCACGCGCCATCGGCCCCAGAACCTGCCCCGGATCCCAAGGCAATTCTAGCGGATAATTGGAGATCAGGCCGGGGGTGGTTCTAAGGCCAACGATACCACAAAAAGCAGCCGGCATGCGAAGTGAGCAGCCGAAATCCGTACCCTGTGCAATCGGTACCATGCCCGAAGCAACCGCGGCCGCGGAGCCCCCTGAGGACCCCGCCGGGCTCAAATCCGGACTCCAAGGATTGCCGGTTGGGCCGAACAATTCGTTGTCTGTATTAGCGCCGGCTGCAAATTCGGGCGTGTTCGACTTGCCGAGGATAATGGCACCGGCAGCGCGTAGGCGCGCGACCACTTCAGCGTCTTCCGCTGGCACATGATCTGCGAAGACCGATGAGGCCCAGGTCGTGCGCATCCCAGCCGTTTCGACGATGTCCTTGATCACGACTGGCAAGCCCAAAAGCGGTGGCAAATTTTCTTTACCCGCAGCTAATTTTTTATCCACCTCCCTGGCCGCAGTACGCCCACCATCAGCATCGAGCGTTACGATGGCGTTAAGACGCGGATTGATGCGCTCAATAACCGCAAGATGAGCTTCTAAAATCTCCGTCGCGCTGATTTCCTTGCTTCGGAGCGCCGCTGTTAATTCTACGGCGGGGCGGCGCGTGAGATCATCGCTCACTACTCGCCCATATCAACAATGGCGATGGAAGGGCCGCCGCCAGGAGGGCCCTGATGCATGGCGTCGACCGAGACGAACACCGCCGGGTCGCCGATCGCCGCCGCCGCCACGCCGCCAACTGCGCCTTTTGAATGGCGGTGATGATGGACATCGGAATCATCGAGCATGATCTGTCGCCTGTTGCGCAGCCTGGCACCCGGATCAGCCTCGCATTTGATAAAGCAATTAATCAACTTGCCACCGAGATCTTCCGGCCGCGCCCGTTCCGGCAAATCGAGGCCAGCATCACGAATCGATTCATAGATACCATCCATATCGAGGGCGTCGCGCATCACACTATGGCCAATGCGGAAACGTCCGCCAGCGCCGCTGCGGTTTCCAAACAGCACGATCTGTGCCCGATCAAGCTCAACACCAGAAGAACAGGAAGCGACAGAAGAATAGAGATCGAGTTTGCGGCAAATCTCTTCCGCCGCTGGCATATCGACTTCGCCAAGCGCCACGGCGATACCGAGACCCGTGGTGCCATTAGAGACGCCCATGGAATCATGCACCTCGCAGGCGACAGTTTGCGCTCTTCCATGTGCCTCCTGGATGCCATCTATTGTGAGAAGAGGCGTTTTGGTCTGAACGTAGTGCACATCCTTGGGATCGCTAATACCCGCGTCTGCCATCGCAGCGCGTACACCGACAGCAACGGTCTCAACCATTGCGGGGCGACCAATATCCTCAGGGAGAATCATCTCACTCATCGCAGTTCCCATTGTGAGACGCGATTTGCCGACTTCACCAGTAGAGTTATCTCGAGCGAACACCGTAGCATGAGGAGTGATAACGCCGTCACAGCCGCCCGACCAGACCATGGGTATTTGCTTAATCTCGACTTCACCACGCGTGCCATGCTTGGCCAGGATCGCGCGAAATGCCTGATCAGAAAGAATTCGGGTGAAATCATTCACACCCCCATTGCCCTCCGTCTTGCCAATCACCGCGACAACATTGTCGGCGATCATGCGGCCAGAGGTAATCAACTCGTCAAGGCCGGAAGCATCCGATACGCTCTTGATTTCAACCTTGGCGACATCAATAGCCATATTCCTCACTCTCCTTCAGGCGACCAGCGCCAATCTTGTTTCTTTTCGTTCTCAACGATCACGCGACCATTCTTAATCACGACGCTGCGCGCCGCCTGTCGCGTCAACGCCCCAGAAGCGTTTGCCGCATCAAGTATCACTAGATCTGCCTTACAACCCGGCTGAAAGCCGTAATCGGTTAGTCGCATCAATTTGGCTGCCGCATTGGCTTGCATGTCGAACACGGTCTCTATTTCGTTCGGGAGACTCATATGCGCCGCATGGGCAGCAATCAAGCCAACTTCCAGGGGGTCCACCCGACCAAAAGGGTAAAAAGTATCCTTGACGCAGTCCTGACCGAACGAAACATTGATTCCTTCAGCAAGCAATTCCTTTACCCTCGTGATACCGCGCCGCTTAGGCTGAGCATCGAGACGGCCCTGCAGCATGAGATTAGTCGCCGGATTGGTGATCATGTGAATGCTGGCCTCGCGTATGAGCGCGATCACATGATTTGCGTAATTCTCGTCATATCCGGATAGCGCACAAGTATGGCCCGCCGTAACGCGGCCTTGCCAACCATGCTCAATGGTCTGCTCAGCAAGCATTTCAAGAGTACGAGCGCTTGCATCATCGGTTTCGTCGACATGCATGTCGATATCGGCGTCGAAATGCTTAGCTATCTCGAAGGCGATAGAGATATGCCGAGCACTGTCCTGAGGATGCTTCTCGTTGAACGGCATGCCGCCGACCACATCGGCGCCTTCCTCCATCGCCTGCCACATTAACGCTTCCGTACCTTCGTTTTGCAATATTCCTTCCTGGGGAAAAGCGACAATCTGGACATCCACGACATTCGCATGTTGTCGACGAGCCATAGATACGCCTTTGAGTGGGCGCAAACCACCAATATTATCGATATCAACATGGCTACGTATTCGCGTGACCCCATTCGCCAAAGCCGACCGAATAACTCGCCCGGCACGCTCGGCAATTTCGTCAACCGTATAGGCACGCTTGCGTTCCCAGATAATCTCGATAGCCTCATCAAGGGTTCCTGAGACGTTCAGGCGCACACTTTCATTTATCAGTGCCTTATCCAGATGAATATGCGGCTCGAGGAATCCAGCAACGCAGAGCCGTCCACTCGCATCAATCTCCTCCGCACCGTCAACAGAGCCAGGTTCAACAAAGGTACCATTGGCGATATAGAGATCGCACACACCTTCGCCACGCCAAAGCCTGACGTTTCTGACGACCAGGTCCATCAACTACCAGGGGTAAAATTCACAGCACCACCCATCACAGTGCTTTCAGCCGGCTTGGTTTCAGCGACCAGCTTGCCGCGCTTTAAAACATGAGTGCAGGCCGGATTAATACGTAGTACATCGGCCTTGCTAGCCGCATCGAATACCACCAGGTCAGCTTGGCAGCCTGGCGCAACGCCGTAATTTTCGAGTCCGAGATTCAGCGCGTTACGCCAAGTGATCATGTCAAAACAATTGTCGATTTCCTCAACACCAGACATCTGACAGACATGCAATGTCAGCGATGCCGCCTCTACCATGTCACCACGGCCAAGCGGATACCATGGATCCATGATCGAATCATGACCCATGCCGACATTGACCCCAGCCGCGAGGAGCTCTTTTACCCGCGTCATGCCGCGCCTCTTGGGATAAGTATCTTCACGCGCTTGAAGAATAATGTTGTCGAACGGATTAGCAGTCACATTCATGCCGGAGCGTATGATCCAACCCATCAGCCGGTAGGCATAGGCATTGTTATAGGAATGCATGGCGACACAATGACTCGCCGTTACCTGCGCGCCCATGCAGCGTTTAAAGGTCTGCTCTACCATCACTTCCACAAAACGAGCGTGGCTGTCATCAACCTCGTCGCAATGCACATCGATCATTAATCCTCGTTTTTCTGCCTCGTCGAAGATGAACATCACGCTTTCAACACCAGCCTCGCGGGTCACCTCGTTGTGCGGGATGCCACCAACAACATCTGCGCCCATGTCGAGCGAAGCTCGCATCTGCGCCTCACCACCGGGATAGGATTTAATACCTACTTGCGGAAACGCGACAATCTGAATATCGACCCGATCCTTAAGCTCGTCGCGCAACTCGATCAATGCCTGAGTAGAAAGTTGCTCCGCATCACATACATCCGCATGGGTGCGTATGAATCCGGTGCCCTGTGCCACTTCCCAGTCGATAGCACGGCGAGCACGCTCCTTAATCGCCTCCACTGTACGCTTCGGTTTGAAGTCAGTCCAAATATCGATGCCCTCATGCAGAGTGCCAGATTGATTGTCACGCTCCAGACCCGCCGCCAATACAGCATCCAGATGAACATGCGCATCGATGAGTGATCCCGAAACCAGCCGCCCGCCACATTCGATGATCTGACCCGCCTCGGCGTCAATATTGGTTTCGACGGCGACGACCCTGTCGCCCTTTATGGCGATATCCGCCTTGCGAACCGCCTCATCCAGGTGCACTACATTGGCGTTCTTGAGAACAATATCCATGATGCTCACCTCAGCTCTGATACCACTCACTTGGTGGGTGTGAGAAGCGGTTAATGCCAACATCTCGGCCGCAGCACTGTTTGGCTGAGCTGATCATATCATGTTTGCGCGTTCTTTAAGAGACAGACTGTAGGAGCACTTCGGTTTGAGCATCAGGCGTTCCTCGGAGAGAGTTTCCGCTAGAGCCTTGTCACTGCTTCGAAGCGCCGCTTCAATCAGAGTGCGATGGATAATATCGCGTTGGGCGTGGCTGCCGCCAAAGGCATGGGATCTGTCGCGGATGGGGAGCAAGTGTTCGGCACATTGTGCAAAATCGTGGCGCCCAAAAGCAGCCAACGCACGCAGCACCGGTAGACCTACGCAGCGCTCCATCTCACTATTGGCATCAGCTTTCTGGGCCGCTTTCTCCACTGCCGCCAAGTGCTTTTCCGCCGCATCGCGGCGTCCAGCCGCAGTGTAGGCCATCATCGCATGCATGTCATTGAAAGCGTAAAACCCCGCCTCGCCAAGCGCCTCGTAGCAATCCGCGACACTCTGCCAGCGCGCTCCAACATCTTCACCTCCAAGGTGCAACCGCCAAAGAAGCGAGACAGAATCAAGTAAGGTCACCTGAGCTTCCTCCGAACCAGGGTGGATGGAAGAATCGTACAATTTCAAAGATTTCGCCACATCGCCCTGGTCAAGGTGAAAGAGCGCAGTGTGCCACCAATTGTGAAATGCGAAGGTATTGTCTTCCTGAGCCCAGTGTGCGGCGCTCTCCTCCATGAATTGTGCACCTTCCGCCTGGCGACCCTCCATCTCCATGACATGGGCGAGTGCGTGGCGCGCCCAGCAATCCGTCGCATTAGCGTTCAGCGCGCGACCGGCGTTCTCCTCTGACCTACGGTAGTCTCCACACTCCTCCTGACCGAAGGCGAGCATCCCGAGTGCCAGCCCGTGGCCTACCTCGCCTTCCAGCCAAGCCGGCAGAGCGCGGGCAATGCGGCCGCGTAGATTATCTCTATCGCCCATGAAGAAATCCGCGAGATGACCAATTTGTAGCGCCAACAGATCACGTGGACACTCCATCAGTATACGATCAAGCCGCGTACGCATGCCCTGCCAGTCCCCCGCCGACCAATCACGCAGCACGGCCATATGGGCACGCTCGCGCTCGTTGGCGCCATCCACCAGAACATCGAGGCGGGCGAGCCCAGTGTTGACCTCCACCACCGCGCTCTCCTCCCACGAACTGACGAACATATAGCCTCGGAAAATTTCCCCCATTACGAAATTTGGAGCCACTTCGAGTGCCTCGTCGATGATCGCTACTGGATCACCGCGATAAAAATTGAAGGCGGAGAGCGCGCGTTCATAAATTTCTAAACTGCCGTCATCGCCCACCGAAAAGGCGACACCTCGCCGATCCGTCACTGACATACTCCGACTTCCCATTTTTTTCTAACTGCACGAAAGAGGATTGTCTCAACTAGCCAAACAGCACGTCGGTGCGGACGATGTATTTTATACCAGAGGCAATCTCTTCACCTGCATGGAGGCAGTGTTGCGGATGTTTTCCGTGAGGGAAACAGAGTACGGCACCCTTGGGTGTAGCGACGGCGGCAAGTTCGCCATCAAAGGTCTGGAACAGGGTCCGCCCGCCCTCATAGCGGTCAGATAGGAAAATCAGAAAAGTCATCTCGCTGAGCCGGTCTCCATAAGCGTCACGAACGAGTTCGCTATCCACGACGCGACTTCCAGTCCACGCGCCGTCAGCGTGCGGTGCAAAATAATCGCCCACGCCATATCGATAAAAACGAAATCGCGCATTAAGACCTAGTGGCTTGAAGCTGGTATAGTTTGAGGGGGCAAAAAATTTCTTGCACCGATTCCAAATTACACCGTCGAAGCTATCATCAACTACCCAATTAAAATTATCGTTATGCCGGACTCGACGTGGCAAAGACACCGGCGCATCGCCGTGATAGCCAAGGACTTCGCTCAACGCAACCAACCGGTCGCATTCTTCAT
>PBDG01000001.1 GCA_002717225.1 Rhodospirillaceae bacterium | reverse complement strand
TGCATCCATTTGTCTCACCAATTTCTTTACCCATGCATATCCTGCATCACCACCCCAACCATGCCACGCCTGCCAGCCTGCGCCCTGCTCTGGCCAGCTGGCTCCTTTTTTGTCCACCTCATGCCTTGAGAAGTAGCTCAGCATTCTGCGGGCAGTCTCGGGGCTGATGGTTTTGCCATTGGATAGATCACGCGCACGCGCAAGGCCTACATCAGTCATGCCACGCTGAGAGGGTGGTTTCTCTGCCCTCACCTCTAGCGCTCTGGATGCTGCCTTGCGCACCCCATCAGGAGGAGAGAAGTCGATATGTGTATAGCGCTCTGCCAGCTGCTCTGTGGCCTGCTCTTTGGCTCTATAGTTGGGGTGCTCTTTGGGCAGTAGATCATCATCTGTGGTGTAGGATTTTTTACGCTCACCCTTACCTACTAGGCGCAAAAAAGCCTTCACCCTGCCCAGTGCCCACTGATTGCGGCTAGTGACGCTGGGCCTATGGCTAGTGCTAAATGCACCAGCCCCTCTGCGATACACAGCCCGCAGCATCCCCAGATCAACCCTGCGCCCGGGGGCAGAGTAGCGCTCATTGTGCTCATCACGCAGATTCTCTAGGGCTGCCTCTGCAGCTGCAGAGATTTTGATGCCGCCTCTACTAGATGATGCAGAGCCCGGGCGATTGCGAGTAGAGCCCGTGCGCTGATCGCGTGCTGGGGCTGGCGTCGTTGGATCATCCTCTGCCAATCGGCGCAGCAGGGTGGATGAGATCTTGCGCCTCAGTCTGCGCTTAGCGCTCATATTGCCCTCCCTGCTCTAGCTGCCCGCGCACGCTGGGTGGGGGTGTGTGGGCTGTCTGTATAACCGTTAAAGATTATGTCTTGAGCAGAAAGCAGAGCGCGCTGAATCGCCTCATTTTTATAGGGGTGTGTTTGCTGGTGCCATCGCTCTGGCTGGGTGTGAGGTGAAAACAGCACACTCCACTCACCACACTCTAGGCGACGAATACGCACCCGCTGCTCGCATAGCTCTAGCAACATCTCACGGGGGCTCATTTTCATTTGCGTGCCCCCTTCATCAGTTTACGGTAGCGCTCAGCTAGTGCGAGCCCACCACCACCTGCAGGGCTTGTGGCGCTGATACGATCAAAGAATGAGCGATTGGCCTCCTCTGGGAGCTCCCCCGCACCAATGCGTTGCCTAATGCTGCGCTCTAGATCATCCTCTGGGGTGAGTAAGCCAAACTGCACCAGAGTGCTCAAACTAGAGAGACTTTCTGCGAGCTCGTCAGCATCAAGCCCAGAGTGTTTGAGCACTGGCAGTTGCGCTGGGTTGACCTCTCCGAAATTCCACCTAACCAAGCGCCCAATGGTGCCCGCTGCGCGACGATCAACCCCACCCACTCTAGATGCGATCATATCGCAGAGGTTAAGAGCGCTGCGTCTAAACACTGAGAGGTGAACTTCACCCACACTGCGAGCACCTGTATCAGTGATGCCTAGATGCAGGAATTGAGCTAAGAAGCTCTGAGCTATCTGGTTATCGCACTCTCGGATGATTGAGAGCGCATGGCTTGAGTCTAACTTTTGCTCCCCATAGGTCTGAAATGAAACTACAGGGTTATCAACCAAATAGGATTGCTCCTGCGCCACATATGCCTGCGCCTGAGCTGCAGCTCGATCAATCATGGTGTCTATATCATGATCCGTGAGCCCCATCTCTTCTGCCATCGCTCGATTTACAGAGATTCGAGGTGTGGCCACTGCCCAGCGCTCAACACCCACCCCAATAAGGTTGCTAGTGCGCTGCTTAAAACGCCACCACCACCAGGCAGGCCTCAACAGCCCGCGCCCCTCAAAGTTAGAGCCCGTCTGATTAAGGGTGAGCAAGAGCAGCTTGTCTGCTGGGATTGGTAGGGGCTGGCGATTGCCCCGGGTGGCCTGCAGTACTGCATCTAGATTCTGCCCATCTGCACTCTCCCAGCGTAGGTGCGCTGATGGCTCACGGTCTGCGAACCTATCCAGCCAAACCTTCATCTCACCAGAGGCGCAAGGGGCTACTCTGTAGAGCTCCTCAAAATACCTATATC
This sequence comes from Rhodospirillaceae bacterium, assembly GCA_002717225.1. Lineage (GTDB taxonomy): Bacteria > Pseudomonadota > Alphaproteobacteria > UBA828 > UBA828 > PTKB01. Next base: position 12,957 of record PBDG01000001.1, on the reverse strand, counting down.
CAATCGGTGCAAACTCCCACATATATGAGAGCTGATCTTCCCATGGGATGGTGATCTGACCGGGGTAGCCATCAAACCCAAATGCCTCATTCGCATAATCACAGAGCCGCTTTGAGAGCTCATCACTCTGATCGCCCGGTTCAAAGCGCCAAGTTGCTTCTAGCAGGGTCTGCTTTAAAACTCGCCAGCTGGCAGCCACGCTGGCATCTGTGGCAAGCATCTCCTCTGCCTCACGCACCCATGATGTGCCCGTGAGTCGATGATTTTGCTCTTTGCCGCTGATATAGCCAGACTGCAGGTAGGTGCCCGTGATACCGCGCACCAGCATATCAGGGGTGCCAGATTGCCCACGATAGGGCAGATCTCTATTGATGTAGCCTAGTTTGTGCATCAGCCCCCCTTGTGTGACTAATATCACAATCTAAAACAGTGTGCAGATTTTCAGCAAATGATCAAACTGAACCCTCTACAGCTCGAATTGATTGAGGCCATTACTCGCCAGCAGACCATGGTGGCAGTGCGTGCTGGGTGGGGCTCTGGCAAAACCTCAGCGCTGGTGTTTGCCCTCGCATGGGTGAGTAATATGCGCCCGGGCACCAGCAGCCTCCTGATCACCGATACAGCGCAGAGATACCGTACTGTGTTGCAGCCAGAGATTGAGAAATGGCTGGGGCCTGCGGGGTGGACCTATTCTCAGACTCAAGGCATCTGGACTGATCCCGCCACGGGCTCCTCTGTGTGGTGCCGCAGTTATTTTAGACCGGGCACTAGAGACAGCAGCCACAATCCCCTTGAGGGCATCAATGCCACTAGCGGGGTAGCGCTTATTGATGAGGCGCAGACAATGTCTCAAGAGGTCGCATTTAAAGCGCTGGGCCGCCTGCGCAGCGGGCCATCTCCCATGCTGGTGATGTGCGGGCTGCCAGTTATGGGTGCCTGGTGGGTGGAGCTCGCAGAGGATGCTGGGTGTGCCCCTCTGCTGCATACCTCATATGCTAACAGAGAGAATCTATCAGAGGAGTGGTTTCAGGCCACTGAGCATCTGCCCCCAGAGGAGAGGGCAGCAATGATAATGAACCAACCTAAGCCCCCCTCTGGGTTGGTTTATTCAGAGTTTGATGAGGCAGAGAATATAGTGAAGGGCTGGCAATATCGGGAGGATATGACGGCCCGCATTGCAGTGGATTGGGGTTTCAGAAAGCCCAGCGTTTTGATCCTTGCGCATGATGAAGAGCTGGATGCAGACATCATCTGCGCTGAGCTCAACCCCAAAGAGGTGAGTCTTCAGGAGCTCTGCCGCATGATCCTCTCGATTGCATGGCCCCGGGCTCACAGAGCCAGCGCGCCCGGGCCCCGCATCTGGCTAGATTCAGGGTGTGGTGATAAGGCTGGTGCCGCTCGCAGTGACCGCACTGCACAGAGCACATTCAGAGAGCTGCGCTACCCACCACCCCATGGGTTGGGGTTGAAGCTGCGTTGGTCAACTTCCCCCGTGAAAACTGACATTATGAATGGGGTGCAGAGGCTAAAGCGGGCCATCTGGGAGCGCAAATACAGAATCACTCAAGAGGTCTGGGACGCGGGGCGCAATGCTCCGGGCAATAGTCTGCGCAAGGCGATCTCTGGCTATGCATGGGACAAACGAAAAGAGCAGCCCGTTAAATCAGGAATTGAAGATCCATTGGATGCCCTGCGCTATGATCTGATCTGCTGGCGCTGGGATGATGGGCAATCGTTGGAGAGGCGAGCTAGAAGTATCACCCCTCTGCCCGCTAGCCAGAAAAAGCCATGGGAGATGGGAGGAAGATTTTAATCATCCCCCCCCATGATGTCATCAAAGCGCCCCGGGGGGGGAGGAGGGGGCGCAGCCTGTGGGGCCCTTCCTGTGCCTCTGGGTGCAGGGGTGTGCATTGGCGCATCTTCGTCAGGGATCCAACGTGCTATTTCCTGGGGGAGTTCTGTTGATTCTCTAAGCACTGCTAATTCGCCTAACTTTTGGTCGCCAGCGAATAAACTAAGCCTCTCAATTACTAACCCCTGCAAGCCCTCCAGCTGTCGCCTTAAGATGTCCTTGTCAACTTGCGCATCTCGCAATCGAGCAATCAGCGTGTTGCGGTCATCATGTAACTTTTCAATCTCACCTTTGAGCGCAGCTACATCATCAGGGTCTCTGCCCACAAAGATAGAAATTGCCATGGATATGCTGCCAATAAGCATGCCGATGATTGAAGTTACAATATCTTTATTTTTTTCAGGGATTTGCATGAACGTGAGAAAAAAAATTAGCCCTACTACTAAACTCAAAAAAATCAACGAGGCTAACCATGATCGGATCGCTTTATCTGACATTGGGCGTCTCCTATGGTGTGAGGAATTACCCAGCATATCAGCTCTGCATTAGCCTGTGAGCGCGCCATTTATCAAGCATCAGCCAAGATTGCTCTCGCTCTGCATCAGAGAGTGGAAGCGCATCTTCTGCATCCAATTGCCAGAGCTGCCCTTTGGTTTTGCACTGGTTACAAGCGCAGCGGGCAAAGACTACCCGCCGCCCTGAGGGCAGGGTAAAGAAGAGCTCTTCAATCCTCTGCCAGTGGCTCATTAGACTCACCTTTGCCCCGCAGATACTCTGCCCTGCGCTGCCATGTTTGCCGGCTCATCTTTTCATCCCACCCATTTAATTTTAATGCCTCAACTAACTGATGAGATCTCTTCTCGTCTTCTAACCATTTAGGGGGCAGGATGACTGGCCATCCATCATCTGTGATAAATGACGTAATGTCCTCAATCTTCATATGATCGAGAGATTTATCCTCTCTACATACTTCTTTAACCGCTGGCATAAAGATTAATAATGCCTTTATGCGCCGAAGCATGCCGCTCCTTTGCTCATGTGAAAGGCTGCAATCTAATCCATCAGAGATTTTAATGATGTCTGCGTGAGTTAGTGCCCGCTGACTTTCCGGGTCTTGGTTATTAATGAAATCAAGCGCTCTACTCTCTACCTCATTAATCTTGGGGGCTTTCACAGCTTGCTCCTCTGATTTCGATTGTTGGCTCATTTCAGCTCTCCAGAGCGCCAATGCCTGGTCTCTGATGATTGCCGCTCTTTCAGTCATTCTGCGTTTTCTCATTGTGCTGGCGCTCATGCCTCCTCCTCACCTGCAAGAAGTCGATTGTATTTGCTGCGCAGATGCTCTGCCCTGCGCTGCCATGCTTGCTCAGTGAGCTCTGCAGAATCGAGTAACTCCTTTAGCCTAGCACCTGTCTCCTCACCCTCTAGCTCTAGCTTTGCCTCTAAATGAGCCCGGGTAAGCTGCGCTAGAGCCACCTCTTCATGGGTGGTGCCCGCAGTAAGGATTGCCTCTGCGATTTGCAGCACTAGCCCTAAGCTTTCTGCTGCTACCTGTAGCTCACTCATCCTATGCCCCTAGATGCTTACATAGGCGTAACAGTAGATTTCTAATCTCCTCAAATTCAGAGATGGGTGCTGGTGCTGGTGCTGGTGCTGGTGCTGGTGCTGGTGCTGGTGGGGGTGCTGATGCTGTGATTATTGCTGGGGGATCGTAACCCATTAACTCAAAAGCCTTCGCCTCTGGGTCAGCTATCCGCAGAGGGATGCGTACAATGTTCTCAATTTTGCGAATTAGATCTTTATCAGAGCAGGCTTTAAAGAATTCGTACCCAGTTACCCTCGAATACTCCATCCACTCTTCAAATAATGACTCTAAAAATTTTTGAATCTCATTATTTGCGAATTCAAACCCTCTACGCATTGCGAGATCTATAGTCGTTGGATACTGAAAAAAGAGCTGTAAGAGCGCAGCATCTGCTTTTGTGATCTCACTCATATTTGTGGCATCCTCTGTACTTTTAGACATATGTTTTTTAGCCCATGCTAGTGCCCGCTTAGAGCCAGATAAAAGCAGCTGATGTGTTGCGGGTAACTCATCCCAAGCACTCCTGACCTCTAGTCCAGAGAGTACTCTTGTTTGCTGCCTCTCTGGTAAATATAGGCCCCAGATCCGATCTGGGTTCAGCAGCCTTAGATTAAAATGGGCTAGTGTGCGCCCCCCCCCTGCACTCAACACCTCCCCTTCTAAAATATTAAACAATTTAGCCACAGCTAAAAGGCCCTTTATTCGGCCTTGGTAAAATGTCTTGTGGCGCTGCTTTTTATATTTGCGTAGGTGCCAGCGCTTATAGTCATCACACAACTGAGCGTAAGTGGTCTTTAGACCGCGCCCCCGATATGTGAGGCAGAGTAGCCAGTGGAGAGATGCCGCCATATCGATTTGAGGCGCTTCTAGTACGATCCCATTATGCTGCTGACAGATCTTAAATGTTAATGCCAGAGCCATTTTCACATCTGAGCGCAGGTTATACTGGCCTAGATCTTCAATCTGGGGGCGCACCCCCCTAAATAAAGGTTTTTGCATTTTGTTGTTACCTTAGTGGGTGGGAGCCAGGCTCCTCGTTTCCTTAGCGGGTGGGGTGTTGCCCCTGTGTTAATTTTCGCGCCAATCTCCCCATGATCGAGACTGGGGCTGTGGTTGTGACGGTTGCTTTTGCCCCCAAGCATCTGAAGATGATGATGTTGGCGCAGTGTTAGCTGTGTCTCTCTTACTCATGAAAACAACATCGTTAGCTACAATATCCCAGAAACGGCGCCCCTGCTCATCTTCTCTGCTCTCTAAGCGCCCCTCAATTGCAACCTTTGCCCCCCGTTTTAGGTATTGCCTGCACAGGTTAGCCAATCCACCCCAGCATTTAATGCTGTGCCATTCTGTTCGCTCCTGCGCTGCGCCTGCTTTATCAGTCCAGCGCTCGCTAGTGGCGACACTAAAGCGGCATAATGTTTTGCCTGTAGAGGTCTCTTTTGCCTCTGGGTCTTTCCCCACATTTCCTACAATTGTAACCTTGTTGATACTGCCTGCCATACTGAGTCCTCAATGGGGCCACGCCCGGGGGCGCGGAAAGAGCTCGATATGATCGGCCATATCGTGCGTTGTGACGATGCTTCAATGGGGCCACGCCCGGGGGCGCGGAAATGGCAACAGCATCAGCGTGAGAATCAGATTGGGGGTGGGGCTATTCCCAGCCTCTCTCTGAGATCTACTAGGGCAATCTCTATGCGCGCCACATCACCCGGGGGCAGCCAGAGTGAGAGGTGTGAATGTAGGTTATGGAGCTCCAGACGCACCCTAGCTAGGCGGGCTGCCTCATCCGGGGTGATCACCCGGGTGGCCCCATGGGCTGCATCAGCTGTCATCTGGCTCATCGTTCTCAGCCTCCTCTGTTGAAATGCCCAGATGCGCCTGCACCTGTGCAAACATCCCCGCCACTAACTGCGTGCTGGTCTGCTCTGGGGAGCTCACCTCTAGTTGCCTCTTTTCGCTCCAGCGCTCTGGAAATTTGCGGCTTAGCAGTGCCAGCGCTGCGCGCCATTCCCCGCCACTCTCCTGCACTGCAGCGCTTTTAATGATGCCAACTAACTGCGCTTCACAAACTGCCTGCGCCTCCTCGACCTCTTCCTTAAACAAGGCATAAGGCTCGTCACCCTTCTCACCTCTCTGCATCCAATTGCGCAGGGTGTTGTAGGTTACACCTGCAGCCCGGGCTGCGGTCTTCAACGGCACCCCCTCAACTATCATTCTGCAGATAGCTTCCCTGCGCTCATCAGTCAGCTTAGTAGGTCTCGCCATATTGCCCGCGCGCGTAGACAGGTGAAAAAAACCCCCCTGCTAGACCTCTCTCAGGTTCAACAGCAGGGGGGCGCATACTTCATTTATAGGCATAGTGTTGACAGTGGGCGCCCGTCAAGGTTAGCCTCGATGGTGCTTTGATTGACATAAAGCTAGAGAGCAGAGGGGGTCCACATCTATGGCAAAAAGCGGCTGCTACCGCTGCGATAGATGGCCTCTGTTCTCGCATCACACCCCCAGTAGAGTTCCTGGGGGTGTTTTGTTTTCTGGCGTTTCTAGGCTACTCTAGACAACTCACGCAGGGGTCGCGTGCTGGGGGGCTGAGGGCATTAGTCCCCTAGAGCAAACACTCTCACAATTCTGTGGGGGTGTTTTTTTATCGTCTGCTGGCCCCCTCAAAATGGTGGTGCAGCTCACCATCTCTACATGCGCCTCTGAGCCGATCAGCCACAGGCGCACTGAGATAGCCAGAGCCAAAGAATCCCAGCTCAGCTGGGCTAAGGTTAGAGCTGAGCATCACAGGCAGCGCAGCTGCGTGCGCCTCATGCAACAAGCGGCAGATCTCGCGCCGCTCCAGCTCCCCCCGCTGCATCCCCACCTCATCAATGAAGAGGGCTCTGGCACCCTTGATTGCTGCAGCTGGGTCAATCTGCTCATGCCCCTCTACCTTGTCCATTTGATTTGAGAGTAGAGAGCGATAGTGGTGCGCCTCGATATAGGCAGCCCTGCGCCCAGATAAGGTAGCTCTCAACGCAGCCCCCACCATGAAGTGGGTTTTGCCTGTGCCTGGTGGGCCAGTAAGGATGGCCGCGGGGGCCTCGCCTGCGTCTGCGAGCTGAAACCAGCGCTCTAGGAGCTCCCCTAGCTCTGGGGGCATTTCATAATTTTCTAAGGTCAGACGCTGTGCCCCTGCTGGCAGCCTCATGCGCTGCACTGCCCTGAGCTGTCGGTTCATTTGCCCGCAGGGGCATAAAGAGAATCTGCGGCACCCTGCCTCATCTGTTGTGCTCCTGCCATGCCCCCCACCTGCACAGGGTAGGCAGTTGATGTTGCAGCGCTCGATCTGCCGCGCCACCACCACCCTGCGCCTCTGGGTGGGGTCTACCTCTGCGCTCTCCTCAAGGCGCTCCAGCAGTGAGGTGGGTGGTGCCTCTAATGCCTCTGCCTCTGCCTGCTCTTTTCGATAGGCTCCAGCCCTGAGGGTTTCGAGCACAGCGCTCAGCTTGTCTACTGCGCCTCCGATATGCACAAGCTCACTCATTACTCTCTCCTTTGAACTGCTGGTGATAGGCCTCAATTGATGAGCTCAAGCTCTCAAAATATGGGATCGGTCGGGGCAAAATATTTGCTCCGACCGGGGGCTGCTCTGGCTGGGGGGGTCGGGGCAAAATATTTGCTCCGACCGGGGCCGGGGTGGGGTCTGTTTGTTGAGCTGTGGAGCTCCACCAATCCCAATCATGCGGGGGGGAGTCAGAGTTGGCCGGCACCACAGTCTCACCTGAATTGCAAGCGGTATATTCTTTCCCATTTTTGGCTGGAGAATATATCGCCCCCCCAACGCGCTCAGTCTGATCTACCGTTTCTCTGCTGTTGGTAGATGTTGGTGAGTGTTGGTATGGGGGGAAAGAAACTGCACATTTAGTGTGCACTTTATTGCTCATTTCATGTGCACTATCCTGCCCCCCTAAATGTGCACTATCTTGCACATGTGCACTATTCTGCACCTGTGCACTATCCTGCACAGTTTGGGGGATGATGAGACGACGCCCCCGCACATAGCCCATGCGCTTGAGCTCCTGCAGCAGGTTGCTGGCCTGCCTCTGTGAGTAGCCCAGCTGAGCGCATATGCGAGCGCGGGGGCCTCTGCCTATCAGCCCCGTTTGATAATCCAGATAGGTGGTGAGCTCTAGCAGCGCCAGCCTAGCCCCCGGGCTCAGGTCTGCTGCCTGCCAGATGGCGCGCAGATCTTGAAATGATGGGGCATGAGGCCCCGGTTTACAGCTCATTTCTCTCTCTCCTCTCAAAAGGTCTAAAGTAATATTGACAGTATGGTAAGTATTGTCAATACTGCTCTCATCCCCTTATGGGGAGGGGAGAGGCCTGTGAGCCTATAACTAAGGGAGAGAGAGATGATGAGAACCTACACTCAGAAGATCAGTGTGGAGCTGCTAGAGGCCCTGAACTCAGAGCTGGCTGTGTCTCGATTTAAGCGACCAAACCTCAGCCGATCTATGCTGGTGCGTGAGCTGCTCAGTGAGGCAATTGAGCACAGGCGTGAGCTCAGGCAGGAGCAGCAGCCAGAGCAGCAGCCAGAGCAGCAGACACAGTCAAACTCACAGTCTGGAGCTATCAAAATGCTGCAGTTAGCTCTTGAGCATATGCTGAAAGAGCAGGAGCAGCAGCACTCATGAAAATCATCAGCCGCCCCACTACCAGGCACATCTACTCACCCCGGGGGATATTCCCTCGGAGAGTAAGAGACATTGATGATCTCACCATCACTGCCCGCTGCGCCTGCTGCGGGGTGCTCGGGCAGTGGGGCCTAGAGCTCCTAGATTATCATGGTGAAGAGGGTGGCCTTATCCTCACCTGCGACCCCTGCGCAGCTCTGCATGATCTGCGCTCCAGCACCCAGCAATAAGGAGAGAGAAATGAACTACCAGCACGCTATGCAGGATCATCCTGCAGATATAAATACCCCGTGGGTTGCACCCGCCTCATTCATCAGCGCCCACCACTGGCTGAGCCAGCGCCCCCCCAGCTGGGGAGAGGCGCAGTGCAGCAATGCACAGTGCCAGTGCGGGGCAGATTTTGAGGTTTTAGTATTCACCTGCCCCTCTGCCACAGAGGCAGCATTCATGTGCAATGATTGTTACGAGGAGAGAGACAATGCCTAGAGCTGCACAGAGGCGCATCAATCGTCGCACCTATCGAGCGCACAAGCTCACCACTAGACTGCCAGACAATCAGCCCCCACCACTAGCTCACGCTCCTGCCCCCCGGGGGGATTTCAGAGAGTGGCTGCTGCTGCTGCTGGTGTCGTTTGGTGCCTGCGGGGCCATGCTCCTCATTCTAGACTGGGCCGCGCGCCCTTACTGATTAGAGACCCACGCCCCACCCACCCAATAACGGTAGATGAGGCGCAGGAGAGAGGCCATAAAATGAACATGATTTTAAATGAGGCGCAAGTAGCACTGCTAGAGAGGCAGGCTGCTGCAGAGTATCAACTCGCATCAGCTAGGATGCTGCAGGCTGAGACTAAGAAGCTAGAGCTAGAAAATGAGCTGCTGGCTATCGAGGTAGAGGAGAAGCGGGCAGAGGCCCAGATGCGTGAGGCAGAGCGCATCAGCTCCAGCACCTACGCCAAGCAAGGCCCTGCAGACGTTTACTATGCCTGGCGCGCTATGGGTGAGCCCCGGGGGCTCAACATGGCGCAGACGCTACAATCTGCCCATACCATGCGCGGGGGCAAACTGTCAGAGCACGCCGCACTGCAGTGGGGGGATGTGGAGCGCAGCGGGCTCCTTGAAGATCTGCGCGTTGTTGAGCGCTCACCCAATGCCGTGGTGCTCGATATTAAGCGCAGAGGACGCAGCCCCCAGCGCATTAGCTGGACTATTGAAGATGCTCAGCGCGCGGGTATTGCCAACTCAAACACATGGCGACAGTATCCCGCGCGGATGCTGGAAGCGAGAGCTAAAACGGAGGCTGCCACGCTGATCTTCTCAGACATCACCACAGGCTCAGGGGGCAGTGGTGCCAATACCTACTCTACTGAGGAGGCAGCCTTTTTCTCTGGCGAGGATACAGAGGCCCTCTCTGCAGTGGTCGGCGTGCCAGAGCTGGCACCCAGTGAACTGCCCTCTGCGCCCCCACGCCCCAGCGCTACCCCCGCTCCCTCTGCGCCCCCTCAACCCTCTGCGCCCCCGCGCCCCTCTGCGCCCCCTCAACCTGCAGGCCCCCCTGCGCATATTAAGCTGCGCTTTGAGCAGATCCTCTCTGAGCGCAAGATCCCATTAGAGACTGCTATGATCTATCTGCGTGGGGCTGAGGTGGAGCCACCCCGCAATTATCAGGCACTCACGCAGCTGATTGATCAGCACTTCTCTCTGGATGGCCCATTCTATGAGGCACACCCCCTGCTGCTGCCAAATGAGCTGAGCGGTATCGAGCAATGATAGGCTCAGCTCTATTTTTTCTCATCTGCTATATGATCATCAGGCAGTTGTTTAGACGCAGATTATAAGGAATTAATCCCCACACGCGTGGGGGTGAACCGAAGAGGCGCAGCTTGAGCACATCCCATCCGAGCAGCCTTCCCCACACGCGTGGGGGTGAACCGAGGCGAATCTTGAGCATATCCCAGCTCTGCACCGCCTTCCCCACACGCGTGGGGGTGAACCGTTAAAAAAAAGCGCTCTGCCTTTTTATTTAGGGGTAGGGGTGCGCTTTAGGTAGCCCTCTAGGCGCACCATCGTTTCGCGCAACTGCTGCAGCTCAACCCTGATGCCCTCTAGGGTTGCATCAACAGATTTTGCCCGGGCCTCCAGACTCACCACCCGCTGCTCTAGCACTGCCATGCGGGCAGCATGATCTGCCTTAATGCGAGCAAACTGCCACGCCAGCCCCAGCGCTGTGCATACGGCAGCGCCTGAAATGGTGATGCTATCCATGATACCCCCTATCGAGCCAGTGAGAGGGTGAGCGCAGTGAGGAGCACACTGCCCCCAGCAGCTGCGCCTACCTTCCACCACCAGAGCTCTCTGCGCTGCTGGGAGATACGCTCTGTTAATTGGTCTTCGATACCCTGCAGCTCATCAATGCGGGCAATGATTGGTGCTAGGCGCTCCTCACAGCGGGCTGTATTAGCTGCCAGCTCTCTCATGCACAGCTGCTGCTGATCGCGCACCCTGCCCTCACAGGCGCGCCCCTGCGTCTGGAGCTCCCCTAGCAGTCTGGCGAGCTCCACCCTCCGTACCAGGAACCCTGCGCGGGGTGCAGGTGCCCCCTGCTCTAGCCAGTGCGCCTCTACCTCAAGACGCTGCTGCAACTCCGGGCGCAGGCCACTCTGGGGGGCTGGGGCTGCGAGCAATCCAGAGAGGGTAAGAATTAGCGCTGTATTCATGGGATGCTCCCATCTGGGCAGCGCTGGCGGCAGATGATGCAGTCCAAGTGGCTGGCAGCATCCTCTGTTGCTCTGATGCGCAGCTCACAGCTCTCACGCTCACGCTCTACACAGCGCTCTAGCCCGCGCCCCTCTGCCTGCGTCTGCTGCTGCTCTAATAAGCTCACCTGCCGCCCGCAGGATTCGAGCGCCTCAATCTCTGGGGCGCACTCTTGCTGGTGGTTTGGGGTGCTCACTGATAATCGCCCAATCAATAAAGAGAGTAGGCTAATCACAACGCCAATTATATGGTTTTGATATTGTGGCCACATTAATCAAACCTCCAGACCAGACACCGGGAATAGCCGGTATTTTGACGGCCTCCCGGTCCGGCTGTGTCAAACCGATCAAGCGGCCCAACAACAGCCTGCTCGCGCAGGCTGATGCTACCCGCGCTAGAGGTGGCGTCTACCCATAATCGGGCGCAATCGTCCATAGAGAATGCATCATAATGCTCTCCCTCTGTCCCTATATCGCCTGATAAATATGCTTTAGTCCCTACATAAGCGCTTGCGTTTTCATCATAAAACTGAAAATGCGCGTCCCAGCCCGCACTAGTAGACAAACACCCAACAACACCCTCTAGCAGATAATAATACCCAGCTGGCAGAGTAATAACTCCACTGGAAACTGAACAAACAGATGAACCCCGAAATGTATCAACCGTGGCCCATTGGATAATTGCATTTAACCCAGCTGTAGTGCTGGAGGCATCACGCAACTGAGCAAGCCCTGATGATGTGCCGGTTTGATGTACCTCGTTTGAATATGTCATTTTACCCCATCCTAAAAGCAAAATATCTAGGGTATGTGCTCTCCCATGATGGCCCCGGGATTGCTGTAAGCCTCCCCAATTCTTGAATTTTTATTGAGGCCGCAGCTGAGCGATAAAGGACCATCTCGTCATCAGATCTTTCAACCCCATATCCTGCGGTTGGGCTAAGTTCGATAACAAATATATTCCCCTGCTCATAAAGGTCATTCGTGCCCGTCATGGAGTCCCCGAACCTCGCTTGGCATACGGCACTAGAGCTGGGGACACCTCGCAGTAGCACTGCACCAGTCGTACTCATCGCGGATGTCGCTGCGGGGGGGAGTGTGATCCACGGAGTCGTCCCCGGCTCCATGGTATCCGGTGTGGCGTTATTATTGCCGGCACTGGTGACACCCGTCAGGAAACAAAACGCATTGTCTCCACCAGAGAGTGCTGGGTTATAGCTCATGTCGGAACCCTCCAGATCACCGCGTGAGTATTAGCTGTATCCAATACGACGCTCGCATCAGCCTGCAATATTTCAACCTGAACCGAGCCCCCAGAGGCTAGGTCAAGACGCGCATCACAGGAATCAAGCGAGACGGTATAGGTACCAGTCGAGACCTCTCGGTTTGACGCTCCCTCTTTACCTAGGAGCGCTCCGCCTACCTCTCGCCATTGGTAGCGGATGTTATCAAAACTGCTATCGGTTCGAGTGATGGCCCCATAGAATCGGAGCACATATTCACCCGCTGGGAGCTGGATATCGTTCCCGCTGATCGTTGGAGAAAATGAAGTACTACTGCCCACAACTGCAGGCGTGAGCGGATTAGAAGCAGTAGGCGTTCCCGTGAAACTGAAAAACGCACACCCCATCTCACCGAATTTGAGGAGGGGTTCTGGCTCGTAGGTCATGAGATCCTCCTCCTAGATGATATGCCAGTTGGTTCCGTCTGTAACGCAGGTAAATGACGCGAATTGTACAGAGAGCACAATATTTGCGGCTCCATCTATGGTGGTCCCCCCTGCTGGCGTTATCGTCACATTTGCTGTCCCCAAACGCTTGATCTGCGCCTTATAACCGCTGTTACCAGTGACCGTTGGGAGAGTAATATTCACCACTGCTGCCCCGTTATCTACTAGGTAAATATCCTCTAAGACAGAGGCAGCTGGATTTGTGATCGTTGCGTCAGCGCCTGAGTTATCGGTGGTTACAGTTGGGCGTGAGCCACCACCTACAGCTGCTTCTGCACGCCAGCCACCTGCAGCATGATCATAGGTCAGTACATAGTTATCGATCCCAGCGCCCGCTGTGTAGCTGACATCAGCAAGAGCAG
>PBDG01000066.1 GCA_002717225.1 Rhodospirillaceae bacterium | reverse complement strand
ATCGGCTCGCCGGTTTCCTGGAACGCCGCGTTAATCTTGTCATCGATATCAGTGATGTTGCGCACGTAAATAACCGCGGGGAAGACGTGGCGTAGCAACCTAACCAGCGTGTCGAAAACGATGAACGACCGGGCGTTCCCTATGTGGGCGAGGTCGTAGACGGTCGGGCCGCAGGCGTAAATGCGGATATGGTTGGAATCGATCGGCTCGAAAACCTGCTTTTTGCGGGATAGCGTGTTGTAGACCTGCAACATTCTCGTATTACCGTCCTCTTCCCGTCCCACTTCCTCTCCCTCTCCCTCTCCCTAACCACCCCAAAGGAACACTCATTGGGTGGCTGGGCCGGGAGAGTAGGGCAGGCAGGTCGAATGGACCAAAAGGCATCAGGCGGTCGTCCATGCACCATAGGAACCGACCCTTACCGCACAATGCGTAGCGATAGTTCAGTAGTGCGAGCCGTGCGTCGCCAGTGCCGAGAGGGCAGTTGAGGCTGGTCGCGAAACGGGTAACGACGCCGGCGTCGTTATCGCTCATTTAACACCGAGATAGCCATTTGTAATGGGGTAGCGACGATCGCGCCCGAACGAGCGTCGGGTAATCTTGACGCCGGGTGGCGCCTGGCGGCGCTTGTATTCCGCTACATAGAGCATGCGCGCCACACGGGCGACGGTATCGGCGGTGTAGCCGCGTTCGACGATATCGTCGAACGCCATCTCACGCTCGATTAGGGACTCTAGAATGTCGTCGAGCACGTCGTAGGGCGGCAGAGTATCCTGATCTGTCTGGTCGGGTTTGAGCTCGGCCGAGGGCGCCTTGGTGATGATGTTGTCCGGAATGACGCGCTGGCCGGGACCGTACACGCGCTCGGGATGGTGCGTGTTCCGCCAGCGGGAGAGATCATAAACCATTGTTTTATAGACGTCTTTCAAGGCCGAATAGCCACCGCACATGTCGCCATAAAGAGTAGCGTAACCGACCGACATCTCCGACTTGTTACCGGTAGTCAATGCCATATGGCCGAACTTATTACTGAAAGCCATCACCGTCATGCCGCGAATCCGCGCCTGGATGTTCTCCTCCGTAACATCGGCCTCGCGGTCTTCGAACAGCGGGTCCAGTATGCTGTCATAGGCCTCCATCGCCGAAGCAATTGGCACGGTGTCGGTGCGCACGCCAAGAGCAGTCGCGCAAGCCTCAGCATCGTCGATGCTACCCTGAGAAGTGTAGGGAGAAGGCATGATCAAACAGCGCACGCGGTCAGCCCCCAGCGCATCTACCGCGACCACCGCACTCAGTGCCGAATCGATGCCGCCTGACAGGCCGAGCACGACGCCCGGAAATCCATTCTTGTTCACGTAGTCGCGCAAGCCCAACACTATCGCCTGATAGATAGAATCGAGCGGCTCGGATGGCGTGCACGCCAGCTGGCTTTCGCATTCCCAATGACCCTTGCCGTTTCGGCTCCAGTCGGTCGCACGCAGGTCTTCACACCAGGACGGCGCCTGCACACAGAGAGTACGATCGTGAGCTAGCACGAACGAGCCGCCGTCAAACACCAGTTCGTCCTGGCCACCGAATTGATTTACGTAGATCAGAGGCAAACCAGTCTCGACCACGCGGGCGATGGCTAGGTTCATACGCTCGTCGCGCTTGTCGGCCTCAAACGGCGAACCGTTACCGATGACCAGGATTTCCGCCCCGGTCTCCTGCAGGCATTCGGCAACGTCGGGCGCCCACATGTCCTCGCACACCATGACTCCGAGGCGCATACCGCGGAAGCTGACCGGCCCCGGCAGCGGTCCAGCGGCAAACAGTCGCTTTTCGTCGAACACGCCGTAGTTCGGCAGATCGTATTTGTAGCGCCGTGCGGCGATTTCGCCGTGGGCGAGCAGGACCGCCGCGTTGTAGAGATCACCGTTCTCACGCCACGGCGTACCGATGAGCAGAGTCGGGCCTCCATTGGCTGTATCGCCGGCAAGATCGGCAATCGCGGCCTCAGCCGCATCCTGGAACGAGGGCTTCAGGATTAAATCTTCTGGCGGGTATCCCGTAATGAACAGCTCACTGAAGACGACGAGGTCCGCACCGAGCGCGGCACCTCCGGCTCGGGCCTTGCGGGCGCGGGCAAGATTGCCGGCGATATCGCCCACCGTTGGATTGAGCTGGGCCAGCGCGATGCAAAGCGAATCAGTCATCTCAGAGTTTCCGGCGGTTGTTTAGCCCGACCCGCCTTTGGCGACAATAGCGACGTGAGTTCGGCGACCCAGATTGACGATTGCCTCTACTGTGCCGAAACTCCAGCCGTTAGAGCAGAGGAGACCCCGGATCATGGCAACCGAAAATCAACAGGTACGCTTAGCGGCGCGACCCGAGGGGGCGCCTGAGCCAAGCAACTTCACCTCGACGACCGAAGCGATACCGGAGCCAGCCGATGGAGAGGTTCTGGTACGCGCGATCTATCTTTCGCTCGATCCTTACATGCGCGGACGCATTAGTGACACCAAGTCCTACGTTAGCCCCACTGGGATCGGCGACGTCATGCCTGGCGCGGTGGTCGGCGAGGTGGCGATCTCGAACGCCGACGGACTGTCCGCAGGCGACTTCGTCGAGGGTTATCTCGGCTGGCAGACCCACGCCGTCGCCAAAGCCAAGAATCTGCGCAAAATCGATCCGACTCTGGCGCCAATCTCGAGTGCGATCGGCGTGCTCGGCATGCCGGGCCTGACCGCCTATTTCGGCCTGCTCAAGGTTGGAGGTGCGAAGGCTGGTGACACGGTGGTTGTGACCGCGGCATCCGGCGCGGTCGGCGCGGTGGTCGGGCAGATCGCACGTATCAAGGAATGCCGGGTTGTGGGAATCGCCGGCAGTGACGACAAGGTCAACTATGTCACCGACGAGCTCAGGTTCGATGCCGGGATCAACTATCGAACGACCGACGATCTCGACGCGGCATTGAAGGCAGCATGTCCCAACGGGATCGACGTTCATTTTGACAATGTTGGCGGTGAGATTGCCGATACCATCATCCCGAGGCTCAATCCGTTTGCACGGGTGGCGATCTGCGGAAACATCTCGCAGTACAACGCTACTGTCTCCGACCAGGGAGCCCGAATCTACCGCCACGTTCTGGTAAACCGCCTGCGCATCCAGGGCTTTATCGTCTTCGACTTCCTCGACCATTACGCGGAAGCGTATTCGGCCCTTGGCGAATGGGTATCGAGCGGCACGATCAAGTACAAGGAAGACATCGTCGAGGGACTCGACAACGCACCGGATGCCTTTATCGGTCTACTGGAGGGCAAGAACTTCGGCAAGTTGCTGGTGCAGGTAGGGGAGGATCCGACGCGGTAGAGTGCTCTAGGATCCCCTCCCCCCGGTTCCATTGATGCGCTTAGCGTTGCGGCGGCTCACCAGGAACTCGCGACCTACCTTCACCGAGGAGCGGCTGCCGTATTCGATGATGTCTGCGGTGGCGTAGGTGTCTTCCCAGCGCTCCGGGAGGTAAGAGCCGGTGCCAACGACATCAATCGGCGCGTTAGCACTGGCCATCACGGCGCACTTGGCAGGGTTGAAGCCCGAGCTGGCAACAATCTGGACTTCTTTGAACCCGGCTTCGTCGAGCTTCTCGCGCAGGAACCAGATCGCGGACGCCGACACTCCGGTGCCGACCATCCAGCGCAGCTCTGCTTCAGTACGGTACTGGCGTATTGCATCCGGGGCATGCCGCTCGATGACCGCGTAGGACTCAGCCGGGTCGAGGCCCTCGACGAAACGTCCGCCATGAGTATCGAGGCGCACCGACAGTCCACCGGCAGCAGCGAGCTCCGGAAAGCGCTCAGCCACGGCCAGCGCGTCACTGATCTCGTGACCGTAATAGTCAACTAGCACGGTCATGCGTTCGTCGGGGAAGGTTTCGTGGAACATCTCGGCCGCGCGTAGCGTCGAGCCGGCATAGCCGATCAACGCATGCGGCATGGTGCCGACGCCTTCCTCGTTGCCGAAATAACGGGCCGTGGCATCTGTAGCGTTACCGATGAAGCCGACCGCGCCGGCATCGCGCTGCGCCCCGCGCGACCCGACCCCGGCGGCATAGGCCATCATAGCCGCCATCTCGGCGCCGGCGCAGTGACGAGCATCCATTGCTAGGAAAGCCACCTTCGGCAGGTTGCAACACATGCGGTACGCGTTGAAAGCCGCGACGCAGGGCGGGCCCAAGCGCTGTAGAATGTGGGTTTCCAGATCCACCAACTCCACCAGCGAGCCACTTATATAAGCAAGCGGCTCGCCGCCGCCTACCTGCGCGCCCTCCTCGAAGGGCGTCTCGACCGAGATCTTGATACCGCGCGTCTCGGCAACTCTTTCTAGCCAATCCCGCATGATGCGCGGCGCGAAGATTATAGGCACCCGCATGAAGAGCGCGTAGGTCGCGCGGACATCGCCTTGAGCGGCGACGATGTCCCTGGTGCGAAGAAAGTATTTATCCGTACCGCGGATGAAATCGGGATCGAACATGGACGTCCCTTCCGCAGGCCGTCTCGCTCAGGAAGCTTCGGCGACCCGGGTTGTATGGTCGTTTCGGCTGCGTTTCAAGGTGTCAGCGATGAGGAAAGCGAGCTCCAAGGACTGTGAAGCGTTGAGGCGTGGATCGCAATGCGTGTGGTAGCGATCGGCTAGACTCGACTCAGTGATCTCCTGAGCACCGCCGAGGCATTCAGTGACGTTCTGCCCTGTCATCTCGATATGAATCCCGCCGGCGTAGGTCCCCTCAGCCTGGTGGATATCGAAAAAGCGGCGCGCTTCGGTGAGAATGCGGTCGAACGGTCGGGTCTTGTAGCCGTTCGACGACTTTACAGTGTTGGCGTGCATCGGGTCGCACGACCACACCACGACACGACCTTCGCGCTCAACGGCGCGGATCAGCTTCGTCAGGTGCTCCCCAATCTGCTCGCCCATGCGCGAGATTAGGGTGATGCGGCCTGGCTCGTTGCAGGGATTGAGAACGTCGAGCAGCTCGAGCAGCTCATCGGGCGGTAGCGACGGCCCAGCCTTAACGCCGAGCGGGTTGGATATGCCACGTGCAAACTCGACATGGGCACCGTCGAGCTGGCGGGTGCGATCTCCAATCCACACCATGTGTGCGCCAGTGTCGCACCAATCACCCGAGGTGCTATCGACGCGGGTCATCGACTGCTCGTAGCAGAGCAGCAGCGCCTCGTGCGAGGTATAGAACTCTGTTCGGGCGATTGCGGGCGACGTCGCCCCGGTCAGCCCGCTCGCTTCCATGAACGTGAGGGCGTCGGCAATATGATCGGCAAGCTCGCGGTAGCGCTCGCCGAGCGCACTGTCATCGACGAAGCCGAGGTTCCAGCGGTGGACGCGGTGGAGGTCGGCGTAGCCACCCTGCGAAAAGGCGCGCAGCAGGTTAAGGGTGGCCGCAGCCTGGCTGTAGGCAGTGAGTAGGCGCTCGGGATCGGGCGTACGCGCTGCGGTGGTGAACTCGATGTCGTTGACGATGTCGCCTCGGTAGCTGGGTAATTCGATGCTGTCGCGAACCTCAACCGGCTCGGAGCGCGGCTTGGCAAACTGACCTGCCATGCGCCCGACCTTCACTACCGGGCAGCCGCCCGCGTAGGTCAGAACCACCCCCATTTGCAACAGCACGCGGAAGGAATCGCGAATATTGTCGGGGTGGAACTCCGCAAAGCTCTCGGCGCAGTCGCCGCCCTGCAGCAGAAACGCCTGGCCAGCTGAAACCTCGGCCAACTTCTCCTTCAAGCGACGTGCCTCCCCTGCAAATACCAGCGGCGGAAACGACGACAGTTGATCCTCGACACGACCGAGCGCGGCGGCGTCGGGATATGCCGGATACTGCTGAATGGGCCGGTCACGCCAAGCGCCCGGCGTCCAGTTCGTAGCCATTGTAAAACGTCCCTGCCTAATCGGCTCTTCCAAGGCGGGTCGACACCAAAGTTGACCAGGGGATATACGCCCCAAGCTGCGGTTTGCCAAGGAGATTGGCAGCTAGTCACCAGCACCCTGGTGACGTTTAGTGCCCTACTCCGCTGCTTCCGCCTCCCAACGTGGCTAATGGCGTTCGCGCATGGTGACAAACTCTTCGGCTGAGGTCGGATGGATACCGATAGTCGTGTCAAAATGCGACTTGGTGGCACCCGCCTTCATGGCGACGGCAAAGCCCTGGATGATCTCACCTGCCTCGGGGCCGACCATGTGGATGCCAACGACGCGATCGCTGGCGGGATCGACGATAAGCTTCATGAAGGTTTTCTCATTACGCCCGGACAGGGTGTTCTTTAGTGCATTAAAGCTGGACTTGTAGATGTGGACGTCGCCGTATTTCTCGCGCGCCTGGCCCTCGGCAAGCCCAACGGATCCAATCGGTGGCTGGCTGAACACCGCCGAGGGTACGTTTTCGTAGCTCATGTCACGCGCGGGCTCGCCGAACAGAAAGTCAGCAAGGATGTGGCCCTCGTTCAGCGCTACCGGCGTGAGCTGGATGCGGTCAATCACGTCACCGATGGCGTAGATGTGGGGCACGGAGGTCTGCCAATTGTCGTCGACCTTGATCGCACCCTTGTCGTCGAGGTCGACGCCGGCCTTGTCGAGGCCAAGGCCGGCAGTGAGCGGCCGACGGCCGGTTGCATACATTACTAGATCGACATCAACCTCGCTGCCATCGTTAAGCGTTACAGCGTAGCTGTCACCGTCTTTGTCGATTCTGGTTACTTCGGTGTTGAAGCGCAGATCGATGCCTTTAGCAGCATATTCATCGGCGACGTGCTGGCGCACGTCGTCGTCAAAGCCACGCAGGAACAGAGACCCGCGATAGAGCTGGATCACGTCAACGCCGAGACTATGGAAGATGCCGGCGAACTCAACAGCAATATAGCCGCCGCCGACCACTATCGCCCGCGTCGGTGTGTGCTCGAGATAGAACGCCTCATTCGAGGTGATGACATGCTCGCAGCCGGGGAATTCCGGCACCGAGGGCCAGCCGCCAGTAGCGACGAGAATACGCTCAGCGGTGTAGCGCTTGCCCTCGATCTCGACGCTGTGGTCGTCGACCAACACGCCGCGCCCCAGGATTAGCTCAGCACCTGCGTTGTCGAGCAAGCGTTTGTAAACCCCATTGAGGCGCTGGATCTCCTGGTTCTTGTTGGCGATCAGGCGCGACCAGTCGAATGAGGACTTGCCGACAGTCCAACCGAAACCAGAGGCGTCTTCGAAGTCGTCGTGGAAATGCGAGGCGTAAACCAGCAGCTTCTTGGGAATACAGCCAACATTTACGCAGGTGCCGCCGAGATAGCGTTCCTCGCACACCGCGACCCGGGCGCCGTGGTTGGCGGCGATGCGGGCAGCGCGCACCCCGCCGGAGCCGCAGCCGATAACAAAAAAATCGTAGTCGAAGTCGCTCATCTCAATCCTCGTGTGTCTCCAATTCGTTTTAGGCCGTCGCCGGTGCCAGCCTGTGCTCACGGATCGGCAGGTGAATTAGCGCTGCGAAGATGCCCAAAACTATACCCATCCACCACAATAAGTCGTAGGAGCCGGTTACGTCGCGGAAGTAGCCGCCGAGCAGAACGCCGAAGAAGGCACCGACCTGGTGGCTGGCGGTGACCACGCCCACCAATGTACCCATGTAGCGAGTTCCAAACATCACGGCCACCAGACCGCTGGTCAGCGGTACAGTGCTAAGCCACAGCAGGCCAATCACGGCACATATGATCATCACCACTGACGGCGAGGCCGGCAACGTGATCAGCGCCAGGATCGCGACTGAGCGCGCGAAATAGATGCCGCTCAATAGCAAGCGCTTGGAGTAAATACCTCCTAGGATTCCAGAGCCGAAGGCACCGAACAGGTTGGCAAATCCTATCACCGCCAGGGCCCACGCACTCCAGGACGGGGTGAGACCGCGATCCTGAAGATAGGCCGGAAGATGCGTGACAATGAACGCAACGTGGAATCCGCAGACGAAGAAGCCTGCGGTGAGCAAAACGTAGCTGCGCTGGCGCCAGGCATCGTTAAGAGTAGCGAGCAGCGTCCGCCCCTCCTCACCGGCGATATCGACTGCATTGCCGCTCCCTTTGTCGCGGGAGAACGGCAGCGCCAACGGGATCATCGCCATGGACATTACGGCGAACAGTAGTGCCGTCGTCTGCCAGCCAAAGCCGTCGATCAGGCTGTGACCGACGGCTACGATGGCAAACTGACCAACCGAATTACCAGCGGTAGCGATACCCATCGCGAAACTGCGCTGACGTTCGGTCACTGCACGGCCTACGGCCGACAGGATCACCCCAAGACCGGTCGTCGAGGCGCCGAGCCCGACGAGAATACCGGCGCTGAGAATGAACCCCAGGGGCGTTGTCGTAACCGCGGTGAGATAGAGACCAAGCGCATAGATCAGCGTGCCGCCAACGATGACCCGCGCCGTACCGAACTTGTCGGCGATTGCGCCGGCGAAGGGCTGCCCGAACCCCCACAATAAGTTCTGGATGGCAATCGCCCAGGAGAAGGTCGCCGAACTCCAGCTCAGCGTTTCCATCATTGGTCGCTGGAACAGGCCGAAGCTGCCGCGTAGGCCAAAATTGAGGGCTGCGATCAATGCGCCGCTGGCAATTACGAAGGCAGCGGTGCGCCAGATCGCCTGCTGCCGCTCTGTCATGAGCCCCCCAAAGGCTAGAAGGAAACGAGCACGCTATGCCGCAGCGCTCAACCTACTCGACCGCCGTAAATCCAACCGAAAGCGCACCGAACACCCCCCTTGTTCAGCGAGAGGTTTCCACTCACGTAGAACAGTGGCGTAGTCTCCACTCCTGTACGCATCCGCACCCTTCTGAAAATCAGCTCTCCACCCCTCTCTCGCATTTGCCAGAAGCACGGCAATCGTCAAGAAGATGGTGGCGGTCAGGCATTTTATACGCGAAGTTTGGCAGAGAATGTCTGCGGTGGGTAGTTAGAATGGGGCCTAGGTGGAGGCGTCCAAACATCTGTATTAGCCACCCGATGCGGCGTCACGGATACACCTATTTTGTTCTCATTTTAGGCATCAAAATATGAGAGTTGAAATACCCACTCAACCCATACTCCTTGCACCTCTAACTCGTACTAGGGGAGTAGATGAAGGCCTTGGTACAAGATGGCCCTTGGGTCTGTCACCACAAAAATAGGCGGTTGTGGTTCCAAGGAACCTACAAGGGCGGTAGGTTCAGCATTCAAATGGCTAGATTGCGACTTGGCTAGTTTTGAAGGTAGCCAGCGTGCATTACATGACGATGGCTAAACATTGAAAGACTATTATCGGACGTGATCGTCGAGGTCCGACCCTATCAAGAAATGCACCATTTCATTCCAAGCTATACGGTTAAGCAAGGCGGCCTCGGCACCGCATTTCCCATCAATCATTGAGCCCAGCGGCATGGCATATCAAGGTATGATCTGAATAGAACTTTTAAGGTATTGCTTAAACTACAGCTGGTCTCATTCTATGAACGTTATATGGACAAACCGACCTACATCTTTGGCAATGTCAGGATTACACTCTTGTTATTAGTATTTTAACTACGCCCTATAGGGCGTAGATCAAGCTGAGCGAAGGCGCATCATTTATATCGCCGCCATTGCCCCTGTTAACGGGTACACTTTTTAACCGGCGTGGTTTGCATATTGATGGGGCCCATGGCTGAATTAGCTATGCGCACCTATTACAAGGTGCAGAGCAATCGCGTCGAACAAGTGCGTGAACAGATAAATACGGGGACATCTGAAAACTGATGTGTGGTGTTGCAGGGTTCGTGGGCAGAGGAGATCAGAGCGATTTGGAGCGGATGATCAGCTCTATCGCTCATCGCGGGCCGGACGATGCCGGTATTCACATTAATTCGGAATTTGCAGTTCATTTAGGCCACCGACGTCTATCCATCGTTGACTTGGAAGGCGGAAGACAGCCGATGTGGAATAAAGACCATACAGTGGCGGTCATCTTCAATGGTGA
The DNA here is from genome assembly GCA_002717225.1 of Rhodospirillaceae bacterium. GTDB lineage: Bacteria > Pseudomonadota > Alphaproteobacteria > UBA828 > UBA828 > PTKB01. The sequence goes on along the minus strand of PBDG01000066.1, from coordinate 17,227 downwards.
AATATATAATCATTTAGAGCTACGCGGTGAGTTGGAGGCCCTTGGGTACCGATTTGCCAGCGGGCATAGCGATACCGAAGTTCTGGTACATGGCTGGGAAGAGTGGAGAGAGGAGCTACCCCATCGGCTCAACGGGATGTTTGCTTTTGCAATCTGGGATGAAACCAAAAAATCGATTTTTCTAGCACGTGATCGGTTTGGGGAAAAACCTCTGTATTGGGCAAGACAAAATAGCACCTTCTTCTTTGCCTCTGAGCTTAGCGCCATCACAGCGCATGGTCAGTTTAAGGCCCGTCATAATCAAATGGCCTTGATGAAGTATTTTGCGTACGGCTTCGTGCCGGCGCCAAACGCTGTCTATCAAGATGCCCATAAGTTGCTTCCTGGAAATTGGTTAAGGTTTGACCTGAATTCCGGAGATATCCAAACCAAAGCATATTGGCACTTTCGCGTAACCCCGATAGACCGCCCCCCGTCTCTTGATGAGGCTGCTGAGGAAGTAGCTGCACTATTGAAGCGGTCCGTAAAGAGGCGGCTGATGAGTGACGTACCGCTTGGAGTTTTTCTTTCAGGAGGCTTGGATTCCAGTTTCGCGACCGGGGCTATGTGCAAACACCTACCCGCCGAGAAAGTGCAGGGTTTCACTATTGGCTTTCGCGAGAAATCATATGATGAATCGGATCACGCCCGTGCCATAGCAAAAACGATGGGCATATTACATCACGTATCCATTTTGGATTTTGATGATACTAAGAGTTTGATGGAAGATGTCCTATGCCGTCTGGATGAGCCGCTGGGCGATGCTTCCATTCTGCCAACATATCTTCTTTGCCAATTTGCCAGCACACGGGTCAAGGTTGCGCTTAGCGGCGATGGTGGCGATGAACTATTTGCGGGATATGATCCATTTGTCGCGCTTAAACTGGCGGAATTATATAAAATCTGCATGCCACGCTTTGCCCATCGAGGTGTTCGCTGCTTGGCAGAACTACTGCCTAAGTCAACGGCCAATATGAGTTTTGATTTTAAGTTGCGGAGGGTATTGCAAGGTCTGGATTATGGGCCGGAGTTATGGAATCCCGTATGGCTGGCACCTTTAGAAATCGATGATATTGAGAATATATTTAATGAGTCTGTTAAGGCTGAGGAATTATATAGTGAGGCGTTGACGCTTTGGAACGAAGATCCAGCAAAGGGCACAATCGATAAAACGTTGGAGTTCTATAGCAATTATTACCTTCCTGACGATATCCTGACTAAAGTCGACCGCGCTGCAATGCTCAATGGACTGGAAGTGCGGTCAGTCTTTCTTGACAATGACCTGGCTGAATTTGTCCGACACCTACCCGCCAATTACAAGGTCCAAGGCAATAACCGCAAGATAGTGTTAAAAAAGGCAGCTGCGGGACTGCTATCACAATCCGTGCTAGACCGACCCAAAAAGGGCTTTGGCGTGCCCATCTCGGCCTGGTTGCGCCAATGGCCGATGCCAGATACCAAACGGACGGAGAATATTGCCCTGAACGCCACCTTTCTGGCGCAATGCTGGACGGCGCACAAGCATGGGCGCGAGGACAACCGCGGCCTCTTATGGGCTTGGCTTTGCCTCGACCGATGCCTCATAAACGGCCGGCCTTTGGCGTAGGCGACGGCAAATGAAATTAATCCTGAATGTCGATGACCTGGGCCTGCACCCCGCCATTACCCGTGCGGCTCTTGAGGGTATAAAGCAAGGTGTAGTGACCAGTGCCTCTGTTTTAGCGAACGGGCCCGACATTGATTATATCGCTGAACTTGCCGCTAGTGGCTCCTTTCGCGACATAAGTCTAGGTGCCCACCTTAATATTTTACGTGGTGTTCCCATTAGCGAGCCCGAAGAAATCCCATCGCTCATCGGCGATGACGGTATCTTCCTGGGGAGTTATACAAAATTGTTTTACCGCTATCTGTTGGGAAAAGTGGATTTCGGGGAATTGGAACTTGAGCTGCGAGGACAGATCAAGAAGTTGCAATCACTTGGCATTGAACCTTCCCATCTGGATTCGGAAAAACACATTCACGCCTGGCCCAAGCTGATGAAATTGGTTTGGCGGCTGGCGCGAGAGCATAATATTTCCTGGGTTCGCCGGCCGGTTGAACCGACCTTGCCCCATGATTGGTCCAAGAATGCCCTCAAGGCCCGGCTGCTAGGGATGTGGTGCAGGGCTGAAACGCCTGCCGGCATCGCCTCGGTCGATGCGGTTTGGGGTATCGTTGATCAGGGCCGCCCGTCGGCACTGCGTTTCGAAAGTCGGTTGGCGGCCTACACCGGCACCCGTATCGTGGAAGCGATAATTCATCCTGGTCTGCCAATAGCCGGTGATCCGGCCCTACCGAGAGGCTATCAGAGCATTACCGCTGACCAACGCTGGCTAGATGAATCCGCTTCGATTTTGGAAAGTGGTTGGCCGAATATGCTGCGATTGAACGGGATCGAGTTGACAAACTTTCTCGAGGTCCCGGCACCAGATAAGTCGAAAGTCTAAAAGCGAATGAATGAAACCTTGAGAAAAGATACCAACGGTATCGATATCAGCATCGTTGCACCCATGTATAACGAAGAGCTGTGCGTCAAAGAATTTGTCCACCGCGTTTGCGCAGCCATGAGAAGTTTGGATTTACGGTATGAGATCATTGCCGTAAATGATGGTTCCACTGACGGTACTGAGGCTATTCTGCGCCAACTTTGCGTTGAATTTGCTAACCTCCAGGCTGTGATGCTGTCGCGAAATAGCGGCCAATCTGCGGCAATTTCCGCAGGATTTCAGAGCAGCCACGGGCGATATGTAGTCGTCATGGACTCCGACCTACAACAGCTGCCTGAGGAAATCCCCCTACTGATTAACGAAATCATGCAAGGCTATGACTTGGTCTCGGGCTTGCGAGAGGTCCGAAGTGAATCATTCTTGCGTCGGGTCGTACCGAGCAAGGTCGCTAACTGGCTACTGCGCGTGACGACCAAATGCCCCGTAGGGGATATGGGTGGTTTCAAGTGTCTACGCGGCGACATTGCTCGCAATCTATACCTACGCGCAGGCCAACACCGCTTATTGCCTGCCCTTATCTATCTAATGGGCGGCTCGGTTTCTGAAGTCACGGTCAGTGCGCCAAAGCGCTTTGCCGGTACCAGCAATTACGGAATTCGCCGGACCATTGATGTCCTTCTCGACATCCTAATGTTATGGTTTGAGTCTTCAGGAAAATCACGGCCTCTGTACCTTTTCGGGCGCATAGCACTTTGGACGGCTATTTTGACAATAATGGTGCTTGCATGGCTGCTCTACGACGACCTGATCAATCATGACCCCATCACCAGTCGACCAGCATTTTATGCCTCGATCGGTAGTGGCCTTCTTTCCATCCACGTGCTATCGATTGGTCTGATTTTGGAGGTCCTGTCCGTAACTCAAAATCGCCTCACTAAGCTTCAAGCTTATCGAATTCGAGAAATTATCGGCTCAGAGGATTCTGCCGACGGATTCGGAGCCTAAATGATAATTGGAGCACCCAATCCGCGCCTTTGATACAAAGACTAAATCCCTGCCCAGCATCCTCAGCGAGGCAGCCGGACTTGCACGCAATCTTTATATAGATCGCCGCTACCCCATCAGCCTCATTCAATTTGTTACCAACCGCTGCAACGCGCGCTGCGCCTTTTGCTTCATCGATTTCGATGACCCCAATATCAACAAGGGTGAGCTTTCCCTCAGCGAGATAGAGCGCCTTTCGCTCACAATGGGGCCCCATTTAAAGAACATCAATCTGACCGGAGGTGAACCTTTTGCGCGCAAGGATCTGCTTGATATTGCACGCACCTGGTTCCGCAATACCGAAATCGAATCTATTTTTATTACCTGCAATGGCAGCCTGCCTGATCGAGTGGAGAGGTTTACTCGCACGCTCAGTGCAGAGTTTCCAGACCGCCAGATTTTGTTTTCGTTGTCTATCGATGCCCTTAATGAAAAACACGATAATATTCGAAAGCTACCAAGATTATTTGATAACTGTCTTCAAACCTATCGCATGTTGCGTGATCTTGGGCGCATGGGGGCCAACGTCATGGCCAATATTGCCATTACAGTTTCACCCGATAATTACACCTCTGCCCTCGACACCTATGAAGCCTTGACCGGGGAACACGGTGTCACCGCAATGACCTGCACCGCCGTTCGTGAAGCAGGGGTTTTCAAACTACCGGCAGAGCAGAAACAGGGCATTCTTGACACCTATCGCGCGCTGACACAGCGTATTCGCGACGATCTGGCCAGTGGACGCATTCAAGGTTATGACCGCTCATCGCCGTTAGGGCGTATGATAAACCGCAAGAATGACCTGATGACCGGGATCATCGCCGATACCTACATGGATCATCAATTTGTCACCCCTTGCCAGGCCGGCTCATTACTTGCGGTCATGGCGGCCGATGGCACGGTTTCGCCATGCGAGGTTCTTAGTTGGCCCCTTGGCAACGTCCGCGATTTTGATCTCGACTTCATGGCCCTATGGGATTCGGCCGAGACAGCAAAGCTCAGAAAATGGCGAAACGATACAAAATGCGCCTGCACCTATGAATGCGCGTGGAGCTATAACATCCTGGGAAGTCCGAAATACCTTCCGGCATTGCTGAAGGCCGCTCTCATCAAATGACCGATGTCACGATTGTTGTTCCGAGTGTCAAGGCGGATGCGTTATTGCGGCGCTGTATCGCGGAATGTCGGGCCCAGGCGCCGGGAGCGGAAATCATCGTATTGCTTGATGAGAGCGAAGGCTCCGAGGTGTTGAGCGATGACCCCGAAATTATCATCACCGGGCCCGTGACCATTGCGGCAAAACGAAATCGCGGGGCCTATGCCAGCACAGCCAATTATCTCGCCTTTATCGACAGCGATGCCTACCCGGACAAGGGCTGGCCGGAAACGGGGATAGCATTGTTAAGGAGATCACTGGACATCGCCATCGTCGGCGGCCCCGACCTGCCCTGGCCGGAGGAGACCGGCTGGGCTCGACTTATCGGACGGGCCTCGCGCAGCCCCCTCATTTCCGCCAAAAGCGCCTATCGAAAATACCGGGCTAGGTCGCGGGATTGTCCGCATCTACCGTCTTGCAACATGATCGTCCGCCGCCACGATTATTTACGCCTTGGTGGCATGAAGGAAGATCTCGAGACTGGAGAGGATCTGGAATATTGCTACCGGGTCAGAGCTGAAGATGGTCGGATTGTCTACATGCCCGATGTTGCGGTTTTTCATCGGGACCGCGACCTGGGTCCATTTTTCGTGCAACGACTAGTTTATGGCGCAAGTATCTGGCGGCTAATCCAAAATGGCCTTTCTCTGAGCAATTTTTACCTTTTTGTACCGGGCCTCGCCGTGCTTTTTTTCGCCAGCGCCCCCCTCATCCTGGCCTATCCAAATTACGGAACTCTGCAAGCCCTGGCGGCAGTTTCGTTAGCCATCATTTTGTGTATCGAGGCCATTCGTACAGCTGGGCGAACCGCGGATGTACCAGGTCTATTCGCCATCCTGGGCGTCGGCCTACTCGCCCCTGGCATCGGAACGATCCTAGGCGGCCTCGGGCTGTTACCGGAAGTGAAGGCGATCTATAGAAACAGCCCGACGAAAAAGATTTACTAAACCAACGAGCTGATCAAAAAAAACCCTCCTCCGATTCATGATATAGAACGGCGGACAGGTTATAGTTGAAATCCCTTTCATTATGCCTTTCTTGTTATTTTTTCTGCTCGGAGAATTTCCGGTGGGCGTGCTTTGAGCTGGTTGGGCGAGTTCTCAAGCGTGGCTCTATTTAATCTTATCTGACCTTCTCTCGCCCCTAAAACACCTTGATGTGCTCTGTACTTGGCACCAAAGCCTTATCAGCATCGCGCTTCCCATCTTGACCATTGCCCACAAGCCGCAGCCCGAAGAAGGCGCAAGAGAAACCACTTGATAAGAGCGCAGCCAATACCGTGGCTAATCATTGCCTTGCTTTTTCTTTTGCCACGCTTTGCTTTCGTCTTCGCCTACCCGATTGCGATTGGCGATGCCTCCGTCTACCTCGAAGTTGCCCGAAACATTCTGCACAATGGCTGCACCTCCCTTTCGCCGTCCACGGGAGAGCTCTGTGTGCCCCATTGGGGCGGCAATCAACTGCCGGGATATCCGGCCTTTATCGCCGGCATATGGGGCATCTTCGGCGAGACCAATACCGCCGTTCGCATAGTCCAGGTTCTGCTGTCATCCGCCGCCTTGTTCTATCTCGCCTGGACTAGTGCCGTTTGGTCTAAATCCCGCACCGTTGGCCTGATCCTCGGAACGGTCCTAGCCCTATCTCCGACCACGCTGGGGTGGCCACGGCATATGTTCACCGAAAGCCTTGCTATTGCTGGCGCAGCTTTCGTCTTCGCTGAAATTATCCGATCACTGGCGGAAAAAAATCTGCGCGTTCTCCCTCTCGGTCTTGGCCTAGCCGCCGCTATTTTTGTCCGCATTGACCTGTTGTCATTGTGCGTTCCGGTCGCGCTCGCCGGATTAATTATTGAACGCCCTGGCAAAGCCATCGCCAAAGGCCTCGTGATCGCCGCGATCATCGCCCTGCCTATATCTGCCTGGACCTTGCGCAGCGTTGCCGCCGGCCTGCCCATCGTGCCTGACCTAACGATTACCGCCAAGGGAGAACGCTTCCCCGCCGGCTTCATGGCTTGGGGGAAGACCTGGGCCGTGGATCAGTACCAGCTTGGCATCTGGATGTATCCAATGATGCATCGGCGATATGCGGGGATAGTGCCGCCTCCAGAAGCCTTCGACGATGCTGAGCAAGAAAATCTTGTGAGAGCCATGCTGCACCAGCTCAAGACCATCGAGGGCCAGGAAATGCCAATCGATATTGACGCCGCCTTCGGCAAAATTGCACGGGCGCGTATCGCCAACAATCCAATGGAGCAATGGTTAGTTCTGCCGCTCAAACGGATGCTGGCGATTTGGGTTAACCCGGCTTCGAGCACGGGCCTTCCTCTATCAGAGGAAATTATCGGCCCTACCGACATCGAGGATGCTAGCCGCCAGTTCAAGATGTTGAGCCGCGAGGGCTTTAGCGAAATGATCAACCTGATCGTCAAGTATCCAGAATTATTGCTGTACAAGGGGGCATCTCTGGCCGAGCGTCTGATAATAGCCCTAACGGCCATTGCACTCTTGGTCGGAGCTGTCATCCGCCGCAGCCCTTGGAGCATCCTCCTTTTCGGCGCGGCCTCTTTTGCAGCAGTGCGACTTGTAGCTTTCGCCTATTTGGGCGTGCCCTCGACGCGATATATCGTCGAGGCAATTCCACCGTTAGAGGCGGCGATTATCGTCAGTTTGCTAATGTGGTGGAAAACCCACCGCCATACCACCCCTCCGGCCTTTCGCCACCGATTCAGATTCCGCTTGTTTAAGCCCAAAAATTAGCGTCTTTCCAATAAATCTGGAGCCGCAATCCAGCAGGATTTCAAATATTTTGCCTCGAGGCTCGTTTAGGTCAAACCTCACACCTTAGGTGCGGAAAACTCACTTTAGGGATCGAGACGACATCGATGGCGTAGAGCCGTTTTCCGGTTGTGGTCTGATACCCATTCTCGTTGAGCCACTATGCGACCTGTTTATAAAACAGGTGTTACCATTTATGAGAGGGTTAAATCCGTGAAAACATTTTATTATAATGGTTAAAATCTATGTCGATGCTGATGCCTGTCCGGTTAAGAACGAGGTAGAACGGATTGCGACACGCCACAATCTTGAAACCTATCTGGTATGCGACGGCGGAATCCGCCATCCGCTGAATCCACTAATACAACTTGTCGTTGTCAATCAGGGTGCCGACGCCGCTGATGACTGGATTGCGGACCATATCGGATGGGCTGACATATGCGTGACTAATGATATTCCCCTTGCCGGACGTTGCCTTAAGGAGGGTGCATTTGCCATCAAACCTGATGGCAGCACCTATACCAAAGATAATATCGGTATGGCACTTGCCACACGGGAAATAATGGAAGGGCTCCGAGAAGTTGGTGAAACGACAGGAGGTCCTCCCCCTTTTAGTAAAACTGATCGGTCCAAGTTCCTAGACCGGATGGAAATGATTGTTCAAGAGGCGAGAAGATCCTAGTTCGAGTTCATGGTACCAATTCCATATTGTCTTATTTGTTGAGGCTATCTGTAGATAAAATTTAATAAAGTTGGATGGAGTTGGATATAGAGGGAAGAAGCAAATGGATGAAAGTCGAGTACCAGTCTTGGTGGGTAGTGGACAAATTACTCAAAGGGAGCCAGATCCATCTCGCGGTTTATCTCCTATGGATCTCACGGCGGTTGCTGTTCACAAAGCGGTGGAGGATAGTGAGGCAGGTCCAATTTTATTGCAAGCGCTGGACACGGTTGTTTTGGTGCGCTCTTTCTCTGATACAAGTTGGCGGTTCGCCTGCCCTTTTGGTACGTATTCAAACCCACCAAAATCTTTAGCAAATCGTATTGGAGCGGAAAACGCACAACATCTCGTGTACACTCATCCAGGCGGGAATATGCCTCAATGGTGTGTAAATCGCCTGTTTGAGATGATAGCCAGGGGAGACCTAGATGCTGCGGTAATTGCCGGAGGAGAGTCGTTGGCGACCCAAAAGGGGGCGGAACGTGCAGGCCTCGAGTTAGATTGGAGCGAGGATCCGGGGGGCAATTTTGATATTTGGGGCGTAGAAACCCGAGGCTGGTCTGATATGGAAGATCGGCACAAAATGGCTGGCGCCATATTCGCCTATCCCATGATCGAAAATGCGATTCGAGGTAATAGAGAAAGGACAATCGAGCAGCATAGTCTTGAGATGGGTAAGTTATTTTCAAGATTCGCAAAAGTCGCGGCAGGTAACCCCTTGGCAGATCGCCGTCAGGGCTTTACAGCGGATCAAATTTCCTCTGTGAATTCAAATAATCCGTACATTGGCTTTCCATATACAAAATTGATGAATTCAAATGCCTTTATAGATCAGGCCGCAGCCATAATTTTAACCTCTGCCAAAAAAGCCCGGGAACTTGGCATTCCGGAGAAAAAATGGGTTTATTTGCATGGTTGTGCGGATGCCCATGATCATTGGTATCTGAGTGATCGCATAAACTTTCACTCCTCGCCGGCTATGTCCAAAGTGGCAAGAGAGGCATTTGAAATGGCCGAATGTTCTCTGGATAACTTAGACGCGCTGGACTTATACAGTTGTTTTCCATCCGCCGTCCAAATAGCGTGCGATGAAATGGGAATTAATCCGGATGATCCAAGAGGTTTAACTGTGACGGGGGGCTTGCCATATTTCGGGGGACCAGGAAATAATTACGTGACACATTCTATTGCCGAAATGATGAACAAGGTTAGGGATAAACCAGGAAGTAAGGGACTTGTCACGGCCAATGGAAATTATGTAACGAAGCAATCCGCTGGAATTTATTCCACAGAACGTCCTAATAAGCCATTTAAGCCAAAAGATCCAAAACTCTACCAAGTAGAAATTAATGCAGACAGGGGGCCACGCGTCACAGAGGCAGCAGATGGAAAGGCTATAATCGAAACCTATACGATTATGCACGACCGCAAAGGTCCTTCTTTTGGTATTTTATTTGGGCGATTGCTGGACGATTCCCGTTTCATCGCAAATACTCGATCTGATTTGGGCCTTTTGGCAGATATGACAGTTGAGGATTACTTAGGTGCTGAAGGAAAAGTATCAAACTTTGATGGCGTGAACATATTCACACCTGATTAGGCGGGCCAAAATGAGTATCAGCGAATCAGATGATATAGAATTTTTATCGATAAGGGATCTAGGTAGCGGCCTGGATCAAGGGGTCTTCACATCGTACGATCTAGTGCAGCATTTTTTAAAGAGGATTTCGTCAGAGGACGAAGATTTTAATTCTATAGCCTTTCCAAACCCTCAAGCAGAAGACATTGCAAGAAAAATGGATGAGGAAAGAGGGAAGGGACGTGTTCGTAGTGCGTTACATGGGATCCCATTAGTCATCAAAGATAATATCGATACGGCAGACGAAATGATGACATCTGCTGGCTCTTTGGCATTGGACGGATCAAGGGCGCATAGAGATGCTCACTTAGTTTCTCGACTAAGAGCAGGCGGTGCTATTATCTTGGGCAAGAGTAATTTAAGCGAGTGGGCTAATTTTAGATCGACAAGGTCCTGTAGTGGCTGGTCCAGTCGTGGGGGTCAGGTTCGAAATTCCTACGCTTTGGATCGCACGCCCGGTGGATCAAGTTCTGGGTCTGCTGTTGCTGTTGCTCGGAATTTTTGTGCCGGTGCAATAGGTACTGAGACTGACGGATCTATTGTTGTGCCTGCGGCGATGACTTCACTCGTAGGTATAAAGCCAACAGTAGGACTTATTAGTCGGACGGGGATTATCCCTGTCGCGCCTAGTCAAGATACTGCCGGCCCAATTGCTAAAACTGTTGCCGACGCCTCGACTATTTTAGCAGTATTGATGGGGCATGATTCTGAAGACACATCGACAAACGTGTTAGCCAAGAATTTTCACCAAAACTTTTTAGGTTCATTAAACCCGAAGGCGCTTCAGGGACAACGAATTGGCGTGGTGAGAAATTTTGCCCGCTTTCAAGACACTGTTGATCAAGCCTTTGAGGACGCTCTCACAATACTTAAGTTTGCTGGGGCTGAAGTTATAGATGGCATAGTTCTTCCTGATCAACAGACTATTAGGGAACATGAAATTGTGGTGTTACGAACAGAGTTTAAGGTCGCTCTGAACGCTTATTTAGCTGGTCTAACAGACCGTAGCAGAGTCAGTTCTTTATCCGAATTAATACATTTTAATGAGCAAAACCGCCTCGAGGTAATGCCGTATTTCCAACAAGAACAGTTCCTGGCAGCTGAAGCAACCTTTGGGTTGGATGATCTGAAATATAAAAAAGCGCTTGAGGAATGTCAGCGTCTTAGTAGACGAGACGGTATAGATAGAGTGTTATCAGATCATTCATGTTGTGCTTTAGTAGCGCCAACCACTTCTACGCCGTGGGCGATCGATTTAATAAATGGGGATAACAGCTTGGGGGGTAGCTCTTGCTTGGCAGCTGTATCTGGTTATCCGAGCGTAACGCTGCCAATGGGCTATATTGCCGGTTTGCCTGTTGGCTTATCTTTCATTGGTAAGGCGTGGGAAGACATTTTCATTGTCAATTTAGCTTATGCTTTCGAACAAGTGTCCTTAGTCCGGTATCCGCCAGGCGGTCCAGCCCAATTTTTGGAGTAAGCCTCTCCATCCTATTCCCGTTATTTTTTATTTTAGGTACAAATTATAGGCAAGAAGGCCATTCTCGGATGAGATTAGCATCAGTGATAACTGTATAATAATGAAGGGTCCATGACTTAGTCAGAGACGCTGCCGTCGCGGGGGTTGCTTGACATTGCAAAAGACTTTGGCGACCCGAAGGTCCTCACGAAGTGCGTCCCCTTGCCGGACAAAATTATCTGTGGCAAGTGGAAACAGGCGCGCGTAGGGATCAGGCATTAGGCCGGCTTGCTCCAAGAGCCATCGCGTGGAGGTTGGATGAGATGTCATGACCCGCCCGCGGCGTTCCGAGGCCGCGACCAGGACGCCAATAACCTGTCCCTGCTCGTTGAGCATAGGTCCACCCGATAACCCACCCAGAGCTGTCAGGCTATCCGGTGCTCTCCGCCGCTCCGCCCATGCAAGAATCGGCTCATCGGTTCGATATCGGCCGCCCAATTTCATGCGGCCGTGACCTATGAGCTGGGCATAAACATCACCAGGCGAACCTTGCGGATACCCAATTGTGAACCCGTTTTCGCCTTGTTGGAGCTCCTCATTCGAGAATGCGAACGGTTCTGGTTCGAGGTTCAGAGACAAAAGGGCCAAATCCGCGTTCGGATGTATTACAACTTGTAGGGCGCGTGTGACCTGACGTGGGCCTATGACCAGTCCGATAGCATCACACTCGTCCGCAACGTGACGTGCTGTAAGCCACCAGCCTCCGCCGATGGCGAATGCCGTGCCAGTAGATGGCTGCTTTGCTGGAAGCTGGATTGTGATCTCCTGCTCCCGCAGCGCAACGACTGGTGTAGGCGCGTCAGGTACTACCTCCGCATATGGAACGGAAGGTCGGCGCGAAGCCTCATTTTGGGGAAAGCGTGTATAGGAAAAACACGCGTAGAGAACTCCAATTATTGCTGCCAGATACGCAAGACGGTCCAATAGACGGTCCATTAATTTAACAATCCAGCCTAGCCTGAGACGGCAGCGGCAGCGATTGCAGCTACAGCTAACTTGATGGCAGAGAGCAGAAGGGCAGCAGCCACTTCGCCTGCCTCAATGCGAGTTGATAGATCGCGTAAAAGCAGATCGGCAAGCCGAAATGCAATCAGTTGAATCGCGAGTGTGAGAATCCCCCAAATTACGATGTCCGCGACGTTCGCGCTGACGGACATTGACATGGCTAGCGGAATTGCAAGCCCAAGCACAGCGCCAGATAGGGAGATTGCAGCCGCAACATTTCCCTCTCGGACAAGCGCCACATCCTTATGGGGAGTGATCCAAATGTAGATCGTTACTCCTAAAATCAGCATGGCAATCGTTACGGAAAAGTGCGTGAGCAGCACAGGAAATCCGGCGACAAAGCTTTGAACAACTGCATCCATGGGTCACATTCCTACTCGTGTGGTATTAATCAATTTAAGATGGCGTCAATTATTTAGCGCATACATGGCGTGGCCAGCAATCTTCTGACAGATCCGTCAAATTGCTTTTCGACGCCACGCCAAAAACAATTAGCACAGCATAACTTTTCCGATTACATCCACAGCGCTATATGGAGCCGTCTTATCGATTAGATCATTTGAAATGTGGCCTAAGCGAAAGGGTTTCATTTAGCGGCCAACTGCATTTCCACTAGTTTGCTCCAGTAGCTTGCACCGATGGTCAGTATCTCGTCGTTAAAGTCGTAATTAGGGTTATGCACGTGGCAGCCTCCCGGACCACCCTCAACTCCGTTGCCTATGCGTATGTAACAACCGGGGCGTTCAGCGAGCATCCATGAAAAGTCTTCGGCACCCATCACTGGTGGTTCATCGCGCAGGATCTGCATTTCACCTACAATTTCAGCTGCCGCTTGGGCAGCAAAATCGGTCTCCTCGACTGTGTTTACGGTCGGCAAATAACGGCGATCGTAAGAGAATTCGATTTGCGCTCCGAAGGTTTGTCCAATGCCCTCTGCTATCTGACGCATTTCACGCTCGATTAAGTCTTGGATTTCGACCTTCAAAGCACGTGTAGTTCCCGAAAGAATTGCTTCCTCAGGAATTACATTGGTGGTATGGCCAGCGTGCACTTGGGTTACGCTGATCACCGCTGAGTCAAGCGGGTCGGTTCGCCGAGCCGCAATTGATTGGAAGCTTGTGATCATGTGGGCCGCGACGACGACTGGATCATTGCCTTGGTGGGGGAAAGCACCGTGAGCACCGACGCCAGTGATTTTGACTTCGAAGAAATCTGCGGAAGCGCACATTGGCCCAGGGTTTACCAGAAATTGGCCCACTGGGAGACCTGGTGAGTTGTGCATCCCGTAGACAGCCTCACAGTTAAATTTCTCGAATAAGCCATCCTTTACCATGACGCGGGCACCTGCGACATTTTCCTCGGCAGGTTGAAAGATGAAATGAACCGTGCCATCAAAGTTTTTTGTCTCTGCAAGATATCGTGCTGCGCCCAGCAGCATGGTAGTGTGGCCATCATGGCCACAGCCGTGCATTTTGCCCTCGTTACGAGACTTGTGGTCAAACTCATTGAGCTCGTGGAGGTCTAATGCATCCATATCGGCCCGTAGACCGATCTTTTTACTGCCCGTCCCTACTTTGAGGGTGCCGACGACGCCTGTTTTTGCCAGGCCTTTATGCACCTCAACTCCATAAGATTCGAGTTCGTCAGCTACTACCTTAGCTGTGCGTTCCTCTTCGAATGCAGTTTCAGGATGACTATGAATGTCGCGGCGGATACGTGTCATATCGTCATGGAACTCGCTGATGCGGTTGTAAACAGCCATTTTGACCTCCCTTAATTCAAATATTTCTATCAGAACGCCGCGATTTAACCAATTGTATCTAGATTCTGAGTCAGGATGGTGTGATCCTGATTGTCCAAAGGCAACACGGGGGCTCGACATTGGCCCACATTAAAACCCCGATAATTTGCAGCACTTTTTACAGCCGAATTGTAGACATGTGTCCAGACAAACAGTTGGGAAGGTAATAGACGTTGCCAAAGTTGGTTTGCTTCCCTGAGTTTGCCTTCCTGTACCAAGCCATAGAGTTCGACTGCTTCTTGCGGAATGAAGTTGCCTGATCCCCACACGCAACCAACGCAGCCAGCTGCCAGAGCTGGATACATTATAGGATCTCCTCCGTTAAAAACCTTTCCTGGGGTTTGTAACAACTCTTGAATGCGTACGAGGTCTCCAGTGCTGTCTTTGATGTACTCTATATTTTCGATCTCTAGCAATTTTTTGAAGAAGTCAGGGGTAATATCGAAGCCGGAATGTACCGGAACATTGTACACCATAATTGGAAGATCGGTCGCTTCGGCTACTTTTTCAAAATGGTGATAGACACCAGCAGCATCAGGTCCTTCAAAATAAGGAGGCAAGATCATGAGTGCGTCTGCTCCATGATCAGCTGCGTGCTTGCTTGCATCTATCGTCTCGCGCAAACTGATAGCAGAGGTCTGCGCAATAAAGTGAGCATGGGATTCTACGTGTTTGCCGGTAACCTCAATCAAGTAGCGTTTCTCTTCAGTTGACAGGTAAGCAAATTCGCCTGTCCCTCCGCATGCCAAGATAATATCAACTTTCGCTTCTATCATTTGGTCTATATGTCGTAAATAACCACCTTCATCGATGCTCTCATCATCGTTAAAGAGCGTACAGACTGGAACACAAACACCTGATAGTTTTGTCATCAAATTATTCCTTAAAACAGACTTGCCCAAATTGGATCTAAAAGTTTAACTAATTGTTGGGAATATCCACACTACATCAATTACTCGCAATAGTGACACGAAATTTCATAGTTTCTTACATACAAGAAATCAGGTTTTGCAGAAAACCAATGGGTTAGTATGAAACTTTCATACGTCTTTTATGCTACACTATAAAAAAACAATGACATAAGAGATAAAAACTACTCCCACTCCACCGTGCCTGGAGGTTTGCTCGTTATATCATAGGTTACCCGGTTGATCCCCTTGACTTCATTTACAATACGTCTTGCAACTTTACTTAGAAAATCATGCCCAAAGGGATAATAATCAGCAGTCATTCCGTCCTCTGATGTAACCGCCCGCAAGGCACAGACAAACTCGTAAGTCCGAGAGTCTCCCATAACCCCAACCGTTTTAACTGGTAATAGCACACAAAATGCCTGCCAGATTTCATTGTAGATCCCAAAATTTTCAATCTCTTGAAGGTATATATCGTCGGCGGCTCGAAGTATGGAGAGTTTTTCTGCGGATATGGCACCAGGAATGCGAATAGCTAGGCCGGGACCAGGAAAGGGGTGCCGTCCAACAAGATTGGAAGGTATGTTTAATTCATTACCCAGAATACGTACTTCGTCCTTAAATAATTCGCGGAGAGGTTCCAAAAGTTTTAACCGCATTCGTTCTGGCAGGCCGCCAACATTATGGTGAGATTTTATGGTTTTGCTTGGGCCACCGGCAACTGGTACAGACTCTATCACATCTGGGTACAGGGTGCCTTGAGCTAGGAATTCGGCTCCAGTTATTTTGTTTGCCTCGTCTTCGAAGACATCAATGAAGGTATTTCCTATAATTTTTCTTTTCTGTTCAGGATCGGTGACGCCGTCCAACTTTGTTAGAAATAAATCGCTTGCATCCCTATGGATTAGCCGAATATTGAATTCTTTTCCGAATAACTCCACCACAGTTTTTGCTTCGTCTGTCCTCAGCAAGCCGTGGTCCACAAGAACGCAGGTCAATTGATCTCCAATAGCTTCATGGATTAATACGGCGGTAACAGAAGAGTCTACTCCGCCGGATAGTCCGCAAATTACTTTCGCCTTACCCACTTTTGTGCGGATAGCTCTGATCGCTTCGTCACGAAAGGATTTCATGGACCAAGTGCCGGAACACTTAGCAATATTTAGAGCAAAGGAACGTAGTAAAGCTCCTCCCTCTGGCGTGTGTACGACTTCTGGATGAAATTGGAGTCCATAGAGTTGGCGTTTCTCATCTGCAATTGCTGCATAGGGAGTACCATCGCTTTTGGCGACAGCTTTGAACCCGTTCGGGAGTGCGGTTACTTTATCTCCATGGCTCATCCAAACATCTGCATGAGTGCCAGCTTTCCAAATTTCATCAAATAGCTTGCATGCTGCAAGTACTGAAATTTGGGCTAGGCCAAACTCCCTCTCATTGGCGGCCTGAATTTCCCCACCAAGTTGGGCGCACATTATTTGTTGGCCGTAACAAATTCCAAGAATGGGAAGTCCTGACTCAAAAATAGCGTTCGGGACGGATGGAGCTCTTTCTGAAGTTACTGAGGAAGGGCCGCCAGATAGAATAATTCCTCGGGGCTTAAAAGTTTTTAGTTTTTCTTCAGACGCGGAATACGGAACTATTTCGGTGTAGACGCCGGATTCCCTAAGACGTCTGGCAATTAGTTGAGTCACCTGAGAGCCAAAGTCAATCACTAGGATTCGATTTTCTGTTCCCGCCCCCTTATCAGCCTGTTGTTCAGTCAAAGCCTTAGTCCATCCTTGTTCGCATGATGGATAGCGGTGGCCTCCTCATGGGGACCACTATCTATTATCGATATTGCTTTAGCTGTGTCAGTCAGCTCATCGAGCGCAGAACTGGCGCCAGTTTTCTGGACAACCATAGAAGGGTTGGCCAATGCGCTGGTGCTTAATGAGCCAGCTGCTAAGAGTAAGTGGAATGCCATAATGCCCTTGGCGGCAAAGCTTAAAATGTCTCGATATCTTTTTTGGGATTCTAGCATAGTGCCTTATAAGTACTCTCTTCTTGCTGGGTGTTCCAGTCTTTCGGGTGATTCTCAGTGCGAGCCCTAGATCCGTTCAAAAATCGCAATATAAAACCCATCTACTGCATGT
>PBDG01000065.1 GCA_002717225.1 Rhodospirillaceae bacterium | reverse complement strand
TCAAATGAACAGGTTGATGTCCGATTTGGTCGCGGTTTCAATATAGGTCGCTGCGCCCCCCAATTCAGGACCCTCGATAAGATCGGCCATCTCATATTCGAACAGGTCCATGGTCATTTGGCAGGCAATCATACCGACATCTGATTCGATCGCCGCTTCTCGTAGATCCTCGATCGAGGCGATACCCTTTTTATCAATTAGATTCTTCATCATACCTGTGGCCACGCTGTCGACACCAGGAATCATGCTCATCACGTTAGGCATCCCGAGGTGCATTCCCATCATCGGAATTTTCATACCCGGATTACCAAGGGTCGAAATGCTGAGATCGAGCTTCTTGTGCAGCAGATTGAGGCCGTAGAAGGTGAAGAACATGGAGACCTTAAGGCCCATTGCAGCCGCTGTAGTTGCAAGAACAAAAGGCGGATAACCCCAATCCAACGTGCCCTTAGTTACGATCAACGACATGCTCTTATCATTGGTGCTAGCTGTATCGTTTATAGTCGTATCTGTCATCAACTTCACTCCTCGGCCAAGGTTGTCTTTTGGGTGCCTATAGGATTATGACCGGCTTGTTCTAAACAGCTCAGTTTCCGTGCGAGAAACAGGTCGTTGTGCAATTCCTCTTACGGTGTCAGGTGTTAAGCGTAATCGCCCGATTGCCGAACTGGCAAGAAGACTTCTGATTTCATTCGTCCTCAACACAAACAATTAAGCTAAATTGCGTCTATACATTCTTCTCTATGCTAGAGCTACGGGCAATCAACAGCTGTCAACCACGAAGCAAAGTCTAGACTGGTTATTTGCAAAGGAGTTTGGCGGCAGGCCATCTCAGAGCAAAACCGAACCATCGGCCTTGTTCACCCCGGGAACGAAGCGATGAGCCACAGAAAATCCTAGCCTGGCCAGCTTACCGAACCCCATCAGATAGGACACGATGACAAAATCCAAACCCAAGTATACAACCTATTCAACGCGGATTGCCCGGGTTTGGATATACGGCACTCAAGCCATGGGAAAGCCAAACTTACCCTATAAGGAGTAAACTGCGATGGCCCATCCTAAGGTCCCGATTAACGTAGACCCAGAAACAGGAAAATGGTCGACCGATGGGTTACCCATGATCTATATGCCGCGGCACTTCTTTGTAAACAATCACCTCGCCGTCGAAGCCACGTTGGGTCGAGAATTGTACGCTAAACAGCTATATGGGGCCGGGCACAAATCAGCATGGGACTGGTGTGAGGAGGAATCAATCACCCATCAAATCGCAGGAATTGATGTCTTCTACCACTATATGAAACGAATCTCTCAGCGCGGTTGGGGGCAATTCACCCCGATGCACTTTGACGACAACACGGGTAGTTGTGATGTCCGGTTAGAGCATTCGGTCTTTGTAGAACATTGTGGTACCGATACTGGCCGCAAACTTTGTTACATGTATTCAGGCTGGTTTGCCGGTTCGTTGGAATGGGTAGGCCAAGCAACAAACCGAAATTATTCGCTAAGCGCACATGAGGAGAGTTGCGCGGCAAACGGTGCGCACCAATGTCTGTTCTATGTCCGGCCAGCTTAGCTTCTGAAACGTCCTTCGCATATCACCGCATTCGGGCTATGTCCCTGCAAAGAAGGGGGTTTTTACGTTGTGCTACTGTAAAATTTGGACTTGCCTTTGGTGATATGAAATAATGATGTTAATGGATGAAAACTATAAAGGGAGAAGTCGATGTTGAAATTCCTTAATAAGACTGCAGGAATCGGTCTTGCAGTTGTCGCGGGAGGGGCATTAGCGCTTGGCGCCTTGAATGCCAAGCCCGCCAAAGCAGAGGGCGGTACGCTCGTGTGGTCGATCCCGGCCGCACAAAGCCTTTACGACCCGATGCAGGCCTGCGGTTGGTTGACCAAGAACACCACGCACATGATCTTTGATGGTTTGGTCGAACTTGAGCTTGGAAAGCCTGAACAGCCATGGTCCACATTGCGGCCGGCACTCGCTGAATCTTGGACGATCTCAGACGATGGGACGGTGTACACCTTCAATCTGCGCAAAGGCGTTAAGTTCCATGACGGAACGCCATTCAATGCTGATGTCGCGAAGTGGAACTATGACCGCTTCTCAAACCCAGACGCGGATCATTATAGTGCAGCGGGCGCGGCATTCCTTAGCTTCTATTCGCGTTGGATCGAGTCTTCGCGGGCTGTCGACGAGCATACCTTCGAGGTCGTGCTGAATCAGCCAAATTATGAGTGGCTGCAGATCGGCCAGTCTTCTTGCGGCCAGCCTGAGATGATCAGCCCGGCGGCATGGGAAAAGTATGGTGATGAGGACCTCGCACTCAATCCTGTAGGTACCGGCCCGTTCAAATTCGTCGAGCGCGATATCGGCGTGATGGCTATCCTTGAACGCAATGAGGACTATTACGGCGAACCGGCGAAACTTGACCGGATGATTTACCATCAGATCACCGATCAAGCCACGCGCATGTCCGCGCTTCGAGCCGGCGAAATAAATATGCTCACGGAACCGGCATGGGATGAGATTGAAAACCTTGTTGATGAGGGTTTTCAACTCCTGCTGCAGCCTAACGTGCCATCCGTCTGGTACGCCCAGTTCAATATGAAAAACCCAGTGTTGCAGGACGTTCGCGTCCGCAGGGCCATTAATATGGCGGTCGATCGCGAATACGTTGCTAATGAGATCTACAAGGGGACGGCGCATGCCGAGCACGGTATGCTTTCGGCTGGGACGTTTGCTTATGACCCCAACTACAAGCCCTACCCATATGATCCAGAGGGCGCGAAGAAGCTTCTCGCTGAAGCCGGCTATGCAGATGGCCTAGAGATTACGCTAGAGACCTTCGACTATGGCTGGAACGAAGCTTGGGAGAAAGCGGTCCAGCGAGATCTAAAAAAGGTAGGTATCGACGTCAAGTTGACCAAACTCGAGTGGATGACCTATCTAGGTAAATGGCTCAATGGTATGGGTCCTGAAGTCGGGATGAATACGATGGGTTGGGGCTGGTCAGTGCCTTACTGGACAGCACATGCCACACGTTGCGATCATCACCCGCCGAACGGAATCAATGGCGGTTGGTATTGTAACGAGAAGGTCGATGCGCTCTATCAAAAGGCCATCGCGACGAAAGACAAAAAGGTTGCGACCGAATACTACCGTGAAGCTAATCGCATAATCATGGAAGAAGACGTCGCGTTCCTGCCGGTGTTCAGCTACCACAATCCGATATTGCTGGCGCCGAACGTGAAGGGCTTCGTGAACGGCCAGGAGAACTGGTACGACTTCGCACTGCCCTATATCGAAGATTAGGCAGGGTAAATGACCAGACGCAGGGCCGCCGGGCAATAGCCCGGCGGCCTCGTTCTGGTGGTCAGGCAGCCACCATGCTAACTAAATTTTTCGTTCCGTGACCGCGCCGCAGATCGCTTCGCTTATATGACCCGATTTATCGCCGCACGCTTGCTGATGATCATCCCGATCTTGTTCGGGGTGTCTTTCTTCGTCTTTATGCTTGCTCACATTGCACCCGGCGATGTCACCATTACTCTGACTGGGCCTTACGCAACGGAAGAGACTCGCGAAAAAATCCGCGAAGCTTACGGGCTCAACGATTCACTTCCGGTTCAGTATGGCAGGTGGCTCGGCCACATCCTCGAAGGGGATTTCGGCAAGTCGATCGCCAATCGCCGAACTGTCAGTGATCTAATCTTCCCAAAATTTGCCAACACCCTAAGTTTGGCGGTAACCAGCGCAGCCCTGGCCTATGTGATTGGTTTATTCGCAGGAATTTTTGCTGCATCTCGACCTTATGGCTATTTCGATCGGATCACTATCGCCAGCACTCTTATGTTCGGCAGTATCCCACCCTTTTGGTTTGGGTTGTTACTTGTTCTAGCATTCTCGCTTAGCTTGCGTTGGCTGCCAGCGACGGGGATGACCAACTTGATCGGTGGTGGTGGACCGGTCGACGTAATTCTACACCTAATCCTACCTACGATTGCTGCGGGTGCCGCGCCTGCGGCGATAATAGCAAGGACGGTACGCGCAACGATGCTTGAGGTCCTAAGCCAGAACTACATCAAGGTCGCCCGCGCCAAGGGCATCCGGCGCGGAATAATCCTGCGCAAGCACGCACTGCGAAATGCCCTTCCACCTATCGCGACGATCTGCGGCCTACAGCTTGGCTATCTTATGGGGGGCGTGCTTTTCGTAGAGGTGATCTTCGCCTGGCCTGGTATAGGCTATCAGCTCTGGCAGGCAATCCAAGCGCGTGACATTCCAACCATTCAAGGTGCTTCGTTGATAATTGGCGTCTCATTTGTAGCTGTGAATCTTGCGGTGGACGTGTTCAATGCTTTCACCGACCCGAAAATTCGCATCTCCGAGGGAGTGCGCTCGAGATGACGAATAAGGACCAGATACAAGAGACTTCGACACAACGTCGCCGCTCGGCTTCAGAACTCCGACGCGAGAATTTTCACATCATGTTGCGTACGTTGCAGCTCGCCTGGCATGCATATGCCAAGGACAAAGCTGCTGTTGGCGCTTTGATCTTTATAGGGATCATCATGATATTGACAATTTTTGCGCCCTACATCGCCCCTCACGATCCTAACGAAGCCGTCGGTACCCGTGGCGGACTACCGGGCACCGATGGTCTGATTCTTGGTGGCGACATGGAAGGCAGAGACCTGCTTTCACGTCTCCTCTGGGGCGGACGCATCGCGCTTTTGACGGGCGTCGCGCCGACCGTGGCGGCAACCTGCATTGCCGTGTTTCTCGGCGTAGTAGCTGGTTACATAGGCGGTTGGATCGATCAGATAATTATGCGTGTACTTGACGTCTTCTTTGCCTTCCCGCTGGTCTTGCTAGCGATCGTCATTGCCGGCAGTCTCGATCCGGGCGTCAGCACGCTAATTCTTTCAATTACGATAGCGTTGGTGCCCTATATAGCCCGACTTGTGAGAACGACTACGGTTTCTGTAAAGCAGGAGCCCTATATTGAGGCGGCGCGCGCCGGCGGGGCAACCACACCGACGATTCTTGCGCGCTACGTTCTACCTAACACTTTAGCCCCAGTGATCGTCTATTCAACAACTTTGATCGGTCTCATGATGGTGGTTGCCTCCGGCCTCTCGTTTCTTGGCGTTGGCACTCAGCCGCCAGAGGCGGACTGGGGCACCATGGTTTCAGATGGGCGCGCCGTGCTCAAAAAGGCACCCCATGCCTCTGCATTTGCCGGTTTCATGATTGTCATCGTGTCGCTCGCATTTGCGTTCATTGGCGACGGCTTACGCGACGCGCTCGACCCGCGCGCGCGGGTACGCTGAAGGAGTAGCCAAGCATGGCAACGGTTCTCAAGGTCAAAAACCTTAAGACTCATTTTAAGCTCAGAACAGGTACGCTTAAGGCGGTTGATGGTCTTTCTTTTGAGGTCGAGCCTGGTCGCGTGCTTTGTATTGTCGGCGAATCCGGAAGCGGGAAAAGCGTGACCGCACAATCCATCATGCGTTTGATTGAACAGCCCGGGCGAATTGTCGATGGCTCAATCCAATACCGTGATCAGGATCTCCTAACACTCAGCGAGAGTGAGGTGGAAAAGCTGCGTGGCAATCGCATCGGTATGATTTTTCAAGATCCCATGACTTCGTTGAATCCAGTATTCACGATCGGCGAACAGATTACCGAGACTATTGTCGCACATCAAGGCGTCAAGAAAAACGAGGCAAGGACCCGAGCAGTCGAACTTCTGCGCTTGGTGGGCATCCCCGAGCCCGAGGGGCGCCTCAACGATTATCCGCATCAATTTTCAGGCGGCATGCGCCAGCGTGTTTTGATAGCTATTGCAATCGCCTGCGAGCCTGACCTATTGATCGCGGACGAGCCCACCACGGCACTTGACGTCACAATCCAGGCACAAATACTTAAGCTTCTCTCCGCTGTTCAGAAAAAATTGCACAGCGCTATGATTCTGATCACACATGACCTCGGCGTAGTGTCGGCGATGGCCGACGAGGTACTGGTTATGTACTCGGGCAGAATGGTTGAATTCGGCGATGTGGAGACAATTTTTCGCAATCCTCGCCATCCATACACCGTCGGACTACTCGAATCTATCATCAAGCTTGATGATACTAGAGATTCGGAGTTGCGTTCGATTTCAGGATTGCCGCCAGTGCCAGTCGACCCGCCGCCAGGTTGCGCCTTCCGAGATCGTTGTCCCCAAGCGATCGACGTTTGTGGTGAACAAGACCCTAAACCTTACCAAACGGAAACTGGCTCTGTCGTG
Source organism: Rhodospirillaceae bacterium (assembly GCA_002717225.1). Taxonomy (GTDB): domain Bacteria; phylum Pseudomonadota; class Alphaproteobacteria; order UBA828; family UBA828; genus PTKB01. Next base: position 9,563 of record PBDG01000065.1, on the reverse strand, counting down.
CAGTGCCACATCGTCGAGCGGGAAGAATCCGAAGAGCGACGGAATTCAACATGAGTGATTCACTTGTAAAAGTCCGCTCACTAGTCAAACACTTTAAGCTCGAGCCGAAGGGCTTGTTTGACGCTCCGCCAGTCTTGCGCGCAGTCGATGGTATCGACTTTGATGTCCAACGCGGTGAAACACTTGGATTGGTAGGCGAATCGGGATGCGGTAAGTCGACGACCGCGCGTCTTGTGCTGCGCCTAATTGAGCCGACCTCAGGCTCTATCACGCTAGATGGCGTCGACGTGTTGGCTACCTCGAAGAAAGAGTTGATGGCGCTTCGGCGAGAAATGCAGATCGTCTTCCAAGATCCATTGTCATCACTTAATCCACGAATGTCGGTTGGAACATCAATTGCAGAGCCGTTGCGTTTTCATCGCATTGCAGACAAAGTTGAACGATTCGATTTGGCGCGCCGTTACCTAGAGATCGTCGGTCTCAGTAAGGATTATTACGACAGATTGCCACACGAGTTCTCGGGCGGTCAGAATCAGCGGGTTGCCATCGCGCGGGCGCTAATTCTGCAACCCAAGCTCCTAATTCTCGACGAGCCGGTATCCGCTCTTGATGTATCAATCCGTGCGCAAGTCCTGCGGCTCTTGATTGATGTTCAAGCCGAGTTCGGACTGACCTACATCTTTATCTCGCATGACCTTTCAGTCGTGAAGCGAGTTTGCAATCGAACGGCCGTTTTATATCTTGGCAAAATTGTAGAAATCGCTGAGAGCGAGCGGCTTTACCGCGAACCGTTGCACCCCTATTCGCAGGCGCTTATTCGTGCGATCCCCGAGGCTAATCCTGACGGCCCACGTGCTGATTCGCTCGCCGGTATTGAGGGAGACGTCCCTAGTCCAGTCAACCCACCCCAAGGCTGCCGCTTTCACACCCGCTGTCCGCACCGTATGCCAGTGTGCACCGAAAAAGAACCTCCGCTCATGGAAGCTGGCGATGGCCACAAAGTAGCCTGCTTCCTACACCAGGAGGCGGCGGATCACTCTGACGGTCAGTAGCCCTTCGGCGGCGCCTTGATGTCGGCCTCACGCTGGGTAGCCGTGATGATAGCAGCATCGACCGCAAGCTCCATAAGATCGATGCTCATAGAAGGGTATTCATGCTCCGGGTAGCTCGCGGTGGCAACATAAGCCGGTGAACAAGGAACGTGTATGAACCCGACGCGTGTATCAAAGTTCTTTTGCAGAGAAATATGCAATGCCGAATACATGATCTGATTGCAAAGATAGGTCGACGCGGAGTTTGAAACCTTGGCCGGAATCTTACGCTCCGTCATTTCCTTGACTATCGCCTTTATAGGAATCGTCGCTTCATACGCGAACGGTCCGTCGGCAAATACCGCTTCGTCATGCGGCTTGGCACCCGTATTGTCCACAACGGGAAAGTCCTTTACGTTAGCTGCTGTTCTTTCCACGCCAATTACCGAGAGGCCCTGATATAGGCCGAGACTGATCCAGACATCCGGTCGGTACTCATCCAATGCCTCATCAACGAGCGGTTCAATCTTATCGGTCTCCACCGGCACTCGGAGAGTTATGAGTTCGACGTCGGGAATATTTCGCTCGCGTGCCCGTTCCAGCAATTCGATCGTCGGGTTTTCGGTAGCGTGCGCCCATGGTTCGTAGCCGGTGAGAACAACTCGTTTCGCTGCCATATTGTGATCCTTATCGAAAATCGATGCTTCACGAGACTGTCGTTTTTCCCGCAACGACGCAACATCTGATTCTTAATTCCGCATCAATTTCATTTACCATACGTAAGTTCGGCTATAATTTCCGTTCAAGGTCAAGAGCACTGACAAGGGAGATAACCATGGCTTTAGATGAGCTTTGCTACATGACCGCAAGCGAGGCGCTTGACGCATTCAAAGCGAAAACGCTCTCACCCGTCGAACTGATGAAATCGGTGGTCGCGCGCTCCGAAGCAGTCAACCCTAAAGTCAACGCCTACACCTACACCTTCTACGAACGTGCTCTCGAACAAGCGAAAGAAGCCGAGCGCAGATACGCTGGCGGCGGTGAAATCCGGCCGCTTGAGGGCGTTCCCGTCGTGATCAAGGATTTTCACGCTGTCGAGGGCGAGGTTACGACTTTTGGATCGCGTATGTTCGCTGATCACATACCCAGAAAGTCAGCCCCCACCGTAGCACGGCTGCTAGACGCTGGTGCTATCATGCATGCACGTACGACGACACCTGAGATGGCCTATGCACCATACAGCCGGAGCGATCTCTGGGGTGTCACCCGCAATCCGTGGAACCTCGACTACATCACCGGTGGCTCCTCGGGTGGTGCCGGCGCGGCCGTGGCAGCCGGGATGACAACTCTAGCGGACGGAACAGACGGCGGCGGCTCCATTCGCATCCCAGCAGGCGCATGCGGCCTATTCGGTTACAAGCCGCCATTCGGACGTAATCCAACGGACGCAGAGCATCCGCGCGAATCCCTGCTGCACTATGGGCCGATGACGCGCAGTGTCACAGATGGTGCGCTGATGCAAAATGTGACAGTGGGGCCGCACCCGGACGATATGTGTTCACTCAGACCGAAGCTCGAGATTCCAAATACACTTGAGCCAATCAAAAGTTGGAAAATCGCCTTTTCGATGGATCTCGGATATTTTGAGATTGATGAAGAAGTCCAGAAGAATACCCGTGAGGCGCTTGAGGGCTTTCGCAGCCTCGGCTGCACCGTCGAGGAAGTTGATATCGGTTGGGATTTTGGTGTTCTCGACGCCTGGACCACGATTTGGGAGGGTCTTTTCTGGGCTACCGCGCAGGACTTATATCCGCGTTGGAAATACGAAATGGACGGCTTCGTGCGCCAAATCTTGGAACGAGGATCGCAGCACAGCCTCAGCCGCTTCTATCAGACTAACGCAGTGCGCGGTCGTATGTACGAAACGCTTGGTCCAATACTTGATACTTATGACGTCCTCGTCTGTCCCACGAATGCTCTTCCGGCATTGCCGATCGATATCGATCTGAATACGACGGACCTAAAAATTAATGGCAAACCGCTAACAGTATCGAATTTGCCTGCAGATATTTATGTCCAATGGCAACTCAATTATCCGTTTAACTTAGTGCCGGAATGTCCCGTAGCGAGTGTCCCAAGCGGTTTGGCGAAAAATGGCGTGCCGACTGGTATCCAAATTATCGGGCGCACTTACGATGATGTTTCCGTATTTCGCGCAGCGGCCGACTATGAACGCGCACGACCATGGCGACAGAATCGTCCGAACATTTGATCCGATACAGGTGCATGGAATTTTCCGCCGCCGACAATGTTAAAATACCTATGCCAGCTAAGGCAGTAGACAAAAACAGGAGACAACGACAATGGCTGACATTGACCTTTGCTATTTGACCGCGACCGAGGCAATCGCACTTTACAAGGCGCACAAACTCTCACCCGTGGAACATCTGAAAGCCCTAATTTCACGTTGCGAGGCCATAAATCCGAAGGTCAACGCCATCACCTATGACTTCTTCGACCGCGCACTTGACCAGGCGCGAAAGGCAGAGCAGCGTTATATGAAAACGGATGGCAGACTTCGTCCGCTTGAGGGAGTGTCAGTCGCGATCAAGGATTTTCACCCCGTGAAGGGGGAGATCACCACCTTTGGATCGAAGATTTTTGAGAATTTTCGACCAGATTATACCGCCCCGACGGTCGAACGCCTCCTACGCGCGGGCGCTATTATGCATATGCGCACGACATCACCAGAGTTCGCATATTCGGGCGCGACTCATAGCCCCCTCTGGGGCATAACACCGAATCCTTGGAATCTCGAATATACCTCCGGAGGATCGTCCGGTGGTGCGGGTGCGGCAGTAGCCGGCGGCATGACAACGCTTGCTGATGGCACGGACGGCGGCGGTTCGATCCGCATCCCTTCTTCAGCGTGCGGATTGTTTGGCTACAAGGCGCCGTTCGGGCGTAACCCTCTCGACCGCGATCATCCGTTCGAATCGATTCTGCATTATGGTCCAATGGTGCGCAGCGTTGCCGACGCAGCATTAATGCAAAACGTGATGTCGGGCCCCCACGCTGAGGACCTTTGCTCTCATCTGCCACGGGTCAAGCTGGCAACATCATATGACAGCATCGCCGGCAAGAAAGTGGCCTTCTCAATGAACCTGGGATACACCGAGGTCGATCCTGAGGTACGGACCAACACGCTGCGCGCAGCGGAAACATTGCGCGGCCTTGGTTGTCAAGTCGATGAAGTGGATGTCGGATGGAACTGGGCCGTCCTTGATTGTTGGATGACCTGGTGGGAGGGGTTGTTCGCCGCTGTCGCTGGCCATTTCTTGCCACGTTGGCGTGGCGAGATGGATCCTTATGTTGTTGGTTTGCTCGATCGTGGCCTGGGGCATAATGCAGTTCGTCTCTATGGCTGCTATACGTTCCGCGGATAGATGTGGCAGAAACTTCAGCCCATTTTGAAAGACTATGATGCAATGATCTGTCCGACACTAGCGGTGCCAGCAGTGAAGGCGGATCATGATGATTCGGATCCTGATTTCAGAATTAACGGCAAGCGCCTCCAGGCATATGTCGGCTGGGTCATGACCCATGGCTTCAATCTCCTCAGCCAATTACCAGTCATGAGTGTACCAACCGGATTCTCATCCTATGGTGTTCCAACGGGTATGCAAATCGTCGGACAGCCTTATCAGGATTCCAGTGTGTTCAAAATTGCTTCGGCGTTTGAATCCGAGACCAACCCCTGGAATGCCCGACCATCAATATAGAATATTAATTTGTTTCTTATGTAGGATTGATTAGGAATTTACGAGATGCGCTAGCAGACGCTTGGCCTGAGAATTACATTTCTTTTCCACTAAAAGCGGTATTGCCGCAGCTTCAGCACGTTCAGATTCAATTATGTGAAGTTTTATTTTTATTGGTAGCGGCTGACCGTCTATTTTTACTGAAAAGGTTGCGCCGCTTATGGGCAATATTTCTTGTGGCCAATCAATCTTCGGATTTCCTTTTTGCCACGTGATGTTCACTTTTTTACCTCCCCGCTGTTTTATCTTCACTTTTATCGCTGCGTGCGGATTTTCCCGTACTAGTTTTGGTTTTGAGCCCTTTAAAATGCAATAATTTCCAGATTTATAAATCGGTATGTCCCATAGGCCTAATTGATCCTTAATAGCCGTAGAACGCACTGCACCCAAAGTGGATTTGGCTTTTTTATCGTTAGACAGAAGTTTTATAACCGTATTTATTAGTTTGTTATTACCATTATCTCCATTTTCAAGGATTCCCTCGTCAACCGTTTCTATGTTTCCTGCATACTCTCCCTTAAGAATCTTGATGGAACCATCTTCGCCCAGGATTTTGATGACTATACCTTCGCTAAGCACAATGTTACTCTGACCTGGAATTAACGCACCAGGATGAAACCGAGGGTCATTAGATTCTACAACAACAAAATCTGCCGTCAGTGCTGATTTACTAAAAACTACAAACAGGATAAATATTGATAATATTCTACACCAGGAACTATTTTTCATTTATCTTTTGCCTTTATCAATACCCCGGATTCACCATTTTTAATTCGACTGATGTGATATTGAACCAATGCGTCTGACCTATTATTAGCAATTAGTGAAGTGAACACCTTTATCGCTTCATGATTACGTCCTGATTCCAAATATTTGTAAGCTTTTTCATATAAATCCCTTTGAGGATAGTGCCCACTCACCGGTTCATATATTTTAAGCGCTTTAGATTTGCCTTTAAGTATTAATTCACCAATTGGCCTGAAGAAAAGTTCAGGGCAGTTACTCACGGTATTCTTACTGATACACAATCTAGTGCCAAATACCTTATTAATACCTTCCAGCCGTGCCGCTGTATTGACGGCGTCCCCAATTGAAGTGTAGTCAAATCGTACTGGCCCCCCAATATTTCCAACAATTGCTGTGGCTGTGTGCACACCAATGCGTGTGATACCCCAATCTAGACCTTCAGTTTTAGTTTCTCGACAATATTTCTGAGCGAACAAATCTAATTCAATAGCACATCTCACAGCCTTTATTGAGTGTTCTTCTTGATTTTTTGGCGCATTGAATATTACCATAATGGCATCACCAATGTACTTATCTATCATCCCTCCATGACGTAATATAATCTCACTCATACCTTCCAAATAACTGTTTAATGCGCGGACTAACTCTTCTGCCGGAATGTTTTCAGACAACTTTGTAAATCCAGCTATATCCGTAAATATAATTGATACTTCTCTCTTTTCGCCACCCAATTTTAGATTGTTGGAATTTCTTTGCAATTCTGTTAACAATTCCTGGGACATATAACGCGAGAAGGCATTGCTAATGAATTTTTTATATCTTCTCTGCTTCCGTTCACATATATAAATTCCGTAAAGCATTAAGGTTATCATCCCAAGTGATGCTGAAAACAAAGGGGGTGTATTAATGCTGTGATACTCTAAAAGCGCTCCTGTTGCCCAGATTGACGTAAATAACGCAATTAACAAACAGGTTTTAACAATCTTCATGATCTCTAACAAAGAAATTATTGATACCATTAGTAACGATAATATAGTTACTAAAATAGATATAAAGGACGAGCTATTTCTATTTAGTTCTCCAGACAATACAGTTGCCAAGGCATGCGCGTGGATCTCTATACCTGCCATATCCGAGGCGCCATATCCGTTATTGTAACGTAAGGGTGTCATATGTCTGTCTGAATGTGGCAGATCCGCACCAATCAAGATAATTTTATTTTCAAACCATTTGGACGGAAGGACCGAAACAAAATGGGATTCATACTTTTTAAAGGGGGATAGTGTGGAATCAGGACCTAGTGTCCAATTGATTTTATAACGTTCAGTTGGCAGATTTACTCCTATAGCGTCAGCAATAGAGAGCGGGAACGACAAAACTGTTTTAGGTTCAGTTTGAACATTTTTTTCAATCCACCGAATTATACCGTCTGCTTCATCTACTCCAAGTCCAACATAACCCTTTATTAAGTTTTTTGTATATAAGTTAAGAAAAGATGCTTGTGATCTTGTAAGATTGTCTTCTAGACCTGCCCATGCACTAACGATAGGGATCGGGGAGGACTCTAATGTTTTTATAAGTTCAGCATCTTTTTCCGCTTCAGTTTTCTGATCTAATAATATGTCAATTGCTATTATTTTAGCTCCGGCGTCTATCAAATATGTAATAACCTGGTTAAGATGCTGTCGATCTATGGGCGATCTATAATCAAATTGGCTTAATGTATCTTCTGTAATTGTCACCAACACAATTTCCTCATTTTGGTCGTTGGTAGACAACATGGCTGAACTATAAAAATCCTTTATTGAATTTTCCAATGAGGTGATGAAGTTCAGGTTTCTGGCCGCTCCAAAAATTATTAGGATAATAAGAAGCCACGCGACGGCTAACAGGAGAATATCCTGTCGCGAAATATCTAACTTAAGTTTTAACACTAATCAAAAACACGCCCTGGGGAGTTTCTCACTGAATTGTGCCGAATTGTCTGCCCCAAGGGTTATATCCTGTTCACTCACCGCGATGACCGCTGGCAGGGAAGTCATTTCGACACGCTGTTAGAAAGCATAGAAGAGCAAGGACTTTGGACGATCTTAGACAATTAGTGAAGCAAAACGGTACCTGCCAGGAAACAAGGATTTTGCCAATAATATTAAGGTTATATATGTACCTTGCTGTGTGCTGTGACAGTGAAATGGTTGACAGGGGTGTGTCTGCCCGTAAATCAAATAATCCCCTGAGAATAGTAAAAATTTTCGCTAACGAGGCCTTTCCACACCTCATACTACATTTTCCGTCTGCTTTACTTTCCAAATTGGTCATTCCGCCAGTCCAGAACAAACTCTCAAGCCACAGAATTGCATTCTCCAATGAGTGTTTCCGGTCATGCGGCACCTGTATTTGGATTGCGCTCGATCAAAAAAATTCCGAAAGTGAGCGCAAGCCCTCCTATCGGGCATACTAGCATACACCACCAAGCCTTTTCCCAGCTGCCTAGGCCACCCACTACAATAGCCATCAACGGTGGGCCGAGTAGCATGCCAATTGCTGCACCCTGTGCAAGAAGGCCGCTTGCCATAGAAATCAATTCGGGTTTTGGTGCGTGCACTGCAGAGCCCGAAAAGGCAGCAGCCGGGAGCACACCACTTCCCGCGCTGAAAATAATCGCGAGTGGGATCTTTGCGGCATCTGTGATGAAGCCGGCTAGAATTAGAGCTCCTGTAACGCCCATAATTAGGTTTGCCACGGCCAGCAGAAGCCAGCGCGGCACTTTGCGGTAGAGCAACCACGCGCCGATAAGATTACCCCCTACATTTGTTGCTACGACAAGCGCGGAGAAGAGTGCGGCGATCATTGCCATACGGCCCTGAGTTTCCGTTAGAAATGTGGGAAGCCAGGCCGCGATAGCGAACCATTGAACCGTGAAAAGGATGAAAGCCCCGCTGTAAAGCCACAATGCACCACGTGACAATGTTGCTAGCGCGCCGTCCCAATCGAAAACAGGTCCTGTGTCTGCTCGCGATTGCCCCGGCCAACGCGCTTGCCTTGCCTGAATAAATGCGAGGATGGCAACTATCAGCCCAGACCCGGCGGAAATTAGCCAAATGCCGCGCCATCCAAGTGGTTCAATCAAAAATGATGTAACAACCATCGCGATTGTCATGCCCGCAGGCATGTATGTGCTCCATATTCCAAGAGCGAGATCACGGTCTTTGGGCGCCGCAGCATCGAAGATAATTTTGGGCGCTGCTGAGACAATCGCGGCAAAACCGACCCCCTCAATGACACGCATCGCGAGCAGCATGGCACCATCAACCGCCCACGCGCCGACCAAACTAGCAAGTCCGAGGATAATCAGACCAGTTAGCAAGAGGTTGCGGGCACCGATCCGACCTCCGGCCATGCCTGTCATCACCCCAAATCCTGCTCCGAATGCGAAGAAGATTGAGGCTAGCCATCCAGACGCCACTTTGCCGAGGCCAAAATCTGCCGAAATAACGACAATCGCTGGGGGTACCTTGCCAACCGCAAATCCAACGGCGATACCTGCAACGACGGCAAGCGCAACAATGCTCCAACGGGTACGCACTTCGATGGGGTCAGGTTCCACAGAATGTCTTGTATGGGATGGCCGCGAATGGTGCTGGCTCAGCATAGGCTTCGTTTCCGACCACCTCATCGAAGGGGTGGCTAAGAACAGCTAGAAGGTTGTTGAAAAGCCCCATGTCTTCCTTATCAACGGCAGAAGATATGGCCTCTTCAACCTTATGATTTCGAGGGATGTAAATTGGATTGACCCGGTCCATGGACTGCGCGGTAGCCTCCGTGGTCTTCTCTTCCCTAGCTAATCGATCATGCCACCGCTGAATCCAGGAATCGAAAGCATCTGGATCATTGAACAGTTCGCGAGCTTTGGTGGCATCGCCACACAGTGCCTGAGAAAGGCGACGAAACACGAGTGTAAAAT
>PBDG01000064.1 GCA_002717225.1 Rhodospirillaceae bacterium | reverse complement strand
ACGAAGTAACCCCCTAACGCCCCTCCTGCCTCAATAGCCCCATTGACGCCCGCCACGGCGCTGGTATCCTTCCGGTGATGAAAACTTTAGTTCTCTTGACGACGATGGTGGTGGTTGGGTGTGGGGGGGAACAGGAGAAGACGCAGAGCCCGTCCCAACCTGAGTCATTGATATCACCTCAAGCCACGAAGAAAACTTCGCCTCCCAAGGTCGTTCCCGCCGAGTCTTTACGCCCGAAGGAGGCTCCCGCAAAAAATGTTAAGACGGTGGCTTGGAAAGATTTGCGCGTGGAGAAATACAGCGGTCGACTTGTGCTGGCTAACGAGCAAATCGAGATGGAGTTTTCCAAGGGCAAATGGATTGGACTCAGGTCAAAAGGCGTGCCGGGGAATATGGTTGCGCCGGTGGATCACGCCGAAGCAGTCGATTTTATGATTGATGATGTTTGGGTAGTGGAAAAACACGGGGCCCGTTATGAGAAGCACAACGTCTTAATAAATAAGGATGAGGATTCCATAACGCTCGAATTGATATACAGCGCTGGGCCCCGACCGCATCTCAATTATATCCCTGAACGATGGCGAATGCGGACGCCTAATGCCAAGGCTCCCGGTCATCGATGGGAATTCCGCCTAACATCCAGATTCAAGCTATTCGCTGGCCAGGGTCGCATTGAGCGGTCGGCAACGGTGCAACGGCTGGGAAGCGGAAACATTATAACTCCCAGCTTTCGCCGTTGTGGTGGATTTATCTTTTCGGTTCCCGGGGCAGTGGTGGGGCCGGTTGAGGACTGCACTTTTGAGATTCCTTGCCCGCTCTATACCTATCGATATTTTAAACCAGGATCGAAATACACGGAGATTTCAAGCCGATACATGAGTTTGTTTACTGCACCGGATCGTTTGCCGGGAATTGTTGCTTTCGAGAATAAAAAACTCCGCGCGTGTTTTGCCACTTGGATGGATACACGCGCTGAACTCTCATATTACTCATACCTCAGTGGCGACGGCGAGCGAATCTCAGTCATATTCTATGATACCCGTTCCCTTCGTATGGATGATAATGACGCCCATGAATCGGATGTTCAGACAATTGTCATAATGCCAACTTTTCGAGATACCCAGAATGAGTATCGCAAGATGCTCGAAAAACGCGCGCCCACCTCCAAGAAAACACCTGCCTGGGCACGCGAAATGGTCGTTCTTGAAGTAATGCCTCAATATTACAAAGGTGGCTACAAGGGTTTGACAACCCGGCTGCCCTTTTATCGAAAAATTGGCTTTAATACGATTTACACCCTGCCGCACTTCCTCGGCGGTTACACGAACGTTGATCCGCGCAAGATGGATCCGCAGCATGGCACGCCAGAGGATCTCAAGGAAATGATTCGCGTGGCACACAAGTTGGGAATGCGCGTGATTTTCGACATGGTAATCCACGGCTTCGCCAAGAATTCACCGATTGTGAAAAGCCATCCCGAGTTCTTCTTCCGTGATGAACACGGCCATTTGGCGCGGCATCATACTTGGGCGACCATCGACACAGACCCTGCGAACCCGGCGTTCCAGAAATTCATGATCGACCTCGTCAAGAATGACATCCTTACATACGACATTGATGGTTATCGGGTGGACGCAAACAGCTTTAAGGGGCCTAACTGGTCGCCCAATCTTCCATATCCCGCCTGGAAATCGCAAAACACCATCGCATTGTATCGTGCAATGTATGAGGCGATGCTTGAGCTAAAAAAAGACGTGGTTCTATACAGTGAAATGTATGGTCAGGTCTATCATGCGGTGAGTAATCTGGTGCAGGATGCAAACTGGGGCGTGGTAACCAAGGTGCTCCAAAAGATGGAAGCGGGAGAGATCACTGCAGCCGATTATAAGGCCGGCATCGCACGACAACTGGACACATTGTTGCCCGATGTAAACCGGATCCGGTTTTGTCGCAATCATGATACTTCCTGGTATTGGGGGTCATTTTACGGTTATCACCTACGGACACTTAATGTGGACGCCATACATTCCTTTGTCGGAGTACCCTTGGTTTTTGCTGGCGACCCCTACAATGGCCCGAACCCTGACGACAAACCCGAGACCTGGGAATATTATCGCAAGGTTTTTGATCTTCGAAAGCAATTCCCAGAACTTGCCAAGGGTGAAATCTTGTTGCACGAAATCAAGTGCGATCAGCCCAATGTTTTTTCGGTCATGCGACGCGTGGGAGATCAAACAGTTTTAGCATTGGTTTCGTTATCCGAAAAGACGGTCACAGCTAAAGTGAATATTTTGGACATGCCAGCCTTGGGGCAACAGATGGCGTTGCTTGATCCAATCAACCAAAAACACTCTAAAGTAAATCTAAATAGTGGCGCTTTTCAGGTCACATTGGAACCTTTTGGGATACGAGTGGCCCGTCTGAAGGAATAATTTTTGAGGCATGGTACTCCAGATAATAATTCTTAAGATGCACACACGCCCCATACACCTTCTATACATTTTGTTATTCGGATGCCTAACCGCCTCCAGCATGGCGGCAAAAATAGACGCAGCTGATTTTGGCATATTTGATCAGCGGGCCCGTGCAGGAGAGCGGTTGAGCGTAGTGTTCTTCGGGGCTTCACTAACATGGGGGGCCAACGCGTCGGATCCCATGCAGACTTCCTTTCGAGCCCTTATTGCCAAAAGATTGGAGACTAAATATCCAGAAGCGCATTTTAAGTTTTTCGATGGAGCCATTGGTGGCACGGGTTCGCAATTGGGGGTATTTCGATTGGACCGAGATGTGTTACGGCACAAACCCGATTTGGTCTTCCTTGATTTTTCGGCCAACGACGGCATTACAACTGCTGACAAGGAAACAATGTCTTCCTACGAATCAATCGTATGGCGATTGGTGGCTGAAGCTAAGGTGCCGGTAGTGCAGGTGGCCTTTCCGTTTTCGTGGGATGTACAATTCGGCAATTTGGAGAAGATGCACAGACGTATTGCGCACGAGAAGATTTCACTGACTTACGGTACTGCATTTGGTGATGCGATTGCGTTATGCAAGGAACGCATTAAATCAAAAAAAATCACGCTTAAGGAAATCTGGCCCTTCGATGGCGTTCATCCGGGTGACGACGGTTATGCGGTGTTTGCCGATGCCGCATGGTCCGCTTTTGAAAATGCCGTCAAAGATAAGCGACGCTGCTCACCTCCCAAGCGGATGCTGTTTGGCGATACCTATCTGAATCCGGAGCGGTTGCGGATTTCATCATTGAAACCATTGCCGAAAGGCTGGGCTGTTCAACCTCCCAATCCAGTGGCAGCCCATTTCGACATGCTAATGTCCCGTTGGCTGGATGATGAAGTCGTCGCGACTGCGCCCAAAGGTCAACCGAAGACTGTTGCGCCACTAAAAATAAAATTCAAAGGAGCAATGGTGATGCTCTTCGGGGAATCCACATTGAAGTCCGTGAAGTATCGCGTTTTGATTGACAACAAACTGGTCACTCGCGAAGTGAAGTCGGCCGGTAAAACCGTTATTCTTAGGGAATTCAATGCTGCCGAACTGGCTGGCCGAGTAAAGGGCAACTGTCACCATGCCCAGATCATTGCAGTGGGACTAGATGCCGAAAAAGAACACACACTTGAAATCCAGCCAATATTTACAGGCAAGTCGGACGAAGAGATAAGATTGGAAAGCATCTGTTTCGCACACGGGGGCACCAAGTAGAAGTGGTTTGTCTTGGGGGGACCATTGCCAATGGCTGCCCTCTCCTCCTGCCTCAATAGCCCCATTGATGCCCGCCACGGCGCAGGCACCTTTCGCGCCAATCTCGATTTGGAGGTGGGCAACCGCCCCAAGATGAAGAACATCGACCTTCTAAAATAATTTTGTTCTGGCTTCCCGAAAAAACTTACACTGGGCTGGTTGGCGGGTATCGGTCTCTTCTCAGGTTTATGGCTTTACGCCATCCAGACCAACAACCGAATAATGGTGATGATATTAGTCGCGGTTTGCATCGTCTTCGGGCTTTACGTGACGGGTAGAATCAACCGGAAATAAAAGGGTGCTGAGACTTCACTCAAAGCCGCTCTTTTTACGAGGTGGCTTCGGCCCTCAGGCTCATCAGGGGATCGGCGAGCTTTCTTGGGAGGATGCGCAGTACGGGATCCAATAGTTTTGCCGGGACACGGTATCCCTTGCGGTACAGGAAAAAGCCGGCCCCAAACAGCACCAGTAGGAAACCGAGAGAGTACAAAAACCACGGGGAGCTTGGGGGTTTGCTGGCTTCGTAGATGGTCTTGATCACGGCGCCATCCAGGGCCTTGTCGTAAACACGCACTTCATCGATCACCCCGGTAAAGGGGTTGGCTGAGGGCGCGCCGTGGGTGTGGAGGAGCCTGACGTGGCCTACCTCTAAATTTGGCCCACCTGTCCCAAGCACGTTGGTGATCGTGGAGATTTCCTCTCCATTCAGGTATAATCGGGTAATATTATCCTTATCACTATAACTCATTGCGACATGATACCATTCGTCCTCGGAAAGCTTGTCACCCCAAAGGTTACTATTCTCTGTGTTGCCCAGGCAGCCGTTGATTCTGTTGGTTGCCACCTGCAATCCAAAAAACCCTCCCTGACTTTGATAGTTCCCCCAGCCTATTATGCACTGTGTATTGGTACCCAGTTTCTCGGGTTTGAACCAGGCACATAATGTTCTGGGCGTTTTCTGTTGCGGGATCATGAACGCATCACGTCTTCCATGGTTGTACCGCGTATTGAAATAATTGGTCTTGGCCCCGTCAAAGCGGTAAGCGCTGTTGGGTTTGCCCAAGCGATCCTTGGTGATAGTAGGTTGGTTGGTGGGAGTGCGACCGTCGGGCATCGTCTTAAAAAACCCGTGATAATCCATATTTGCGATGGAGTTCTTAATATCTCCGTCGAAAGGGTAAAAGATCTTCAGGCCATCACCGTAGGGATCGGGCAATTCGTAGAAGTGCAACTTCTGCACCGTTTCAGCGTCCAGTGCCTGGTTGTAGATGCGCACCTCATCCACTGCTCCATCGGCGAACCATAAGTATTCTCCCTTGGGATTCGCTGCGCCAACAAACCACGAGTTCCATCCAAATTTATCATTGGGCGGCGAATTGGCGTCGAATTTCTCAGTGGCCACCTCTTTTCCGTTGATGTACAGAACGATGAGCCCTTCCTCGCGGTTGACCGTGCCCACCACGTGATACCATTTGTTGGGCTTGTATCCGCCGGAGGAAATGGCCGCCGAGAGGATGCTCTCCCCATCCTCATTCTTCCACTGGTGACTCATGGCAAATTTCTGCTGATTACTGTAGGTGAGCCCAATGTGAAAACCCGGCTTCACAATCAGCCCATGCTGGCGCTCCTTTTCCTTGTCATCCTTGGGTGTCGAGAAGGGCTTGTACCAGATGGATAACGTGTAGTCCTTGTTCTGGAGATCCCTTAGGGGTGCGAAATAATTTCCGTATGTCTGTCTACCGGCATCGGGCTTCCGCTCAATGATGATGTGGTTGGTGCCCGAAAGGCTGGCCCCAATTGCACTGTTCCTTGCCTCGGCGACATACTCCGCGCCTTCGGAAGGTTTTATGTTGATACCATTAGCATTTATTGTCCCAGCTGATCTACCGATTGTTTTGTCTAGGTTGAGGTGAAGCACCAGTCCCTCGCTCACTTCCTGCTGGATCTCTGATTTTTCATAAAATGGCTCGGGCTTCAGAAAGGCATAGGCACTCAGGCTCGTCGCCAAAAGGGCAGTCACGCCGGCGGCGATATTCACTTTCCTGCGGTCGAGTTCCAGCGCCTTGCCGCCCCATAGCGGGATGCGCACAAACTTGCTCACTGCCGTGCCGCCCTCGGTAAGAATCCAGTCCTTGATCGCCGCCGCATTTTCCGGTCGGTGCTCATCGTTCTTGGCCAGACAGGCCATTACCAGATCGCACACGTACTGGGGAACTTCGTTTTGCAGGCCGAACTCCGCCAGTCGCTGCGGGATGGGCTGAGGCGGCTTGTTTTTCACCTGGTCGGCGATGTCACCGGTGTAAAATGGAGCGCGGCCGGTCAATAGCTCGTAAAGCGTGGAGCCCAGCGCATAAATGTCGTCCTTGGCATTAGGGTTCTGGCCGTCCAACTGCTGCGGGCCCATGTAGAGCAGCGTGCCACTGACCACGTCCTTCATAGAGGAGCGCTGAAGGGAATCGTGAATGGTGGCCGCGATGCCGAAGTCCGCCAGCTTCACGCGGCCCTCGTTGTTGATCATGATGTTCGCCGGCTTTAGGTCGCGGTGGACGATCTTTTCCTTGTGCGCATACTCCAGCGCGTCGCACAACTGCAGCATATAGTCCTTGATCTCCTCCCACGCAAATAACTGGCTGGGTTGCTCCATTCGCATATCGCCCAGTTCCTTACCGGGGACAAATTCCAGGGTGACAAACGGGCTTTCGCCTTTCGGGTTTTCAAAGCCGTGGATGCGGATGATGTTGGGATGGCTGACCTGGCGGCTCTTTTGTACCTCCCGCTTCATGTCGGAAAGCACCTGCTCATCGCCCGCCACTTCCGGGGGCAGGGCCTTCAGGGCCACTTCCTCGTCCAGTTGCGTGTCCTTGGCCAGATACACCACACCCATGCCGCCTCGGCCCAGCTGTTTGATAAGCTCGTAGCGGCCGCCACCCATGGTGCCGCCGATTGGCTCCGCCTCCACGGCTGGCGCGGCCTGAGCAGCGGCGGCGGTGGTGGCGGTCATGGGCTGGAGGTAGACGGTCAGGTCGCCCACCTGTAGTACTTGCCCCATCTGCATGCCCGCGCGGCCCCGTACGGTTTGGCCGTCGAGATAGGTGACAAAGGAGGCTGAGTCGCCGTTGAGATCCTCAATTTGGATGCCGCCATCGGGGCCGACCACCAGGCGGGCGTGGTGGGGCGAGATGAACTGGCTGTCCAGTTGGACGGGGCAGTCGGGTGACTGGCCCATCAGGTGCTCGCCCTCGCCCACGAAGGCTTGGGCTACCAGTGAGCCGTCTTGACGGACGACTTGGACTTGCATCTGCATGCTCATGGTTGCTTCGGGGTGTTGGGTTCGGTCTCAGTCGTTTTTGGCGCACCCGTGCTTGGGGCCGGAGTTGGCGGGGTTGCTGCCGGCGCTTTAATCGTAGCTACGTGCTGCTGCACCAGCGCAGCCAAGCGCGGCAAAAATGCTTTCACCGCCTGAAGGGAAAATTCTTGCGTGATTTGACGCGCCTGATCGCTGTTGGCCGCCTTGACGCGACAGTCGTGGATGAGACCGTTTTCCACTCCTCGCACCTCGCCAAGTGCGCTCCCGTGCGGGGAAGCAGATGCCACACCATCAAGCACGCCAGCGATTGCGGGATCCAGGGTTTTCCAAAAATCAGTCTGCCTATACTTGGCCAAGTTTTGTCCGAAGCGGCCGCTCATGTACCATACCCAATCGCTCTTCAAGGACAACGCACGAGTATGCTGGGCGCCTTGCGGGCCTCCGGACTTCAGGAGGTTGAATTCCTTCGGCGGGGTAATGGCACCATTAATCGCGAGGACTGACGCAGTCGACTTGGCCAAGGAGTCGTTGCTGGCTATTATCAGGCGATTTCCATGGCTCAGAAGAACCGGTGCCATATTGATGCCCTTCAGGCTAGGGGACAACGTGAGACTGGGATACGTCCTAAGATTCACTGTTACTCTGCCTCTGCCGCCCGTTTTGAACTCCTCAAACCCAGGCTTAAGATCTTCTAGGTGTTTCACCAACCATTTGGTCAGGTCTTCGTTGTTGAGTTTCATCGCCAAGAGGAAGCCCGGTCGATTGATACTGACTGTGCCTCCCGCCAAGGTGCTAATGTTTTGGGTGGCGTCTTCCATCGTGACAAACAAGGCCGCCTCGCCTGACCAAGACGCAGCCAGTTTCTGGAGCGGAAGCTTGCCTTCCCAGTCGGTCTTCAGCTTAGTGAGAGCGGTTGCCCAAGGCGCACTGGGGTTGGCCTGAATCAGCTCCCCGGTCCAAGATGTCAGTTCGTGCAGGTTCACACGGCCGACGATCGCCAGTACCGTGGAGGAGGGCATCACTCGAAGGCAGGCCAAGCTCCCAGTGGCGTTGGCATCCACCACCTGCCACAGTCGGCCCACGGAATTGGTGGGCCGGTAAAGGATCGAGGTGTTGCGAAAATAGCCTTCCGCTACGCAAAAGCTGCTGGAGCCGTAGCCTGAAATTTCCTCCAGCCCGTTGGTGGCCTGAACGGTGGTTTGCGCCATGGCCACCAGCGAGGCAAGGGCATCTTCGTCGGCCTGCTTTGGCAAGGTGGCGGCAAAGGCACTCAGACCTGCCTGGGCTATCCCACGAGCGTTGCGCACGGCGTGGTTGGCATAGTAGTCACCTCGTAAATCAAGGTTCTTGTTAATGTTGTCGAAACTGGTCTTAGTTGCCGAAGCGGGGAATTTCTCTATCGGCGGCGTTTCTTTAACTGCCTTTTTCGGCGGCGCCTTGATCACGGGGTGCAGCTTCGCCTGAACTTGGCACAACGCTGCCAGATCGCCCTCCCCGCCGAACACGTAATATGCCCCCGCGCCCAGAACCAGTGCGCCCGACAAGCCGCCAACCAGCACCTTGTTCCGCTTGATGAGGCCCAGCCATCCCTCACTGTCTGAAGCCTTGATGGTAACCAGTGATGCTTCCGCTTGGGCCACTTCCTCCGCCGAGGGCGCCTCTTCGACCGCTGTTCCTGGCAGCACCACGCCGGCGATCTCACTCAGCTGCGCCCAATCCGCCATGCCCTCGTGCCAGCCCAGATCCGTGGCTTCGAACATCCCCCCCTCCAGATGCTGGTTCACCTGTTCCACTGGATAGGTGCCCATGTCCTGCCCGTCTTTGAGGATTTGAATGTCCATGTGCTTTGGTCTGACCCCTACTAAACCGCATCCACGCCCGTTTAGCAAGTGCCGGATGCGGCTTAGAGTGGACGTTGCCCTGCTGCTGGCTATTCGTAGCCGAAACGGATTGCACCACGCCGGTTTTCCAGCCACTCTGCGCCCGCGCGCATGGAACCCAGCCAGCCATACCACGTGGCCCACGAGGGCGATCGTGTGGGGCCTTGGCCGGTGGAGGATATCCGGCGCCGCCTTTCTGCGGGCGAGCTTTCGCCCAATGACCTGGCATGGCGCGAAGGCATGACGGACTGGGAGCCGCTGCACAAGTTGTTGATGCCCGAGGATGCGGCTGTACTCCCTACCTCCGTGTCTGGGCAAAGACCCGGAGGCGACGGCCAGCCTGTCATCCAGACCCGCAACTTGACCAAGTCCTTTGGCGGGCAGGTGGCATTGAACGAGGTCAGCGTCACCGTGCGCCCCGGTGCCATTGGCCTGTTGGGCCCCAATGGCGCGGGCAAGACCACTTTCATCAAGTGTCTACTGCAACTGCATGACCACACCCACGGTGATGCCCAACTGCTGGGCGAGGCCGTCGGTCAGCACGGGCGCGAGATTCGTCGTCGCGTGGGTTATGCGCCGGAACAGGATTGCTTCATTCCCGGCATGGTCGGCTGCGAATACGTCACCTACTGCGCCCGGCTGTCCGGCCTGCCCTTTCGCGATGCGCGGCAGCGCGCGCATGAGATGCTCGACTTTGTTGGCATGGGTCAGGAGCGCTATCGCGAGGTGGAGACTTACTCCACCGGCATGAAGCAACGGCTGAAACTGGCCCAAGCAATCGTGCACGACCCGGAGATCGTTTTCCTCGACGAGCCCACCAACGGCCTTGACCCCAAGGGACGCGAACAGGTGCTGGATCTGGTGCATAGCCTTTGGAAACGCCACGGCATCACCGTTATGCTCTCCAGCCATTTGCTGCATGATGTCGACCGTATCTGTGATCAGATCATCATCATCGCCGGCGGACGCGTGATGGTGCACGACACCTTGGAAAACCTGAAGGCACGCAAAGCCGGTGTGCTGGAACTGGTGCCTGCCACTGGCGTCACCCCGCTGATGGCCGCGTTGGCCCCCATGAACCTGCCCGCCGAGGAACTACCCAACGGCCACGTACACGTCACACTCTCCCAGCAGGACATTCGGCCTTTATTGAAACACCTGCACGACCATGGCCAAGCCCCTCTGGAAATTATGCCCAGCGCTTACGTGCTGGAGGAAATCTACGTCCAGTCCATCCAAGCTATCCATGGCGCAAATTGACCATCACTATCAGCATTGGGATGGCGCACACGAGAACATCTGGCGCCGCCGCTGGACCATTGCCCTCGAAGGTCTGCGAACCTGTATGGCGCAGAAGTGGCTCAAGCGCATCGTGGGCCTCTGCTGGGTGATTTGCTTGGCGCAGACCGTCCTGCTTTTCCTTTACGCCTCCATGCTGGATCCTGAGAGCCGAGTATCGGGCTGGGTGCAGGATCTCGGTGGTCGGCCTGTACTGGTCGCTCAGGAAGTTATGGCCAAGTGGGCCAGTAAAAACCCCGAGATTGCCATCGGCCTGCCCTACAACATCATGTTCAGCTTCTTCTCCTCTCACGGACTGTTCACCTATTCCTTCACCATGCTTGCCCTATGTCTGGCTGTGCCTCGCCTCATCACACCGGATCTCTCGAGCCGTGCCATTGTCATCTATTCCTCCAAGGCCGTTTCTCGTTTCGACTACCTGTTGGGCAAATTTGGCGCCGTCATGCTGCTGATGACCCTCACTTGGCTGGGGCCCGTGCTCATCAGTTGGTTGGCAGGCAATCTATTCTCCCCGCGCCTCGCCTTTCTTTGGCACAGCCGTGCTGCGTTCCTGCACTCCGCCTCTTATATACTTATCAGTATGGTTGTCCTGAGCATGCTGGTGCTGGCCATTTCCGCCAGCTCGCGCAAGTCCAAGACTGTCGTCACCCTCTGGCTTGGCCTTTGGCTGCTGGGGGCTGCGCTCTCAGCCATGGGCACCGCCTCCCATGTCCACTGGCTGCAGTATGTCTCTTTCGGGTTCAACCTCGACGTGCTCCATCGCGCCATCTTTGATTTCAGCGGTAGCTTGGCCACCATCGAGGCAAAAGTTCCGCGCCTGAGTGAGGCCTTCGCTTTTGTATTCGACTATCTCAAATCCAGCCACGGCACTCTCGCTGGTGCCTTGTTCAGCCTCGTTCTCATGCTGGGTGGCGCGGGCTTCATCCTCCATCAACGCGTTAAGCCCGAATGAACTCCACGCCTCTCATCCAAGCCCGCAATCTCAGCCGCTGGTACGGTATTGTTATGGGCCTCAACAATGTCAGCTTTGACGTGCCTTCCGGTCTGACCGGTCTGGTCGGCCCCAACGGCGCGGGTAAGAGCACCTTCATCCGTCTGGTTACCGGCCAGATGCAGCCGAGCTTTGGTGAACTGACCGTTCTAGGTGGTCCCACGTACAACAATCCTGAAATATTGTCTCAGATTGGATTTTGTCCGGAGGAGGATGCCCTGCCTGACGACCTTATGCCGCTACCCTGGCTTTGCGGCTTGGGCATGCTCTCAGGTTTGGCCTCCGCCCAAGCCCGTGCGCGTGCGAGGCAGATGCTGGAACTCGTTCGCCTTGGTTCTGCCCACTGGGAAAAGCCCTTGGGTCAGTATTCCAAGGGTATGCGTCAGCGCGTGAAGTTGGCCCAGGCACTGATGCATCAGCCTCGTCTGCTGGTACTGGATGAGCCCATGAACGGTCTGGATCCAGGCGGGCGTCAGGAGATGCGCCAGATCTATCAGGAACTTGCAACAACCGGCACCAGCATCCTCATCAGTAGCCACATTCTGCAGGAACTGGAAATGCTCTGCCCTATGATCATCATCCTCAACTGGGGCCGCGTGTTGGCCAGTGGCGATCAGCAGGCCCTGCGCATGGATTTGCAGTCCCAAATGATTCGTTTCTTTGTGCGCTGCGAGCGGCCCGATGCTCTTATTAGGACCCTTTTCGCCGAGGACTGGCTGATAGGCTTTGAACGTCAGGAGGATGGTCTGAACCTGCAGTTGCGGCCGTTGGATGACTTTGCCACGAAATGGGCTGAGTTGATGTTGGCGCAGGACTTTGGCATTTACGAATTTCGCCAGCAAAGCCGGTCGCTTCAGGACATCTACGAGACTATCACCGCCGAATGAACCCGCCCACCGCCACTCCAGCACCGCCTCCGCGCCCCGTAGCGCCTTCGCCCGGTTTTATCCCCGCGCTGCAGGGGCTGTGGACGCTGCAATGGCGGCTGCGTACCGCTCGCCCACGCTTGGTCAAGACCCTCGTGGGCATTGCGCTCGGTCTGTTGCTGGTGCTGGCCTCCTCCGTGCACAGAATCGTGTTTTACAACATGGTCGTCTCGTTCTATTTCGCCTTGTGCGTGCCTTTGGCCTGTCTGGTCACTTGCGGTGCGATGATCCGCGAGGAAATGGAGGAGCGCACCATCGGCTTTCTTATCACTCGCCCTGTGCCGCGTTGGCAATTGTTTCTGGCCAAGTACCTTGTGCAGGTGGCTTGGCTGCAGATTCTACTGCTGGTGGTGCTGGTGGGTCTTATGGTGGTAGGCACTCTGCGGGGCGTGCCGGAGTTGGGCGGACTGTTTTTAACCCTGATGGTAGCTCAGGCCTTGGTCGTGCCTGCTTGGGGCGCGCTGGCCGCACTGCTGGGGCTGGCCCACGCGCGCTATGTCATATTTGGTATCGTTTACTGGCTGGTGGTGGAGGTGCTTCTGCAGGTGGTACCCACTGGCATCCATAACCTTTCTCTCGCCAACCATTCCAAAACCATTCTGGCCCAGCATGATGCCCTGCATGACACCACCCTGTTGCAGCGCATCGACCCTTCGGATCTATCCGTGGGCACGGCCCTCTTTTTCTTGGGCCTGTTGACCGCCGTGTACATGGCCGCCTCCACCGCTCTGTTCCATTTTCGCGAATATCTGCCTGGGCCTGACAGCGACCAGAGTTGACCTCCAGCCTCGCGTGGACACACCGATGCCGTCCGGTGTCCTGAACTTGTTGGGCGGGATTATGGCTGGGTTATTTGGTAGAGACCGGGGGAAGAATCACGGCATCGGTCGGTCCCAAACCCCCTTGTGGGATTTCGGCAAACCCCTGCTGTGCGTCCCTCGTACAACCTGAGCCAGCGCCGAATTCACGAGGAGATGCAACACCTTCCGTCGAATCAATGCACGCCGGAGTTGTTAAAACCTATCCAACGGAAACTCCGCCTTTATTCTCTTTCCATATGCGGTTATCCACCAGTCATCCACCGTTTCGCCACGGAAAAGCCGATTGCCGGCTGAGGGACTTTTCGGCACAGTCTGCTGCGCGGTTATGCAAATCCTTATCAACCGAGGTGGACAGCAACACGGACCCTACACCGTGGAGCAGGCTCAGGCCTACCTTGCCACCGGTCAGTTGCAGCCCGCCGACAATGCTTGGGCGCAGGGCCAGCCCGCTTGGCAACCTCTATCCGCTCTGTTGGCCCAATTAGCTCCACCCCCAGCCACCGCATCACCCCCTCCCTCCCCGGGAGCTGCACCCATGGTGGGGAGTGCCTGCCCCCAATGTCAGGCATCTGCCACGACTGGGCAGGTCATTTGCAAGGCCTGCGGCTTCAATATTCAGACTCGCCAGTCTACCGCCGTAATCCGAGTGCCTCCTCACATGCAGCAGCCTGCTGCTTCCCCTCAGCCTGGCGCGCGGCCACCCGCTGGTTAGACGCTGTTTAGCCAAAAGGCGATTGCTCAGGCGGCGGTTTTGCGGCACAGTGCCCAGCCTGACCCGTAACGGTCGCCATGGAGATTTACATCAACCGCGAGGGCCAGCAGTTTGGGCCTTATTCCTTGGATCAGGTGAAGACGCATCTGGCCGATGGAGCGCTATCGGGTCGGGATTATGCTTGGGCCGAGGGGCAGACGGACTGGCAACCACTTGAGGCGATGGTGGCCGGGCTGGACCAGTGCACGATGTGTGAGGCAGTGCTGGAGCCAGGGCAGGTGGTGTGTTTTGCCTGTGGCCACAACCAGAAGACTGGTGGCGCCACGCTCACCACTGCCGGGGCCAGCACGGCTCCCACCGGCTATCGCCCGCTGGAGCCGGAGGCCATGGAGCAGCAGTTTCGCCGTGGATATACTTT
>PBDG01000063.1 GCA_002717225.1 Rhodospirillaceae bacterium | reverse complement strand
GGCCAGCCGATACCGCGCAACGATGTGCTCTACAAGGTACGCGGCCGGGCACGTTATGCTGCTAACATCGAGATGGAGGGCATGCTGCACGCTTGTTTCGTCCGCAGCGAGCATCCCCACGCGAGGGTCCTCGGTGTAGACACGGCGAAGGCCGCTATGGCTCCCGGTGTCCGCACGATCATCACTGCTGAAGATGCTGGCGATGAGCTGATAGGTACTCTCGTGACCGATACTCCGATCCTGGCCAAGGACCGAGTCCGTTATGTTGGTGAGCCGATCGCCGCCATCGCTGCCGATACACCCGTGGCGGCCGCCGCCGCGGCGCAACTAGTAGAGGTCGAATACGAGCCGCTGCCTGCTATTTTTACGCCCGAAGAGGCTTTGACTGAAGGTGCCATCGAGATCGACCCTGAAGGCAACGTTCTTATCGCTCTGCACAACGAGCGCGGCGATATTGAAGCAGGTTTGAAGCAAGCCGACGTAATCCTTGAGAACAGCTACTCGATGGAACAGATCGATCATTGTTTCCTTGAACCACCAGCCGGAGTTGCCTTCGTCGATCCTGACGACGTTCTGACGGTTATGGTGTGCACGCAATATCCGCACTACCACCATAAGCAGATCGCCCGGGCGCTAGGCCGGCCAATGGAGAAGGTTCGAGTGGTGCAGACTGTGGTTGGCGGCGGCTTCGGTGGCAAGATGGACAATACCGTAGAGATCGCCATCGCCTTGCTAGCGCTCAAGGCTGAGCGACCGGTGCGGATGGTCTACAGCCGAGAAGAGGTGTTCACCACTACCACCAAGCGTCACCCAATGAAAGTGAGGCAAAAGCTCGGCGCTACTAAGGACGGAAAGTTCACCGCTTTTGATGTCGAGTTTCTGCTCGACGGTGGCGCCTACCGTTCCTACAGCATCACGGTGAGCGGCCGTTGCGTGATCCATGCGGGCATGCCTTACATGTTCCCGAACATGCGCGTCGATCTTAAGACTGCGTTCACCAACCACGTGCCGTGCGGCGCGATGCGCAGTTTCGGCATCGTTAAGACCGCATTTGCGCTGGAGTGTCAGATCAATGAAATGGCAGACCGGCTCGGTTTGAGCCCAATCGAGATCCGCCGCCGTAACGGCTTTGTCAATGGCGATACCACCGCGACCGGTCAGACTCTCCAGGACGTCGGCTTACTCAAGACACTAGAGGCGGTCGAACCGATCTACAAAAAGCGAAAAGCGGAAATCGCGGCCGAACCTAAAGTCGAGGGGATTCGACGCGGACTCGGCATCGCTTGTCTCGGCTACGGCATTGGCTACAGCGGCATCCGCAATCCGTCGACGGCCCGCATACGGGTCGATAACAAGGGAACTGTCACCGCTTTCTGCGGTACCCCAGATATTGGTACCGGATCAGACATGTCGCTCGCACAGATTTCCGCACAGTCGGTCGGCATATCGGTCAATCGCGTTAATGTCGTCAGCGGCGACTCGACTAAGACCGACGATTCCGGCCCGACCTCGGCTTCGCGAACAACTTACTTTTCGGGCAACGCTGCCTTCATTGCTGGTCAGGACTTTAAGGGCCAGTTTGAAGCGGCCGTTTCCAAGAAGCTCGACGTGTCGGATGATCAGGTGCGGCTCGACGCCGATACGGTGACGATAGGTAACGAGGCGATGAGCTTCAGCGAGGCGTGCGGACTGATCGGTGAGGCGACTGCCGACATTATGGGTTACGGCAAGTTCGATCCTGATATTGAAGCCGACATTCTCACCCTCAAGGGGAACCCCTATCCGACCTATACTTTCGCTACGCATCTGGTCGAAATCGAGATCGACGAGGACCTGGGTGCGCTTGAGTTGAAGCGGGTGTGGGCGGCCCACGATGCCGGCACCATCGTCAATCCCATGGGTACGGAGGGGCAGATTGAGGGAGGAGTTGCTCAAGGGCTCGGACAGGCAGTGATGGAAAAGGTCGTGCGTGAGAACGGCTACGTCACTAACCCGCACTACCGTGACTACTTGTTGCCCGGAGCCAAGGATGTGCCTCTAGAGATCGAATGCATCTTTGTCGACAACTATGACCATACTGGTCCCTACGGCGCCAAGGGCGTGGCCGAGGTCAGCCTAATTCCAATCCCAGCAGCGATGGCCGGCGCAGTGACCAGCGCCAGTTCGATACAGCCGACGCATCTGCCGATGGAATCGGAATACCTCCTGCGCCTGATCGAGCGGCGCGATGAGGAGGGATTGTGAGCGACTGCCGCTTCACGGCCGCCAAGACGGTGGAAGAGGCCGTTGCCAGCCTCGCCGAGGCCAGGGGCGAAGCGCACATCATCGCAGGGGGTGTCGCACTGGCGATTCTGATGAACGAAGGCCTTCTGCAGCCTTCCTGGCTGATCGACGTGTCGCGCGTAACCGAGCTCAACTGCATTGAGGTTGGCGACGATGGCGCAATCCGAATTGGTGCTGCGGTCACCCACAGCGAAGTCGCAGCGTCGACCGACATCGCCGCTTCGTGCCCGATGTTGACGGAGATGGCGACTGAGATCGCCTGCGGCCGAGTGATGAATCGCGGCACTATCGGCGGAAACATCTGCCTTGCTGATCCCCAGGGCGACCCACCGGTCGCGATGCTGGCGCTCGACGCTACTTTTCGCGTGGCCGGGCCAAGCGCTACGCGCGACGTGCCCGCGCGCAGTTTTTTCGAGGATCTCTATACCACCGCGTTGGCGGAGGACGAGCTGCTACAGGAGGTTATTATCGCTGCACCGACCGCCGGGTGCGGCACAGCGTTTGGAAAATACGCGGCACGCAAGGCTATGGACTACTCGTCGACGATCAGCGCCGCGGTATCGCTCGAGCGTGACCCTGGCGATGGGTCGATTGCCGATATTGGTATTGGGCTTGGCGGCTGCGGCGTGATTCCGATTTGGCCCGAGATGACCGAAACCCTGCTTCGCGGGCGCCGACTCAACGACGAGACATTTGCTGTCATGCGCGACGTGCTGGTCCAGGAGATCGAACCGATCGGCGACTCTCTGTACTCAGCCGACTACAAGCGTCACGTTGCATCAGTAATCCTCAAGCGAACACTCAAGATCGCCGAACAGCGTTCTGTGGCCGGGAAGGGCGGCGGCTCATGAGCATCGATATCTCGTTGAACATCAATGGCGAAAGCCACGATCTCACCGTTGATCCCACCGAAACCCTAGTATCGATCCTGCGCGACCGTTTGGGGATGACCGGCACCCATAAGGATTGCTGCATGGGCATTTGCGGCTCCTGCACGGTTCTTGTTAACGGCCGGCCGGTTAGCTCGTGCTTGCTGCTGGCGGTGCAGATCAACGGTGATTCCGTCCGAACCGTCGAGGGTTTGGAAAATAACGGCACGCTGAGCCCTTTGCAGGAAGCATTCTTGACATTCGGCGCCGTGCAGTGTGGCTACTGCACGCCTGGTTTTCTTATGACGGCGACTGCGTTGCTTGAGGAAAATCCCAAACCTAACTGCGCCGAGATCGTCGATGCCCTCAAAGGCAACCTATGCCGCTGCACCGGCTATAAAAAGATCATCGAGGCCGTACAAGCCGTCGCTAACGCTTGAGCAGGGTCATTCTGGGAGGCCCTCATGCCGACGCTATGCGAACTGGGCGCAAAGCTCTAAAACATCTGGGTGCCTCGCAAAACCAAAGACGGCACCGTCGCAGGAACCACCCTTTGCATAGTCGCAGCTGTCTAGCCGTTCGCGGTCTGTCAAAGAGCTCATGGGCGCGATCAAGGCGGGTCTTACCTAGATGAGCCTGCATGGTGACCGGGCGGCTAATACCCCGACCGCGATCAGCAAGAAAACGATTGCTGCGGGTTGGGTGGCATAGAACGCAGGTCCGCTGCGGCGCCTCGTGTTAAGCTCGCATCTCCAAGTTAAAGGGAGGAAAGCATGGCGAAAGCATATTGGATTGCTGCCTATCAATCGGTCTCCAACCCGGATGCATTGGCGGAGTATGGCAAGCTGGCTGCACCCGCGATCCAAGCGGCCGGTGGCAGGTTCCTCGCCCGCGGAGGCCGAGTTAAGGCCTATGAAGCCGGCAAGGAAGAGCGCACCATCGTTATCGAATTCGAAAGCTTCGATGCTGCAATTGCAGCGCATGACAGCGGCGGATACAAGGCGGCACTGGACAAGCTGGGTGACGATTCGGTCGTGCGCGATATGCGTATCGTGGAAGGGCTCGACTAAAGCGGCATGACCTCTTCAGATGAGAAGCCGGCTGCTACTCTGCGTCGGCTGATCGCGGCCGGTGCTGTGTTGGCACCCAGCGCCTTTGATGCAACTTCGGCGCGTTTGATTGCAGATGCCGGGTTTGCCTGCGCCCATGCCAGCGGCGGCTCTATCGCCCGCAGTCTGGGTTTCCCTGATATCGGTTTGGTTGATCTCGGCGAGATGACTGACCGCATTGCGAAGATCGTCGAAGCCGTCGCCATCCCGGTCGTAGCAGATGCCGACACAGGATACGGCAACGCCCTCAATGTACGCCGGACGGTACAAGCTTTTGAGCGGGCTGGCGTTGCGGGTCTTCATCTTGAAGACCAGGACTTTCCGAAGCGCTGCGGGCTATACGACGATCTCGCCGTGATAGCCGCCGGCGAGATGTGCGGCAAGATAAAGGCGGCCGTCGATGCCCGCGACGATGCCAATCTACTAATTATAGCCCGTACCGACGCACTCAAGGTCGAGGGATTCGGCGCTGCAGTGTCGCGGGCACGTGACTATCTCGGTGCGGGTGCCGACATGGTGTTTGTCGAAGCCATCCATTCGATTGACGATATCAAGCAGCTCGCAAAGGTGGTTCCCGAGCCGAAATTGTTCAACATCGGCGCCGGCGGCGAGGAACCGGCGCTGCCCCCGCCGGAGCTTGAAGAGCTAGGGTATCGCATCATTCTCTACCCGGCCGATGTTCAGCGTGCGGCCATTCGGGCAATGTCCGATGTGTTGGCGACGATAATGCGAGATGGCCACAGTGCAGCGATGAGGAGCCGCTTGGCCTTGGCCGAGGAACGCGACGCGCTGGTCGATACGGACGCTTATTTAGCGCTGAGTGAGCGCTACCGGGCGTGAGCCAGGGCTGTTGAGCTCAGTTGCCGTTGAGGCGATAGAGATCGACACCGTCGCCGCGGGCTTCACGGCTTACTAAACCACGGCCGCGCAAATAGTTGAGATGGCTTAGCGTCTCGCCAATGGCGAGGTACAAATTCATCGAGTCGAGGCGGCGGCTAAACATCGCCGGAACCAGTTCAGTGGCAGTTTGCGGTTTAATGCAGGCATCGCGTAGCACGGCGAGGCGGTCTTCATGGTGGCGTTTGAGCGAAGCAAGCCGATGCGGCAGCCCGCGATACGGCAGCAGGTGCGAAGGCAGCACCAGCGTATCAGCAGGAATGTGCTCAAACTTGGCGAATGAGGTGAGGTACTCATCCAGCGGGTCGGCTTCGGGCTCGCTGACATAAACGCCAATGTTGGGGGTGATTTTGGCAAGCAAATGATCGCCGCCGATAATGATCCCCAGCTCCGGGCAGAACAGGCAAGCGTGCTCCGGCGAGTGGCCGCTACCGACAATTACCTTCCAACCGTACGGGCCGATGATGATGGTTTCGCCATCACAAATGCGCCGATGCGTATTGGGAAGAGGTGCCCAGTCCCTCGTTTCAACGGTTCGCAATTGATCGAGGCTGTCTTCGTCGACCCCGGCGCGTCGGTAGAACTGAACGGTTGTTTCTGAGGCGCCGGGTTCATCAAGCCCCATCATGCGACCGAACAGCCATTCGCTGCGCGGCATCCACAGTTCTATACCGAGTCGGTCGACCAACCAGCTCGCGAGACCTGAGTGATCCGGGTGAAAGTGAGTAACGATCAGGCGGTTGATCGGCCGGCCTTCGAGTGCGCTAGCGAAAATTTCTTCCCACATGCCACGTACCGCGCTGGTGCTGAAACCGGTGTCGACCAATGTCCACCCATCGCCATCGGCGATGAGCCACAGATTGATGTGGTCGAGCTCGTAAGGAAGCGGCAGGCGAATCCAGCGCACGTCATCGTCGATAACAGCGACCTGACCGAACTCCGGTGCTTCGGGAAACGGATACTCCAGCTCGGGATCCACGCGTCGCTCCTACTAATACACTCGCGGTCCGAGTGTCACATGTCCGGTCTCGCGCCGAAAGGGGCCCGACACCCTGACCCCGGATGTCGACTGTCGCGGGACAATGAAACCATGGCTATTAGGTGGATCGGCACTACTCTGGGTTTGTGCGCATTCATTTTCCTCCAAAAGGGTTAGGTGCAGCAGGGGAGGCGATCAGGAGACGTAGTGCAGAGATAGAGCCGCGATGCCAGTTTCGCTAAGCTCGGGCAGAACTTGGGAGGTATTCCGATGACCGAATCCAGTGTGATCGGCGCCAATCCAGACATGTGGTATGGCTTGCAGCTGCACGGCAATCTCGACATCGAGCTTTATCCGGAGATCGCCCGGCGCGCCGAAGCATACGGCTTTGCTGATGTTGCGGTGCATGACGCGCCGTTACGACGCCCCTGTTGGCCACTCCTATGCGACATCGCGCGCGCGACGTCCAAGGTGATCATCAGTCCCGATGTCACCCACCCCTGGTTCCAGCAGCCCATCGTGATTGCAATGAACATGGCTCATTTGGATGAGCTGTCCGGCGGCCGCACCCTGCTGGGGATCGGGCGCGGATCTATGTACAACTTTGTGCGCATGCAGAATCCCTCGACCCTGGTCGGCCTCGAAGAGGCGGTAAGGGTGATCCAGATGCTGCTGAGCGGTGAGCGCAACGAATTCGAAGGAAAGGTATTCGGGCTTGGGCCGGGCCCCGGCCTGATGTTCGGGTCACGACGAAAGCTTCCCGTTCATTTCGGCACTCACGGCAAAAAGGGCGTGCAGCTCGCTGTCCGAATCGCCGACGGCGTTCGCGTTGCTGGTCAATGGGCGACGGGTTACATGAAGCTGGTTCGTGAATGGGCTGAGGACGCCGCCGCGCAGCTAGGCCAGGACTTGTCTGGCTTCGAGTTGATCACCGAGAACTGGACCTATCTGCATCCCGACCGCGAGCTGGCGCGGCGCGAGGCCCGACGCCTGGTCGCTAACTTCTTGCCTCATCTTGGTTTCATGAACGAGTTCTACGGTGTCGATGCCGATGAAGTTGAGGCAGCACGAGCGGCGAGCATTCATGGCGATGTTGATGCCTTGGCTCGGATACGCGATGAAACCATCGACCTGTTCATGGCGGCGGGTGATTCCGATGATCTACGTAAAGGGCTGGATCGCTGGCAGACCGCTGGTTTCCACGCGGTTTCCTTCTCCGGCGCGCTGGGCCCCGACACGCTGGTTGCTCTAGACATGATTGGCGAGGAGATGGCCCGTCGGCGTAGTTGAGCGTTTTCGATGCGAGGGTAGCTATCATCCAGGTGTTCTAGGAAAGACAGTCCTTTGCTGAAAGGATGGGCCTGAAAACGGTTCTCATCGGCGTGCCTTGTTAGCTGCTAGCAGGGCCTATAGGGTTTGCTTTAGCTTTAAGGCTTCTTGGTGGAGGCAGACCATGACCCGCTCTGGCACTGATATGCATCACCCGCCGCAGCTACCGACGACGCATTTCCTCGATAACCGGATATACACCGAGCAGTCTATCTTCGAAGAAGAGGTCGACAAGATATTTGGCCGTATCTGGAAGTTTGTTTGCCACGAAAGTGAAATCGACCAACCATTCGACTTTCGCACGCTTGATTTTGTCGACTTACCACTACTCGTTACCCGCGACGATGACGGCAAGGTTCGCTCGTTCCTCAATGCCTGCTCGCACCGCGGTGCTAAGGTGGTACGGGAATTGAGCGGCAACGCCCGTGACTTCACCTGCCCTTTTCATCTTTGGACTTACGACGCGAAGGGCAACTGCACTGCCGTTACCCGCGACGAGGCATACGAAAGCGTAGGGTGTGACAAGGCTGATCTAGGCCTGCGCGAGTTCCGCACCGACGTTCATCTCGGCATGGTTTTCGTGACTCTCAACGATGATGCTGAGGATCTTGACGCCTTTCTCGGCGGTGCACTTGAGCAAGTCGAGGATGTCCTATCGGCAGAACCGCTGGAGGTTTACCACTACAACGAGACTATAGTGCAGGCTAATTGGAAAAACTGGCAGGAGCTGGACAGCGAGCTCTACCACGAATACCTCCACGTGATTAACCGCCGCACCGGGATGACTGTGCCCACTTACTTCACTCGCAATTGGAAGTTCTATGCCAATGGCCACGGCACGCTGATCGGGCCGCCGCTGCAGACCGACTATGGAAAGCAGCCAGGCTGGAAGGCCGAGCGCGACGGTAGGGTGCTGCCCGGCCTCCAGCCTAACGAATACCGAGTTGTGGACATCTGGCCCGACACTGCCTTCGTCGTTCGCGACTCTGGCTTTCGTATCGACAGCCAGGTGCCGATTTCAGCGACCGAGACGCTGGTGCAATTCCGGGCGCTGGCGCCAAAGTCAGACACCCCAGAGCAACGGGAGGCGCGCTACCGCGATCACAATCAGTTCTGGGGACCGTTCGGCCGCAACGTGCAAGAAGACATAATAGCGTGTGAACTGCAGCGTGACGGGATGCGCGGAGGCCATCTTCGGTACAGCCTGATCGCCCGCGAAGAGGAAGGTTTAACCCAGGACGAGATCACTCTCCGGCGCTATTACGAGGAATGGGGACGTCGAATGGGACGCGCGGCAAGTAACATTTCTGCGATTGCTGCCGAGTAGTAGTCGGTGTCTCCTATGTTGTTAGATCGCCATGCCGTGCAGGATTTGGTGTACCGATCCTGCATCTTGCTCGATGCTGCGCGTTATGACGATTGGCTCGAGCTGCTTGTCCCGCAATTCCGCTATCGCATCGTTGCGTACAGCGAGGAGATTCGAAAAGACATGGTGTGGCTCGACCACGGTCCGGATGAACTCAAGGCTCTTTTCAAGAACCTCACATCCCACGTGCGTGTCCTTGGTACTTTTCGCCGTCAAGTTGGCGTGTTCGAAGAAACAGAGCGCAGTGATAACACTATCCGGATCGCTAGCTCTGTCGTTGTCTATCACACCACACCTGCTGGCGCGTCCAAGCTGTTCGCGCTCGCCCACTACAACGATGTCGCAGTTCTCAACGGCGAGCCCCGACTGCAAGAGCGCACGGTACACTTGGAGACGCGACAGCTTGACTTCGGTCCGCATGTCATTCTTTAGATGGGGATCTCAACAGGGAGGAAACTTCATGCGTAAAATGTTGCAACGTCTCACGCTTGCTATCGCAGCAGTTTGTCTGCTCTCGGCGACCTCGTTAGCTGCCCAAGTAACTCTCAAGGCAGTCGCAACGTTCCCAAAGGGTTCGACGTTTAACGCCGAGTTCGAACGCTTCGTAGAAAAGGTCAACAAGGAAGGCGCCGGCAAGTTAAAGATCAATCTGCTTGGCCATGGCGGCGCGGTCATGCATCCATTTGAAATGGGCAAGGCGGTGCGCGACGGCGTCATCGACCTATGCAGCTGCCCAAGCTCGTTCTACACCAAGCTGTTCCCAGAAGGATACGCGCTTAAGCAGTCACAGTATTCGATTCATGAAATGCGCGAAAATGGCGCTTTTGACTACATCGAGAAGATCACCAATGAGAAGCTAAATGCTCACTGGCTCGGCCGGTCGCACGACGAGGACGTGTTTCACATCTATCTCGCTAAAAAGGTCGACAAACCCGATCTCAGCGGCATCAAGATCCGCACGGCACCATTGCACCGTGCTTTTGCTACAGCAATCAAGGCGACCCCGGTGCTGTTGCCGCCGGGACAGATCTACACTGCTCTGGAGCGCGGTACTGTTGACGGTTTCATCTGGACGATGCGAGGAATCTTCGACTTCAGCTGGCATAAATTCGTCAAGTACCGGATCGACTACCCATTCTACACCGCACACACTGAGGTCATTATTAATCTCGATAAGTGGAATGCGCTTGACCAGACGCAGAAAGACCTACTCGAGGCGAACGGCCGTTGGATCGACCGACTCAACTACGAAACCTTGGTTGAGAACGAGGAGGAGCGGCAGCGCCAGAAGAAAGCGGGAATCGAAGCCATTACATTCTCTGACGCTGACGCTAGGACATACCTTGACATGGCGTTCCAGGCTGGTTGGGACGAAGTACTAAAGCGCGCTCCCCAGCACGGCGCCAAGCTCAAAGAGCTGCTGACTGGGAAGGGCGAATGCGAAGGCGGCATAGGCCCGCATTGCATCACCATGGCAGAGATTGAAGAACGTGCACCTGAGCAGGCAGCACGGCTGAAGACGTT
Source organism: Rhodospirillaceae bacterium (assembly GCA_002717225.1). GTDB lineage: Bacteria > Pseudomonadota > Alphaproteobacteria > UBA828 > UBA828 > PTKB01. The sequence continues at coordinate 7,859 of PBDG01000063.1, read as the reverse complement.
ACGCGGCAATTAACCCTTCGGGGCGGGGCTTCGTGCCGTCGCGCGAAGCCCCGTTTGTGATCGCCGCTTAGCCTAGGCGTTGAACATGTTGGCAGCGCGTTGGTTTTACCTGAAATTGCTTGAGCTCGGCGGTCTGCTGGCTGCCTTGGCGTATGGGCTGATTGCACTGTTCGTCACGATCGAGGTGGCGATTCGTAATCTCGGTATCGGGAGCATGCTTTGGCTAACCGAGGTTATCGAATACTCCCTGTTCGTTGCGACTTTTGTAGCAGCCCCTTGGGTGCTCAATAAAGCGGCCCACGTGCGCGTTGATCTGTTGCCATTGGCGTTGCCGGCTCGCGGTCGACGAGTACTCGAATGCGTGGTCGATAGTCTGGGTTTCACTATCAGCCTGTTCTTCTGCTGGTATGGCGTTGGTGTGGCTTACGACGCCTACGATACCGGCATCGTTGTTTATAACCAGCTGGCGGTACCTGAGTGGTGGCTGTTCCTACCGGTGCCCTTCGCTGGGGCGTTATTGGCAATCGAGTTTGTTCTGCGTTTCGTCCGGTCGCTGACGATTAGTGTTCCGGAAGGGGCACGCGGGCCACAGGACGGGTTCTGAGCATGGAGTGGTCAAGCGCGCTGTTGCTGATGTTCGGCGGGTACATACTACTGATGACGCTGAGCCTGCCGGTTGCATTCGCATTCTTCGGTATCAATCTGGTTGGTGCTTTCGTATTTCTCGGCGGTGACATCGGGCTGATGCAGTTCACCCGCAATACCAAGGCCGCACTGACTACAATCACACTGGCGCCAATCCCGTTGTTTTTGCTGATGGGCGAAATACTGTTCCACACGGGACTAGCGATCCGAGCGATAGATGCCATAGACCGCCTGATCTCGCGAGTGCCGGGGCGGCTGTCGATCGTATCGATCACTGGCGGCACGATATTCGCTACGTTGTCCGGTTCGACTCTTGCCAACGCTGCAGTACTAGGCAGTACGCTGATGCCGGACATGGTCAAGCGCGGCTATCATCCCTCGCTGGCGATGGGCCCAATTATGGCGGTCGGGGGTATTGCGATGCTGATACCGCCTTCGGCACTCGCGGTGCTACTAGGCAGTCTTGCCAAAATTCCGATCACACACCTCCTGATTGCGGGGATCATTCCGGGGTTCATGATGAGCTTCGCGTTCCTGGCCTACGTCATCGGTCGCAGCGTTGCCAATCCTGCCCTGGCACCCGCTTACGATGTTGAGGTCGGCAGTGTCTGGGACCGTTGGCGGCCGTTTCTTATTAACGTAGTACCGCTGCTCGGGATCTTTGTCGTTGTCATCGGCAGTATTATGGGGGGGCTCGCTTCACCTACTGAATCGGCGGCGCTGGGTTGCACGGCGTCGGTGGCCGCGGCTATTGCCTACCGCTCCTTCACCTGGGCCGGTCTACTCAAAGCGCTCACTGAAACCGCCAAGATAACGGTAATGATCTTCTTCATCATTGCCGCGTCGATCACCTTTTCTCAGATCTTAACTTTCTCCGGTGCCTCTGCGGGACTACTCGAGACTGTCCAGTCGCTCGGAGCTTCGCCGATGGTCATCCTCATCAGCATGATCGTCTTCCTTCTGATCCTCGGCGCCTTCATGGATCAGATCAGCATGATGATGTTGACCATCCCGTTCTACATGCCGATTGCGTCGGCTGTTGGCATCGATCCGCTGTGGCTCGGTGTGCTTATGCTCATAGTGATGGAGATCGGCCTCATCACGCCGCCGTTCGGTCTGATCCTCTATGTCATGAAGGGTGTGGCCCCTGAATGGATAACGCTCGGCCAAGTCTGGGTTGCCGCGGTGCCGTTTATCGCGATCGAGATTACCGTGCTCCTGATCATTCTTGTCGCACCGGGGGTTGCGACTTGGCTGCCGCGCTTAATCTTGTCGTAGCTTTGGCAACAAAAATGTCTAGGGCTTGCTAGATTGTTCGCGTGCCCTGCAAAACCTATCCTTATCGCTAGGCTCCACGAGGGCCTTAACTGGCAAAAGATTTCCGTGAAGGACACCCCAACACAGATCCCAATTACTATGTTCTTCAACTGATTTTTTTCCTGAGTCTCCATCACCGAACAAGCGTGGCCAGACCAATTGCAAAAAGAAGCACAAGCGCGAACCGGCGATAGCGATCATCGCTGGCGAACCGGAAGAGACGACTGCCGAACCATATGCTGAGCGAGTAGAGCGGCACGGCGACCACTGCCCGCCAAAGCACTGTGGCATCCATAGCGTCGGCAACACCTAAGGTGGCAATACCGGCGGCGTTGAGGAAGGTCAGGAAGACTACGAGATTGGCGCGGTGTACCCGGGCCGGATCGGGGCCGGCCAGGAGGTAGAGGATTGCAGGTGGCCCGCCGATTCCCGTTGAACCATGAAGTAAACCGCTCAGCGCGCCGATCCCTGCGGTAGCCGCCGCCGGGCGACCGCCCTCGTAACGCCACCCTAAACTGGCAATAATTACGTAGATGACCACAACGGCACCAATGGCAAGTTGGATCACGTACGCATCCAAAGTGACCAGCAGGTGATTGCCAATGGGAACGCTGCAGGCACCAATCACGCCCATTACGCTCATCTGACGCAGATCGCAATTGCGGATAGCTGATGGCAACATCTGCAAGCTCGCGAGCAGCAATAGCACGTAACACGTCGCAATAGCCTGAACAGGACTCCAGAAGAACGTGAACAGCGGCATCATTACGATCGCAGCGCCGAAGCCTGAGAAGCCGACAACGAGCCCTCCGAGGCACGCAGCGCCAATGCCGTAGACCATGTCGAGTGTAAGCAAACTGTCGAGTGTCATTGCGTCGGCGCCGTCAGCATGCGCCGTTGCTCAGGAGAGCAGTAGCGACGTCCACATAACACGTCGATGATACCTGAATACTTTAACCTGACTTATCTAGGCCATTGTGAGCCAAGCTACACCAAATGACTTCGGTTTGGCCTAATCAATCTGACTCGGCTAGATCGTCCGGTTTTGCTCAAATTTTGTCCAGAGACCGGGTCTGAGCCGACTTACCCAGTGAGGCTGGTTTTGGGAAGGCTAGCCATTTCGAGACATTCGATGGACAAAAAAAGGAACATGACGGCGCCGACACTGTATTAAGTGGACGCGATTCGGAGCAGACCCTACAAGCTCTGACTGTTAATACAAAAAGGGCATAGATGAGCGATGTTCGTCGGCACGGATATAGGTGGCACATTCACCGATGTAGCTGGATATGACCCTAAGTCCGGAAAGCTAACTTTCGGTAAGAAGTTAACCCATCGGAGCGATCTCGTGGACGGCGTGTTGAGCTGTCTCGATGACGTCTCGATCCCGCTCGCCGCCATCACGACGCTAAAACATGGAACGACCCAGGTTATCAACACACTGGTGGAACGTCGCGGCGCGCGAACAGCGTTGGTCACCACGGAAGGATTTCGCGATATTGTCGAAATTGGGCGTGCGGGGCGACCGGTCGCTTTCGATCTCAACTACACGCGCGAAGCACCGTTGGTCGAGCGCGAGTTTTGCTTTGAATTGGCCGAACGTCTCGATGCACAAGGAGAAATCATCAAGCCTATTTCGGAGGATGATCTCGATCGTCTAATTGAACGGCTGGCCACGCTCGAGGTGGAGGCAGTGGCCATATCTTTCTTGAACGCCTATCTCAATCCAGTTCACGAAAACCACGTCGCGAAAGTAATGAGCGAACGCTTGCCGCATGTCTTCGTGACGGCCGCGTCGGAGTTGTCGCGTGAGTGGTTCGAGTATGAGCGAACCTCGACCGCGGTCGCCAATGCTTATGTAGGTCCCAAGACGCGCGGTTATGTCAATCGCTTCGACGAGATACTAGCGGCCGAGGAATTCCCCGGCCTGTTCTACATGATGGGATCGAATGGCGGGGTGTTATCCCCGAAGCTGACCATGGAACAGCCCATCGCGTTGGTCGAATCAGGGCCGATCGGCGGCTGCGTGGGTGCGTCGGTTTACGCCAATCACCTCGGGGTGGAGCGGCTGATCGCCTTCGATATGGGTGGCACCACCGCAAAGTGTGCCTTAGTAGAAGGCGCGCTGAGCGAGGTTCAGGACACTTACTACGTCGGCGGTTACGATCGAGGCTTTCCGCTGCGCACACCGGTTCTCGATATCGTAGAGGTGGGTACCGGGGGCGGCTCGATTGCCTTTGTCGATGGGGCCCGCCTTCATGTCGGCCCGCTCAGCGCCGGCTCTGATCCGGGGCCAGTATGCTTTGGCCGGGGCGGTCAACAGCCTACCGTAACCGACGTCAATCTGATCCTTGGGCGGATCGGCGGCAAGCGGTTTCTGGATGGCCAGTTGCCGCTCGATATTGGGGCTGCCCACAAAGCGGTGGCCGACCAGATCTTTAACCCGCTTGGCTATACCGATAGATCCGATTTGGACCACGTTGCCAACGGTATTTTGACCCTCGCCAATGCTCAGATGGCTACCGCGATCAAAGAAATCACGATTGAGCGAGGGCGGGACGTGCGCGACTTTGCCCTGTTCGTTTTCGGCGGCGGCGGTCCCCTTCATGGGATCGATCTTGCTAGGGAGTTGGGGATTCCGAAGGTGATAGTCCCGCCTGAGCCCGGCAATTTCTCGGCGCTCGGAATGCTGTTTGCCGATGCTCGGGTCGATGAAATGCAAAGCTTTCGGCTCAATGTCGATGACTTGGCGGCGAGGGCGCTGCGGGATCAGATCCACGATCTCGAGGAGCGCGTCGCGCAAACGCTGAGGGGGGAGTTCTCGGCCGAACCATCCCTCTTCGAATATCAAGCGGAAATGCGGTTTCGCGGGCAGCGCCATTCGCTTCGCGTCGGATTCGCTGCGAACGATGAGGCTGCGCGGCTCAAAAATAACTTCTTCGCCGAATATTTAAGAACCTACGGCCATGTTGACGAACTTAATCCGGTCGAAATCATCGGGGTCCGCGTCGTGGGGTTCGCATCAACACAAACACCGGATGTTGCCACGATGGTTCGGTTACCTGTAGGTGGCCCAGTCGCACCACGCGAAACGCGAGACGTTTTCTTTGCAACCACCGGGGAGCGCATGGCAACGCCGATATATGAACGCGAGAAACTTCCCGCTGGCTTCGCAGCCGCAGGCCCGGCAATTGTTGAGGAATTTGGCTCGACGACTGTGATCGGTCCCGGCGATAGATTCCACCTGGGGGACCTCGGCGAAATGACGATCAACCTGACCGACTGATCCCTACCGAGAGTAACGATGAACAGTTCCTCTTCCCCGCCAGATGCGCGCATCGATCCGATCACTGCGGAGATCATCGCGCATCGCATTTGCGCGATTCCGAACTTGATCGACACGAATATTGCACACACCGCGTTCAGTCCACTAGTCGCGGAATACAAGGACTTCGCGGTCGGTATGGTTGACGCGAACGGGAATCTGATCACCCAATCGCGCGGTGGAATTCCGGTTTTTTGCGCAAATGCGCTGTCGGTTGGCGTGCGCGACGGCCTCAAGATATACGGCAAATCGAATTTACAGCACGGTGATGTGGTGATCACCAACGATGCCGGGACCATGGGGCAGCATCTCAATAACGTGCTTATGTATACGCCGATCCGCACGTCGGAAGCCGACTCCGGATTGCTAGGCTTCATGGCGGTGGTGGTGCATTGGGTGGATGTCGGTGGCATCACGATCGGCTCCTGCCTTTCCAGCGAAACCACCGATGTTTTTCAGGAAGGGGTTCAGTTTCACACGGTGAAAGTTTATTCCCGTGGTGAGCCGGTCGAAGAGATCTTCCGGATGATCAGGTCAAACACCCGTTTTCCCGATCTGGTTATGGGCGACTTCGATTCGCAGCTCGCCGGGTGCTTGATGGGTCGAGATATGACGCTCGATATCCTCACCCGTTATGGTCTGGCAGAAGTCCAACGGGCGATCCAGTATTTCTGGCACCAATCCGAAGCGAAAGTGCGTGAAACCATTCTGGCGATTCCAGATGGGACCTATCGCGCAAGCTCGTTTCTCGACGACGACGGTGTCAATAAAGATCGACCGATTCACGTCAAGGTTGCAGTGCACGTGAAAGCGGATGAGCTGACCGTCGACCTTAGCGGCCTCGGCAAGCAAGTCGACGGGCCGATGAATGCTGGGTATGAAGGCGGTGCGGTCGCCGCGGCGCGGATTGCGTGTAAATATTTTTTCTCCTCTGACGAACAGGCAAACGAAGGCGCGTCAAGACCCGTCAAGGTCCATTGTCCGCCAGGCACCTTTTTGAGTGCCACGCCAGGAGCACCGTTGAGCGGTTCTGGGAATATGCTGCCTACGGTCGTCGACACTATTCTACGTGCGCTCGGCGCTGCAGACCCGGCACGAGCACAAGCGGCACATCACGGCACCTACGGCCTCCATGTTTTGACTGGGCACACCAATGATGGCGACCTCTTCTATCATATGGAATCTACAATCGGCGGCTGGGGCGCTTCCCATAACCGTGATGGTACCGGCCCGTTCAGATCGATTGTTCATGGTGACACGCTAGAAGTGCCTGCGGAGCTACAGGAAGCCTCGAATCCCTATTTGCTGGAATGGGTGAGGTTGCGACAGGATTCTGGCGGCGCCGGTAAATATCGCGGTGGCCTAGGGGTTGAGAAATGCTATCGCATCCTAAAGCCAGTAGATCTCACAGTGATCATGGAGCGAACGAAATGTCCGCCATGGGGTCTCGATGGCGGGCGCGAGGGCGAGACCGGGCGAGTTGAAGTGCACCGGGTTGGCGCCAACGAACCGCAAATTATCTACAAGGACACCGCCGCCCTATTGGAGGGCGACCGAGTTTTGCTGTTTTCTGCCGGTGGTGGCGGTTTTGGTCCGATTGAGGAACGCTCGACCGACCAGATCAAAAAAGATGTGATCCGTGGCTATGTTTCGCCGGAAGCGGCAGAGAAAGAATACGGGTTGAGCTCGGCAGATCTCACGACCCGACTGATGATAACGATGGCATAACTATGAAACTTGTAACCTTCAACGGCAGCAAAAATGGGCCTCAAAGAGTCGGTGCATTTCTCAACGGTGATGCTTCTGTCGTGGACCTGCAGAACGCTCACCAGGCCGGGTGGAAGCGGGAAACGCCACATTTTTCCAGCGTCCTGGCATTGTTGGAAGGCGGATTCGACGCACTTGATCTTGCTTACGAGACGGTGAAACTCGCCGAGACCACCAAAGAGCACATCCTGCCCCGGGATTCGGTAACTCTGTCTGCGCCGATTCCTAGAGTTCCGCAGATCCGCGATTTTTTGTGCTTTGAGAAGCACCTGCTGCAGGGCTTTGCAGCAGCGCGCAAGGTGCGGGCTCAGGGTTCAGAAGATCCCGAAGCGGCATACCGAGAGATGGATGAGAAGGGGATCCTGATGGTCCCGCAAACCTGGTATGAGCGGCCGATATTCTATCATCCGAATCGGCTCAATATCGTTGGGACCGAAACAGATATCGATTGGCCATCCTACTCAACGCAGCTGGATTTCGAGCTTGAGTTTGGCTGTTTCATCGGCCGCAAGGGTAAGGATATCAGTCGCGATGAGGCACGCGACCATATTGCCGGGTACGCTATCTTCAACGATATATCGGCGCGCGACGAGCAAATGAAGGAAATGCCCGGCCAACTCGGACCCGGAAAAGGCAAGACCTTCGATGCGGCAAATGTGATCGGGCCGTGCCTAGTCACGGCAGACGAGCTCAAAGATCCGTACAATCTTGACATGGCCGTGCGCGTTGATGGAGAGGAATGGGGCCGCGGAAATACCCGCGATATGCACTGGAAGTTCGAAGATTGCATTGCCCACGTCGCCCG
>PBDG01000062.1 GCA_002717225.1 Rhodospirillaceae bacterium | reverse complement strand
GATCGCATTGAGGAGATGGCGACGATCCGCCAGCCGGCCTTGGTTTTGTGCGGCATGCATGATGAGCTGACACCCGCCTGTTCGCAAAGAATGCACGATGCGCTGCCCAATTCGGAAATCAAGGTATTTAAGAATTCTTCACATCTACCAATGTGGGAGGAGCCCGAGGATTATTTTGCCACACTATTAAAGTTTCTTGATAAAAATAAAACATAAGTTTTTGAAATAATTATTATTAAATTATCCTAGGTATTGCCTCCTCACTTCTATTTGACCTGCCTGTATGCTGAGTGCAACGATTAAAGCGCCGCGAAGTAAATAGACTAGAGCGGAGGAGAAATGGAATTCTGGTTGGGCCTTTATGGTATGCAAAGCCCGCGCGTTTATCCGCGGTCATGGGCGGGGCTCTATGACGAAGTGGTAGAGCATGCGGTTTATGCTGAAGAACTTGGCTTCGACAGCTTTTGGCTAACTGAACATCACTTTTGGTATGATGGCTATTGCCCGAACCTGCTGCCTGTCCTCGCGGCGATTGCGCGGCGGACGTCGCGTATTGGACTAGGCACGGGCTGCTCTCTCCTGGGTCTGCATGACCCGTTGCGCGATGCGGAAGATAAAGCCTCACTCGACGTGCTTTCCGGTGGGCGACTGCTCCTTGGGCTTGCGCCTGGCTACCGTCCGGAGGAATTTGAAGGTCTCGATATTGAAAAGGCGACGCGTGGTAAGCGCTTTTACGAAGCTGTAGAGGTGATGAAAAAGGCGTGGAGTGGAGACAAGTTTTCTCATAAGGGGGAATTTTTTCAATATGAAGACCTCACTCTTGATCCAGTGCCGTTGCAGGATCCTCATCCACCGATCTGGGTCGGTGCTAACCGAACTAAACTTCAGGCAACTAATATAGGTAAGGCTGGTCTCGGTTTTTGGGAAGGACCGTCCATGAGCATCGACGTGTTTCGCCGCAATGCGGGAATCTACAAGGAAGCGGCGCGAGCGGCTGGCCATCCTGAGAGCGCCATAAAATGTGGTCTCTTTCGAGATGTTTGCATTGCGGAGACGAAAGATGAGGCGCTGCGCATCATGGATGAGGATCTGTTACCAATGTATGAAGAACAATATGTTGCCTATGGCTATGTGCCGGAAGCGACGGGAAGCCGGCGCGAAATGCTGGCTCATCCAGTGTTTCAGGAAATAATGGAAGCCTCCTTTGTTGGCACTCCGGACCAGGTTATCCGCAAAATCGAACGATATCGCGACGCTGTCCATTTCGATCATTTCATGCCTCGAATCATGCATATCAGCCAAAAAAAGGAACGACTCTTCAAGCAAATGAAGCTTTTTGCCGAGCATGTGATTCCATACTTTAAGGGGACGTCATGAAGTCGGGGCTCTATTATGGCTGGGAAGGAACGGGCGGTGGTGCTGCAGATGCGGCGGATATTTTTGGTCAAATATTGGAGCAGGTAGAGCTTGGTGATTATCTCGGATTTGATTCTGCTCTGATCGGCGAGAGCCATTTTGTGGAAGGCGACTTGACGGGCTCGGTGGTAGATCTACTCGGCGCGCTCGCGGGTTCGACCCGCTTTATTCGGCTCGGTTCCGCTGGCAAGGCTCTTGCTCTACAACATCCAGCGAATGTGGCGGAAGATTTCGCGGTGATCGACCTTCTTTCAAATGGTCGGGCGATTCTGGGTGCTGGAATCGGGCATTCGGAAACAGCCTTCGACGCTTTTTCGGTGCCTTTTGAGGAGCGCCGTGAGCGCTTCGCTGAAGCGTTGGATTTCATCCGCAAGGCTTGGTCCTCTGATGCCTTTTCCTATGGCGGAAGATTCACTCGATTTCCCAAAAAAACACCAGTGGATGCGGTGGAACCTTTTACGCCGGAGCCTTATGAAAAACCATTCCGCCTACAATGGCAGCGAGCCGGGTTGGAGCCAAAATATCTCGCCGTGACGCCACGCCCGTTGCAGATCCCTCACCCACCGATCTGGGTGGAAGCATTGGAAGTCGCCGATACCGCTATTGCCGCTGAAAATGGTTATGGGATCCTGCCACGGCCTGGCACGAGTGATGCTGAAGTGATTGCTCTCTATCGCTCTTTTGGCGAAGCGATGGCAGGTTGCGGCCGAACCCTTGCCGAAGTCGAGCGACCCGTTATACGCGACGTCTTCTGTGCGGAATCGCGGGACGAAGCAATTGCTATTGCGGGTGCACCTCTTCTGACGCTTTATAGACAGCTATTGGATGCCAATGTTTCGCTTGATGCATTGCTTGAAGATCGTCTTATTCTCGGCGACCCTGACCAAGTGTTCGATCGCTTCAAATTGCTTCAACAGGAGACCGGCATCAATCATGTGATTTGTCGCTTCTGGGCGCCGGGTATTGCTCATGATGCGGTAATGAGATCGCTGCGGCTTTATGCTGGCGAAGTTATCACGCGGCTACGATCTTAAGTTGACGGAAAATTTTTAACGTAGGTTGCTGAGGAGCGGTACAACATCCTCACCGAATCGGTCTATCTGATCGATTTGATCCGAGCGGTCGGCGATAAAGTCCACCACTAGATGACGCACGCCGGCAGCATGGAATTCTCGGATCGATTCTGCAACTTGTTCCGGTGTGCCGAGGGCACAATAGCGTTTTGCTGGCTTAGAGAAATCCATCGCGTAGCGGGCGCTGAGCTTCTCCGTAGCGTAGGCAAGTGCGCTGTCATAATCGCCTGCAAGACGGACAAAGAGTAGGTGGCCGGTAGCAAAATTTGAAAGATCGCGACCAGCCTCCTCGCCGGCAGCGGCGATGATTTCGAGTGCTGCCCGGTACTGGTCTGGTGTCATTACATATGAGAGGAACCCGTCAGCGATGCGGCCGGCGCGTCGAAGTGCTGGTGCTTGACGGCCGCCGCACCAGATTGGTGGGCCCCCTGGCGTATGCGGCGTCGGTAGCATTTGCGCTTCCGGATGGGTGTAAAATTTGCCGTCATGGGCGACTGGCCTGCCAAGCCATAAGGCTCGCAACACCCCAATCCCTTCGCTCAGACGGGAGCCCCGTTCCTCGACTGGGACGCCCGCCAGGGAAAATTCGCCAGGGAACTCACCGCCCACACCGACGCCGAAAATTACCCGCCCGGACGAAAGCCGGTCAAGGGTTGCCACCTGCTTGGCCACGCCAGCGGGGTGGCGTAATGGCAAAAGATAGACGGCTGTCCCTAGCATCAGTTTGTCCGAGAACGCTGAGGCCTGGGCAAGTTGAATCAGTGGTTCCATAATTGGCTGGGCAAAGGCGAGATGATCGCCTGCCCACATCGCATCAAAGCTGTTCCGTTCGAGCGCCTTGACCAAGCGCTCAGTTGTTTCACGATCGGCTATATCGAATGCACCGCTTGTATCAGCAGGCGGCTGGACGTTTTGAAATCCGAACTTGAGTGGTCCGGCAGGTGTTGGAAAAGTCATCTTCAATTCAACCCTTGTATCCACGTGCTAATGGCATGATTTCGCTGGCGAAGGCTTCCATATTTCCAATCGATTCCTCGATTGTTGCACCAAGAAAATTGAACAGCACATGCCGCACACCGAGATCGCCGAGAGCATTGATGTCACTCGCGATGTCGTCGGCGCTGCCTGTCAGGATCATGCGTTCACCACTTTCGGTTTTGCTCGGTTCCCCGAGGCTGGCCCAGACAGCCCAGAAAGCAAGGTCAATCTCCGACGGATCGCGGTCGATTTTTTGGGCCTCTGCCTTGAGGTTGTCGAGTGCGGCGGAAAATTTGGCGACTGTATTAAGCGGATGACGCGGATTGCAGCCAATCGGAAACCAAGCGTCGCCAATGCGTGCAGTGCGGCGGATCGCTGGCCCACTTTCACCGCCGATCCAAATCGGCGGGTGTGGCTCCTGAACCGGTTTGGGCGCAAAGAAAATGTCGCGAAATTCCGTGTAATTGCCTGAAAAGGTTGGGTTCTCGGCGCTCCACAGCTCCTTAAAGGCCGCAATGTATTCATCTGTCACCTTGCCACGCTCTTTGAAGGGCGGTGCGTTGACTGCGACAAATTCTTCTTCCATCCATCCTGCACCGCAGCCAAGAATAATACGTCCGCCAGAGAGCACGTCCATGGTAGATACTAATTTGGCGGTGAGGATCGGGTCACGGTAAGGTACCACCATGACGGATGTAAGAATGCGCGCTTTCTCAGTGATTGCGGCGAGGTGGGCCATTAAAGCGAGCGGCTCTAGAAAATCGCCTTCAAAATTCTTGGCAAAGGTGAAAGAACCGTCGGCGGAATAGGGATACCGGGAGTCGATGCTACGCGGAAATACGATATGGTCAGGAATTGCCAACAGACTAAAGCCAAGTGCCTCGCCTCTCTGTGCAATTGACTTAATATCGTTGGGATTTGCCTGACCACCCGAGTTGGGAACGTTAAATCCGAATTCCATTTTTTCCTCCCAGGAACGTTGTATTGGCGCATATTATCTCGCACAACCTGACATGTCTTGCCTATCGTGCGGAATTGACGGCGAACGGCGAAAAAATGCAAATGGGAGGAAAATATGGATTTGGGTTTGAGTGGACGCAGAGCGATCATTACGGGCGGTACCAAGGGAATCGGACGTGCCATAGCCGATTTGCTGGCAGAGGAGGGCTGTAATGTTGGCATTTGTGCTCGTAATAGTGAGGAGGTGGCTGCGACCGTGTCGTCTCTTAAAGAAAAGGGCGTGGATGCCTGCGGTGGGTCGATAGATGTGCGCGATGGTGTTGCGGTTAGGAATTGGGTAGCCGATTGCGCCAAGGCGCTGGGCGGACTCGATATCGTTGTGCCGAATGTTAGTGCACTTGCCATCGAACGCAACGAGGAATCATGGCGCGCTGAGTTTGAAGTGGATATGATGCATACGGTGAACACAGTAGAAGCGGCCCTGCCGGAGATTGAGAAGTCCAATGCCGGATCTATCGTCATCATCTCCAGCGTCTCCGGTGTGGAGATCGATTTTGCTGCCGGACCTTATGGCGCTTTTAAGGCAGCGCTCATTCATTATGCCAAGACGCTTGCTTGCGAGCTCGCCGGCAAGAACATCCGTGTCAATTCGGTCTCGCCGGGCAATACATATTTTGAAGGTGGCGTTTGGGAGATGATCGAAAATAATATTCCCGATCTTTTTAACAAAGCGCTTAGTCTCAACAAGACTGGCCGAATGGCAACGGCAGAGGAGGTGGCGAATGCAAGTGTGTTTCTTGCTGCACCCATCGCGACCTTCATTACCGGCACGAATATCGTTGTTGATGGCGCTCTGACCAATCGCGTTCAGTATTGACGGGCTCTCGACAAAAACAAAGGGAAGGCGCTCGTCCGCCTTCCTGTTTTTGCCTGTATCCAACAATTTGTTTTTAATGGAGGCTTTGTCTTAGCATAAATAGCACTTAGGACATTCACCGAGTTGATGCTATCGAGTGTGATGCTGTCGCGGATACTTTGCTTTTCTGTATTATTTTGAGCTGATCCCCAGACGAAGACGAAAGGTTATTTTGATGCGTCTTGTCGTCACTAATGAAGGTTAGCGGGTTACAGATCAGGAAAGTGGTTCCAGGCCGCCTTTCAGTTGTGCTTGGCCGCTGTTCATGATCAGATCTAACGGTATTTCATTTATTGTTATCCTGCCATTTGGTGGCAATAGCACTTCAAACACATGAACCAATGCGTTGTCCGACGCGATTTCTGGCCGACCGAACCCTTTGGCGATGGCAAGAAAAGCCAGCACACCTTGCATCGATTCGTTCTGTAGGGCTTCACGGGCAGCGGTCGCCATGAGATCGTCAAGCCCAGCTATTTCCACTCGGGCTTCGCCGATGGCGCCCATGGCGGATTTCGCCTCTGCAGTCAACTTGCCATTGACATGGATCGAAGCGGCAGAACTTTCAAGAATTAATTCTTCGATATTTATCGTAGTCCTATTGGCATGGAGCAGGGGCAGGGCAAAGAGTTGTACTGCCTGATTGCCGTCTAGTTTTTTGAGGTTCTCTGATGCTTCCGCCAGACTACTCATTGTGAGAAAGATTTGACGGGCAGGGAAGCGTTCCAGTCCTAGGTCTAGAGAGCCGGTATGAGGGAAAAACTCGCTCGGACCCAAGCCGAGATTGGCGATGTCTAGTTCCTGCCATGCAAGTTTGAGTCGATAACCTCCGGGCCGAAGGTTGTTGTCATATTCGAAGCCGAGCGCTAGTTCGTTCAGACTGAAAAGCCGTTCATCTCCTTGTTCAGAATGCATATCATGAATTGTCAGAGAACTGTCACCCGCGCCAATATTAAGTTCTTTAATGATTTGTATTGCTTCACCAATATCCAGTGGTGGCGCGGATCCATCGGCCATGACCGTCGGGGCAAGCGAATTTGCCCATTCTGACAGGGTTAGCCAGGCTTTTAGATCTAAGCCGTTTGCTCGGTGTTGTGTCGAAAATTCTCTTAAAAAAACACTTGCCTCATTTTTCGGTGGCGCGAGATCCAGGTTTTTCATGACCAAAATCATGGACCCATTCCACAGGCCGTCCGCTGCTTCGTTCAGATCCTGGTCCACCTTCAAGGAACCGAGGCGGATCGCTGCGGACCGAGAGGTCTGCCCGGGATTGGTAACGCGCAAGTCATAAAGAGCGCCGTGTAGAACGGTGGTGCTCTCAAGGTCGGCGCGCCATAGGCCGCTTAGGTTGCTGTCAGCCCAAGTGAGTTCGGCTTCCGGTGCACCACCGGCGCCAAGAATTTCCGCGCCATTGGGTAGATTAACCGAGAAGGTGAATTCGTTGTTTTCTTCAGGAATCACCGTTGCATTGATATCGTTCATCCGCAGCCCATTGCCAATCGTTCCCAGAATAGCGGGGTTGGGAAATAACATCTGCACTTTGTATCCGCGGGGCTCTGCGCGGGCGTCGCTGGCTAGTTCTATTTTTGAGCCAGTTCCAATCGTCTGCTCTAACCACTCGGCGACGTAGTTTAGTACGTCATTTAACAAGGCATTAGCTGAGGCGCCATTCTGTTCCGTATCAGCACGGGCCGGAGTAATAAGGCCAATGGCGCAAATTATGGCAAGCGAACATGCTAAACCAATGACAACGGGCCGGAGCAGTGTTTGGGTCATAGGACAGTTCCAGTCTATTTGACGGACGGTATATCTTCAGTGGTGGCGCAAATCGGTGTATAAAGCTCTGGCCGCCGGTCGCGGAACATCGGCATCGCGCGCCTCGTCTTAAACACCAGATCGCGCTCGAGCGATGCGGTAATGATTTCGTCGCTTTCGTTGCCTGCTTCGACCAGCACTTCTGAAGTCGGCGACACGATCATGCTACGCCCCTCGAAATACCAGTCGCCTTCCAGGCCAACCTTGTTACAAGGCGCGAGGTAGACGCCATTTTCAAAGGCACGAGTCATCATCATTTCGCGCCAGCACTCTTTTTTTGGTGTAGCAAACGGGATGACAATCAATTCTGCCCCGTTCAAAGCGGTGCAGCGGGCAGACTCTGGGAAAAAAGTATCATAGCAAATATTGATTCCAACTCGCCAATCCCCCACCTTGAAGACTGGGAAGTAGGAGCCATAGCGAAAATATATTTTTTCTAAACTGGCCACGGCAGCAGGTTGTACCTTGCGATATTTGCCAACGATTTCACCCGCCGGATTAATAACCATGGCAGAATCGTAATAATTGCCGGCGGAATGCTCTTCGAAAATTGTTACGACGATGTGAATGCCGTGCTCTCTTGCCTTTTCTCGCATCCGGCTAATGGTTACGCCATCGTCGCGTTCTGCGCAGTCAATATATTTGTAATCGCGATACTGAAAGACATAGATGTGATTGAAAAATTCTGGGATGACCACTAGGTCTGGTTTGTCGCGTAAAACGGTCTCATCGATATAACGAGCAGCGCGTTCTACATTCTCATCTCGGTCCGGCGAGCTATTCATCTGAATCAGAGAGAGTTTCACGAGGGCCTTCCTTTATTCATACTGTTTGACCGAACAGCGTAGCTTGTTCCTAAAAGCCCTGCCAGACTCCGTGTGAATTTTAACTTCATCAAGCAATCACAGCAGCTATCATGGCGCATGGCTACTAACAAAAATGGATAATAGACATGGCAGTTATTGCAAATTCCGACAAACTTTTCAGTCTTGTTGATCGAGATGTTGAAATTGAGAAGATTGCTACTGGCTTTGCTTTCACCGAAGGGCCCATTTGGAACCCGGAGGATGAGTGCCTTTATTTTAGCGATATTCCGAACGATATGCGGAGGCGATGGAGCGCGATGGAGGGCGATAGCGTGGTACGTGAACCTTCAGGCTCTCCCGCGTTCAAGTGCAACGGTATGACTCTGGACGGTGATCTGAATCTTTATATCTGTGAGCACTCTACATCCAATCTGGTGCGGGAGACGATGGCAGGGGAGCGCCAAGTATTAGCCTCCCACTTTGAGGGCAAGGAACTCAACAGCCCTAACGATGTGATCGTTAAATCCGATGGTGCGGTCTATTTTTCTGATCCGACCTATGGCCGTATCCCTGTATTTGGCGAGGAGCGCAAAAGTGAACTTGATTTCCAGGGCGTTTATCGAATTTCGCCGGATGGCGAGCTTAACTGCATGGCGGATGATTACGGCCAGCCAAACGGGCTCTGCTTTTCGCCGGATGAAAGTCTCATTTACATCAATGATACTCCGCGAGCTCATATACGCGTCTACGAAGTCAACACCGATGGTTCGCTTTCTAACGGCCAGATCTTTGCCGAGAATATCGGTGACGGCGGTCTCAAGGGTGGCGTCGTCGATGGTATGAAGTGCGATGCCGAAGGTAATATTATCGTGACCGGACCCGAAGGCTTTTGGGTGTTTGATCCAGAGGGTGTGCATCTTGGCATCATCCAAATGCCCGAGCATTCTGCTAATCTCAATTGGGGCGGCGCGAATTGGGATGAACTCTATTGCACCTGCTCGACCTCGGTCTATCGGTTGAAAATGAAGGTGTCAGGTAATCGCCTGAGTTACATGACGTAGGAGAATAAGGCTTTAGCCTTTTAACTCGACGC
This sequence comes from Rhodospirillaceae bacterium, assembly GCA_002717225.1. Classification (GTDB taxonomy): domain Bacteria; phylum Pseudomonadota; class Alphaproteobacteria; order UBA828; family UBA828; genus PTKB01. The sequence continues at coordinate 6,151 of PBDG01000062.1, read as the reverse complement.
CAAGTGTAGTGAGTTCTTGGTTCATGACTTGCTGGACGGTGACGTCGTAGGCGGCGGCATATTTGGATTGACCCGTAGCCGACTCCCGCCTTGGCAGTGACGTTTTATTCAGGTTAGGCAGGTCTAATCCAGACCGACGTGTCGTGGAAGACCGCGCCACCGACCGGGCCGGCTTGGTCGGCAGAAGTGAGAGTGTTTACACCGAGGCCGTTCTCAAAAGCGTGGTTCGGCCAAATGGACTCGATCACCACCACGCCGGGTAACTGGCCATTCTTGACGATGCGCGCCGGAACAATGATCTCGCCCAGGTCGTTGCCCACGCGGAGCCACGTGCCATCTTCGACGCCCATAGATTTGGCATCGTCAGACGTTATCATGATAGTGGGGCGATTCTCTCGTTTGATTGAGGTCTCGGTCTCGGTGAAGCTCGAATTGAGATAATTGTGCGCTGGTGCGGTGACGAGGCGGAAGGGGTGTGCGTCGTTGCACTCATCGATTGTCTCAGGCAGGTGATTGGGGAAAGCTGGCAGCTCCGCGCCCATTTCCCCAAAATCCTTCCAGTTTGCCCTGAAATGAAACTTACTGTCTTCGGTCCTAAAACCGTTGAGAAAATGGCCATCCTCAAAGCTTGGCGCGCAATCGTGCCAACGCATGGCTTTGACTTCATCGGCGCTCGGCCAGCCAGCGGAGTGGAAGCATTCTTCAATGATTTGCCACACCGACATGTTGAAGCCGCGATGTTTGGCACCCAGGCGCTTGGCAAGAGAGCATATCACATCATGGTTGTCGCGCGCCTCGCCAAAGGGCGTGACCACCTTCGAACCGATCATCACATGGCTGTGCCCGCCGGCGAGGTAGAAATCGTCATGTTCGAGAAAAGTTGTTGCGGGTAATACGATATCAGCGAGCTTCGCTGTGTCGGTCATAAACTGTTCATGCACCGCTAGAAAGAAATCCTCCCGCCGCAGGCCCTGATTGACCTTGGCGCTTTCCGGCGCAACCACAGCGGGATTGGTATTCTGCATGATTGCAGCGGTCACCGGCGGGCCGTCGCCCAAATCCTTCTTGTCGCCCGTCAGCACTGGGCCAATGCGTGACATGTCAAGAACGCGAACTCTGGGGTCAAGAGCATCCAGGCCCTGAAGGAGCGTTTGGTCATAGTTATAGAGGCTTCCATAACTAAAGAAGGCACCACCGCCGCGATGTTTCCAGGCCCCAGTTATCGCCGGAAGGCAACTTGCGGCATGCATATTGGCTGCACCGTTGCGTGAACGGGTAAAACCATAACCGAGGCGCAGGAAACTGCGCTCGGTGCTGCCATAGAGACGAGCGAACTCGATTATATGCTCGGAGGCGAGACCGGTAATCGGCGCCGCCCAATCTGGGCCACGCGAGAGAAGATGCTGTTCAAGGTTTTTGGGATCGTCGGTGTATTCTGCGAGATAGTCTCTGTCGGCAAATCCTTCGCGGAACAATACGTGCATTACCGCGCAGGCGAGTGCTCCATCGGTCCCCGGGCGCAAGGGAAGGTGTAAATCAGCGACTTTGGCGGTACGCGTGCGGTAAGGGTCAACGACAACCAGCTTTGCACTACGCTCTTTTCGCGCTCGGCTGACATGAGTCATGACGTTCACTTGCGTTGAAGCAGGGTTGACACCCCAGCACACGATTAGGTCGGATTCTGCCATTTCACGAGGGTCGGTGCCGATGCAGGCGCCGGTACCGGCCGAAAATCCGGCTCGAGCGGCGGAGGAGCAGATTGTTTCTAACTGGCCGGAATAGCGCTTTACATGGCGCAGACGATTGATTCCGAACCGTTGCACGAGACCCATGGTGCCAGCATAAAAATATGGCCAGACGGCCTCGCTGCCATGGGCTTGCTCAGCATGGAGGAAGGCATTGGCAACCTCGTCGAGCGCATTAGTCCATGAAATTTCTCGAAATTCACCACTCGCTTTCTCGCCGACGCGTTGCAGCGGCGTGCGCAGCCGTCCCGGATGATGCTCCCTCTCCTGGTAGCGCGCTACCTTGGCGCAGATCACACCTGCGGTATAGTCATTGTCACGCGCACCGCGCACCTTACCGATGCGTCGGGCGTCTAGTCGCTCGACCTCGAGTGCACATGTGCTAGGGCAGTCATGCGGGCAGACTGTGCTAACAAATTCGATATTGCTGAATGTCACGTCCCACTACCTTGTGCCAATTTAGCCTTTGTTGGGGAATATTGATTGTTTTGTATATCCTTGTCACGGTCCGTTTCTGATAAATATATTGGAATGTATTAGCATTATGAAAACAGCGTTTTATCTGTGGTTTTAAGTGTTTTGCAACACTTGGTGTAAGTTACGGCAGAACCTGACATGAGCAAGTGTCCAAATACCGAACAGGCGCCGACCAATACCATGTCGAAGTTGGAGGGTGATAATCAGCGTCTGCAGCAGACTGTGGGCGAACTTCGCGATCGGCTCGAATGTATGCAGGTAGAAAAGGATGAGGCGCTACAAAAAACTGTCGCGACGGTGAGTGGCGAGTTGGAGCAGCTCAAGGAGACCGCCTATGCGCTTCGCGATCGGTTAGAGCGCGAGCGTATCGACAGCGATAGGGCTTTGCAGCGGGTCCGTTCTGCAGCGAATGAGGAAGCGCGTCAATTAAGGGATACGGTTCATGCGCTCCGAGGCAAACTGGAAAGAATTCGTATCGAAAATGACGAAAAATTGCAAAATCAAATTTCTAAATTTGATAATGAAAACAGACAGCTACATGATATGATTAATGCGTTGCGTGATGAGCTCGACAAGGCTCGTATACATTCTGATGAGCGGGTTCAAAAAATCACCGCTGCTTCCCAGGGAGAAATCGCGCAACTGGAGTCAGGCTCCCATTCCCTGCGTGACCGGTTAGAGCAAGAGTCTGCACAATATTTTGATAAGCTTCAACATTTAGAGCGTGTGTCGCAGACCGAAATTAACGAGCTGCATGAGACTATCGCGTTATTGCGCCAGCGATTGGAGGATCAGAATGGCGGCTGAGAAGCAAAGCGGTAAAACGACCGTCAAGAGACCGAGCGCGCGTGCTAAAGAGACGGCGATGCAGCGAGATGAGAAACATATCCATGCCGAGCTACTCCTCAGCGTTTCCAACAAGTTGGCGACGCGTCAGACCCTGGACGAGCAATTGGAGACATTGATCGACATGACCAATTCGGTCCTTGGCGCTGAGCGGGGGACACTTTTCCTCAACGACAATCAGACCGGCGAACTCTATTCCCGGGTGGCACAAGGCGAATTGCGACGCGAAATCCGCATCATGAATAGCTCTGGCATTGCTGGCCATGTCTATACCACTGGCGAAGGCATAATCATCCATGATGCCTATGAGCATGAATTGTTCAATCGCTCAATCGATGAGCAAACAGGCTTCAAAACGAATAGTATCCTTTGCACGCCAGTGCGCACGGTGGCTGGAGAGATTATTGGCGTCGCACAGATTCTAAACAAGAAAAAGGGCCACTTTATACCCGGCGATTTGGAGCTACTCCAGTCGATAACAACCCAGGCGGCAGTGGCGCTGCAAAGCACACTATTCGTTGAGGAGATGGAGGCTTCTCGGGAGAAAGAGTTGGAGTTTATCGGCATTGTTTCCGAACTTTCATCGGAATTGCAGCTTGGTCCGCTCCTGCAAAAAATCATGGCGACGGTGACGCGTCTCCTTGATTCCGAACGCTCGACCTTATTCCTCAATGACGAAAAGACCAAGGAGCTCTACACGGAAGTGGGAGAGGGACTTGGCGCAACTAAAATCCGCTTTCCCAATGATGTGGGTATCGCCGGCACGGTATTTAGCTCGGGCAAGTCGGTTAACATTCCGTATGCCTATGCTGATCTCCGTTTCAATCCGTCCTTCGACAAGCAAACCGGGTTCTTCACTCGCTCAATTCTCTGTGTGCCGGTGGTTAACAAGAGCGGCAAGATCATTGGCGCAACGCAGGTGCTCAACAAGCGCGGCGCTACTTTTGACGATGATGATGAGCAGCGGCTCAACGCTTTCACCGCACAGATTGCCATTGGCCTCGAAAACGCTCAACTCTTCGACGATGTGCAGAACATCAAAAACTATAACGAGAGCATGCTCGAAAGCATGTCCAACGCCGTGGTGACACTGGATGAAACCGGCAAGATCGTAACTTGCAACGCGGCGGGTCTACGCATTATGCGTGTCGGGCAGGACAGCATCATTGGTAAAAAGGCTACAGAGTTCTTTGCCGGCAGGAACACTTGGGTCGTAGAAAAGATTGCGCGCGTCACGGAGAGCGGGGTCAGCGACATCGTTATGGATTCCGAAATTACTTTCGATGGTGAGGCTCTTTCCGTCAATATGACCGTGCTGCCGTTGCAGGACGCGAAGGAGAATGTCCTTGGTACCATGATCATGATGGAAGACATCAGTTCCGAGAAGCGAGTGAAAAGCACTATGGCGCGCTATATGGACCCGGAGCTGGCCGATCAACTCGTTGGCGCCGGCGAGGAGATGCTCGGCGGCCAGAGCAAGGAAGCGACGGTTCTTTTCTCGGACGTGCGCGGTTTCACGACTCTCACCGAAGAGCTTGGAGCGCAAGGAACCGTGCAGCTACTCAACGAATATTTCACCATCATGGTCGATTGCATACAGGCTGAGGGAGGCATGCTGGACAAGTTCATAGGCGACGCAATCATGGCGATCTTTGGTACGCCGTTTGCTCATGAGGACGACGCGGACCGTGGTTTACGTTGCGCCTGCGAGATGATGGCGCAACTCACCAAGTTCAATGCCGATCGCGTCGCGAACGACCAAATCCCCATCGATATGGGTATTGGTATCAATACCGATTATGTCGTCTCAGGTAATATTGGCTCGCCCAAGCGAATGGATTACACGGTGATCGGCGACGGCGTGAATCTTGCCGCGCGTCTAGAAAGTGCCTGTAAACAGTACAGTGCCCATATTATGGTCAGTGAGTTCACCATGAGTAAGCTCAAGGGTACCTACCGAAGCCGCGAGGTAGATAAGGTCGTTGTCAAGGGCAAGACAGAGCCGGTCGGCGTATTTGAGATTCTCGACTATCACACCGAGGAAAGCTTTCCAAACATGCACGAGGCCCTTAATCAATTTCGCAGTGGCCTTGATCTTTACCGCGCCGCGAAATGGGAGCAGTCAATCAAGGCCTTTAAGGAAGTCCTCGCCCTCAATCCCGTCGACAAGCTGTCTGAAACCTATATTGAACGCTGCAGAATTCTAGAAAAGGACCCTCCCGAGGCTGAGTGGGAGGGGGTCTGGGTGATGACGAATAAATAACGGTTGTCCGTCTCTTTGAACCTGTTCCAAACCGTCCTAGGGTAACCTGGGCTCCCTATAGTCATCACAAGATCGTCTCCTGCATTTTCAAAATCTCTTGTGCCATTGATTTGATCGAATTACACAGTGGCCACAACCATCGTGCCTTACTGCAATTTCTTGGTTTTAACCCTGAAGTTGACCAGGCAATCAAAGATGCCGTACTCCCTTCCCAGTAAAGGGCTGAATACGAGCTCCAACTAGTTATCCTGAGACAGACGAGGTGGAAAGAGTGATGAGGTGCGTCACACTAGTTTGAGCATCAGTTTGCCAAGATTATCGCCGCGGAAAAGGCGAAGCAACGTGTCAGGGAAAGCTTCGATACCGCCTTCAACAATGTCGTTGGGGCAGGTCAGCTTGCCGGCCTTAAGCCAGCCAGCAAGCTCTTGGATCATCTCTGGCCATTCATTGCGCCAATCGAAATAGATGTAGCCTTCCATGCGCGCGCTGCGGATCAGAATGTTGAGATAGTTACTCGGGCCTTCAATCGCGTGCTTCTTGTTGTAAGCCGAGATCGCGCCGCAAATCACTACCCGGGCATGAAATTTGATACGCGCCAGCGCGGCGTCGAGGATTGCGCCGCCGACATTATCAAAGAAGATGTCAATGCCGTCGGGGCAAGTGCGATCCAGGGCTTCGCCAAGATCCTCGCTCTTGTAGTCTATGGCACCATCGAAGCCGAGTCGATCGGTGAGGAAGGCACATTTATTAGCTCCACCGGCAACGCCAATAGCGCGACAACCTAGAATCTTTGCGATCTGGCCGACATGGGTACCGACGG
>PBDG01000061.1 GCA_002717225.1 Rhodospirillaceae bacterium | reverse complement strand
TTCCCGTCGTAGGGGTCATTGTGAATGTACGCATCACCCTCTTTGAAGTCAGGGTGATTTTTGCGCATGCATGCAGTTTGTAAATTACTACCCCAGACATGCAGCGGAATACCTTCTGCGGCTGCCAGCACCTCATCCTCAGAAGTGACAATTGATACCGAAAAATCTCTTGCCACGCCTAAAACTGAGGATCGTGCAGTTAACAGCATGGTATTCGTCATCTCACGACAGATGGAATCCAATCTGTTCGACATCACTGATAATTGAACTGGAGTCAATTTGTTTGCCACTTTAATCTCCAAAATGCAGCTTTTTTGGTGTTGCCATGCAATTATGACAAATAATTAAGTCATTCATTAAGTCACCATTTTTGTTCTCAATTCTTCAGTGGCATCAAAATCAATTTTCAGGGTGTCATCTTTTCTTGAACCCGCTATTGCAACCCCATAGACAGAGCGTGCTATCTCTTCACTGACAATGTGATTCTCCACATCTTTAAGAACTCGTTCGGGCTCTCTTTCGACAGGTGGTCCATAGCCACCACCGCCTTGATCTCGCGCGCGAAGTAACTCGCCTTGTTCTAAATCGCATACCATAACGGCTGGGGAAGGATGTTCCTTGCCATCTTTGTCAATTCGCACGTTTTCGCCCAATTTGGAACTAGTGCCCCCCCGAACCCCAATAGGTGCCGATTCCAAGCCATTGCATACATGCAAAATATGAATCGCATCCTTTCTTGGTCCCATGACCACCTCGGTGCCCTGGCCGCCCCTTCGCCGGCCGTGACCTGTGGAATCTTCCATGAGTTGCATCTTTTGAACGAGTATCGGAAAACGCTGTTCGTCAATTTCAATGCTATCGCGGTAGAGTAGGCCCGCTCCGACGGCTACAAAAAGATAATGCATTCCGTCTGTTTCTGAGGAAGCAGGACCTCCGCCACCCATTAGAAACATTTGATTAATGTAGGGTTCTCCACCTCGTCTCCAATCTTTTCCAGAAGCAACACCCGCCGCTGCTGAATTGCAGTAGTTAGAATGCGCATAGCCTTGACCTTCTTCGAGCTCGGCGAAGGACGATTGCGTCACATTAACAATAATGTCGGTAAGATTCGTGGTTGCTACAGAGCAGCTGTGAGGAAATTTTGGTATCCCGACAATACAATTTTCTCTCAGCAGAACCTTGATACGCCGCATGATCCCTGCATTAGTTGGCAGGTCATGCCCAAGACACGAGAGCACTCCATGCGCGGCCGCCATCGTTGAGGTGCACTCAGTGAGGTTCAAGCCAGCATCTATACAGTCAATATTATCCCTTAAATCAACAGTGACTATTGCTTCGTCAGGGTCGATATCAATTTTGACGTTAACGGGAATGCCATCAGGAACCCAAGGTTCTATGGGATCGTGTGATTGATTGGCTTCCAATTTACCTTTTGGAAGTTTTTTTATCGCCTCAATACACCGACGTTCGGAATAGTCTAGCCATTCGCGTACGAAAGACCGGACGGTGTCTTTGCCATACTTATCTACAAATTTCTTTAGACTGCGTTCGCCAATTCTTGCGGCACCGATGCCAGCGAGAAAATCCCCGTACCATTGGTCAGGAACACGAATGCGCCGACGGCACATCCGGATGATATCATCAATGTCTTTGTAGTTCTCTTGTACTTTAACAGCCGGAAATATCAGTGACCCCTCCTGATACACATCTGCAGCTTGTGCCATGTAAGTTGTAGGAAGGCTGTTTCCTGTATCGGCTTGGTGGGCTTTTACAGCTGTGGTGAAGAAATGTTCCCCCTCGAAAAATACAGGCACGAGCAGAGTATGATCGGCGGCGTGACTGTTCCCGTCGTAGGGGTCATTGTGAATGTACGCATCACCCTCTTTGAAGTCAGGGTGATTTTTGCGCATGCATGCAGTTTGTAAATTACTTCCCCAGACATGTATGGGGAATCCCTCTGCGGCTGCCAGCACCTCATCCTCAGAAGTGACAATTGATACCGAAAAATCTCTTGCCACGCCTAAAACTGAAGACCGTGCAGTTAACAGCATGGTATTCGTCATCTCACGACAGATGGAATCCAATCTGTTCGACATCACTGATAATTGAACTGGAGTCAGCATATCTAACGACTTATCAACTTATTGTAGGTCAACATCGCGCAAGAAATTTATTTTTAGTGAGCGGGTTCTGATTGGAATAGAAAGTATATCACGTCGTCTGCAAAGACTTGTGATTCTCATTGCGAATGCTGAATCTCATTTTGGTGTCAGCAAGTAATGTCCGCCTGCCGTAACCTGGGCTATAGAATCGGGATAAACCACGACCGTTGTAGTCGGTTCCTCAATTATTGCGGGACCGACGATTTCACTTTTTTCTGGAAGATCGGCGCCAACATATACGGGTGTTTGGCACTGGCCCTTGTCAGAAAAATAAGCGGAAACCGTTCTGTCGGCATCAAATTTTGACGAAGTATTAAGTTCAGCGTGCGCGTGTGGAGGCTTGTCCATTTCAGCAATTAACCGACCTTTCCAATTTATGCACTCTATTGTTCCACCCTCTTCCTTCACAGCGTATCGTCTAAAATGAACATTGTGGAATTCCTCGGTCAATAATTCTACATCGCGAGGGTTTTCTATAGCTTGCATAGGCAGCTTAAATTCCATTTCCCATTGTTGGTTCAGATACCTTGCCTCCACAAAATATTCTCTATCAAAACTGTTAACCCCCCTAGATTGCAAAGATTTTTGCTCTGCATCCAATTTCGCATTTATATCGCTGAATATTTTCGATACTCCATCGAAATCAAAATCTTCGGTCGAGGAATACCGGCTGGCGCTGTGTTCGGATACGATATTGGAATAATGTCCGCCGCATGCGCTGAGGGCCCCCGCTGTTTTGGGAAGGAGCACCTGTGAACACCCTAGTGATTTAGCAATTGGGATGATATTGAGGCCAGCCGCACCGCCCCCTGCTACAAGGATGCTCTCAGCAGGATTGACGCCATCCTGTACGGTTATTTCCTGAATTGCCTTGATCATCTGCTCACCAGCTATTTCCAATATGCCTGCAGCCGTCTCTTCCGTGCTCATATCAAGTTTATCAGAAATTTCTTCGACGACCTTCGCAGCAGCATTGGTGTCGAGAGACATTCGTCCACCTAGAAAATGATTTGGATCAATATAGCCCATCACTACTGCTGCATCTGTAACTGTTGGCTTGTTACCACCTGTTCCATAGCAAGCGGGCCCAGGATCTGCACCTGCGCTATCTGGTCCAACGCGCAAGAGCCCGCCAGAATCAATCCAGGCGATTGAGCCGCCACCGGCTCCTACGCTTCGTATGTCCACTGAAGACAGACCTAGATTGTGGCCTATCCATTCACCATTAAGCCAAGTGTCCCTCGTATACTTGATTTCTCCAGATCGAATTAGGCTTACATCAAATGTTGTGCCACCGGTGTCTACTATGATGATATCGTTGCCTAAATTTTCCGCCTCCGCATATGCTATGCCAGCGAGTGGTGCCATTGCGGGGCCAGATTTCACAGTGAAAATTGGTTTTTCAACCACGTCTGTCACGTGCTTGATGCCGCCAGAAGAGGTGCTGACTAAGAACTCACCTTCGTATCCGGCCGTGCGCAAGCTTGATTCGAGCTCAATAAAGTGCTTCTGCATTAAGGGTTTCAGAGAAGCATCAATAGCGGTGGATGAAGTTCGGGGAAACTCTCTAATTATCGGATTCAACTGATGAGATAATGTGTAAGGCACGTTAGGAAGAAATTTTTCAATTAATTGCCCGACCTGAAGCTCATGACTCGGGTTCATGATGGACCACAGAAAGCTGACGGCGATAGCCTCTATACGCTTTGGTTCTAGAGACTGAATTATCTCCGAAGCCAGCTCGACATCGAGTGGTGATTCCACGCCTCCTTCGGAGTTTATTCTTTCAGCAATTTCTTCTGTGAGTCGCCGGGGTATATATGGATCAGGAAATTCCATTTTTAAATTTAGAGGTTCTCGTTTCCCTCCGTGACGATAAGTAAGCGTGTCGGGAAAACCTTTGGTGACCAATAGGGCAGTCTTTGCAGCAGAGGATGTTATAATTGCATTAGTTGACCGGGTTGTACCGTAGGTTAAAACACCGGTTTCTTTAAGAATAGAATCTGCTTCTACCCCCAAATTGGCCGCAGCGTTATCTAGCGCCGAAGACATTCCAGAGAAAACATTGTTCGGAGTTGTCAAGGACTTGCCAACAACTAAGTTTCCATGCTCATCGGCGACAACAACATCCGTAAATGTGCCGCCTGTGTCGACAGCTATTCGGTAGCTCATCCTAACTCTCCAATTTTTTGTAGTATGATGCTGTCACCAAGCATCTTTAAGAAGGTCTATAACTTGATCTTTGGATTCAACGCGGCGAGGGTTGGAAGCGACTATTAGATCTTCAAGTGCATCAGTAGCGATCCCGTCAAAATCTTTCTCAACTACGCCAACGTCTCTGAGTCTCCAAGGAAGTTCAAGGTCATCTCGCACCAATTTAAGCACTTCGTTTGCGGCGGCGGTTGCAGCCTCTTCCTCGCTTATATTGGTGACATTTACACCCATTGCTTCGGCAACCCATGCTTGCTGTGAAAGTGTTTTATTGCGATTAAAAGTCATGACATGACGCATCATTATTGACGACGTTTCTCCATGCGCCACATTGCATCGCGCTCCCAATTGATGGCCAATACCGTGGCTAAGGCCCAGCGTTACACTAGCAAGGCCACAAACTGACATCCAAGCGGCAACCAAGCACTGACCGCGTGCTGTGATGTCAGTCGGGTCCGACTTAGTCTCGCGGAGGTAGCGAACCAACATGTTAAGTGCTCGATAGGCTAGTGCATCAGTGAACGGTTGATGTGTTGACGAGCACATTGCTTCAATACAGTGATCCACCGCGCGCATGCCTGTGCCAAGCCAGAGACGCTCTGGTGTTTCTAGTGTGAGGGTCGGATCAAGAAAGACACTCTTAGCCGTTATGCGTTTGTCGAGGTAAAGATCTTTAACTTGTCTTTTCCTATCTGTGACACCAACGAAAAAAGTAAATTCTCCAGCAGATAAGGTGGTGGGTACGGCAAACATTGGTAAAGGATCTTTAGCGAGGCTAGGAATTTCGACTTTGTCGGGGTACTCAAATCTAATACGAGCCGAATCGAGCCCATCTGTCTCAGTAATGTTGTTTGCAATACAGATGGTCACTGCTTTAGCAGTGTCATTGGGAGTGCCTCCTCCAAAACTAATAATAGCGTCCGCATTTTTTGCGCGGGCAAAATCAGTTGCGGCGATTACTGTCTCCCGCGGTACGTGCTGGCTGGTCTCAGAGAATATGCCCACGGTACGTTTGCCTGCTGCCTCTTCTATGCGACCGATCAGATTAGTTTTAGCTAGGCTGTTACCGGTGATAATCACAGCGCGATCAATGCCGTACTGCTCAAGTGCCGGAGCTAATTTATCCAGGCTGCCTGAGCCAAAATGAACCTCATCCATGGGCAGCATGGAAAATTGGCCATTTAATTCCTGTCTAGGAACAGACAAAATCACTAAACTCTCCTGTTTTCGTTATCCGTCGTTGCTTCAGGTCGCCTTTCGGAACGTCTGAGCAGACCGCTTGGCGGACACTAGTTTGACCAAACACTTGTTTGATTTTCATGTCAATCCCTGGTGTCACAGAAGTCAAAATGATTCCTATTTTGACCTATTTTTTGATTTGTGATCATGCGCATAGGCTAAATCCGCCGGTGAATTCATACCGAGTGCTGGGTTGGTACCAGCGGGTTGATAAGGGTCACCTAGAGTACCGATGGCCAGTGGTGTCGGCTGTTCTAGGAGCGCGCGAGCCATTACTAAGCGCTGAATCGAAGGTGTACCTTCTTCTGCCAGATTGATGCGTGCTTCCCGATAGATTCGTTCAAGGGGATATGGGTAATCAGTGAAGTAGGCCCGTCCACCTGTAACGTCGAGAGCCTTATCGGTTACTCGCATGACCGTTTCTAGACCTGTAAGCTTGGCAATAGAGGCTTCTAGAGCGCAATCCTGGGCTTTATCAATCTTTTCTGCGACATCTTCCAGTATGAGCTTAAGGGCATAAACATCACGCGCCATTTCAGCCAGTTCGGATTGGATCGATGGCCGCGCAGCAATCGTCTTGCTAAAGGTTTTACGATGTTTGGAGAAATCGATAGCAATTTCCAAGGCACGCTCGGCTGCGCCGAGAGAGGATGCAGCAACAAACGCACGACTGGGCTCTAACTCGCCCAGAAAAACTTCTAGCCCGTCGCCTTCTGCGCCGATGATGCTGTCTAGAGGTACGCGTGCACCGTCAAAGTGGAGAATGCCGTGGTGAGGGCCATTATTTCCCATCATTCGCGGCATTGGTTCGATTGTGAAATCGGCAGTTTCAGCTGGAATCACCAGAGCGGTTAGAGCACGCCGGTTGTGGTGCACGACCGGTTCTTCGTGGGTGCGGCAACATACGAGATGAAGGTCGGCGAAGCCAGCATTGGTAATATAATGCTTGGTGCCTGTCACTATCCATTCACTACCGTCGCGCACGGCTTGGCAAGCCACATCCATGCCAGAGCCGGAATTGGGCTCGGTAATGGCGAAGGTAAGCGATGATTTGCCCTGTGCCAGGGCTGGAAGAAGCCATTCTTTCTGTGCTTCTGTTCCGTAGCTTGCGACCGCGCGTGCACTGGTATTATGGACATGGAGCAGAACCCTGACCACTCCTGCAACCTTGGAGAATTCTGCTAGGAACGGAAGATATTGCTTGGTAGTAAGACCTTTTCCGCCGTAGCATTCAGGTATTAACAGCCCCCACAGACCATGTTCGCGGAATTTTGGAAAAAGCTCGTCCCTTGGAAAGACACCGCTTTGTTCAATGCCAGCAGCGAGTGGCTCTACTTCTTGCCACAGAAAATCAAATACCTGGCGGCGATAAATTTCATAAGTGTCGTTATTCATAAGTATTCTTTAGGTTTGGGTCGCCGTTTTGCGGCTCAAGCGGACGCTTTCGGTCGATTGTATATCGACAGCGAGGTCGTCCAACTCTCCGCTACCAGTAATAATAACGCCATAGACTTTTAACGCCTGTTCACGCGAAACATAACGTTCCGCCACGTCGGATAGAACACGCTCAGGTTCGCGGTCAAGGGGATCTCCGTAACCGCCACCACCATTATCTACCGCATGAAGACGGTCGCCTGGCATTAGGTGGCAATAGGCATCCGTTGAATACACTTGCCTGCTGCCATCTGAGGCTAGGCAAATCTGAAAGCCGGGCTTTGCGGACATACCGCCAAGTACCCCTTGGGGCACATTAATGAGGCCATTGGAAATATTTATAACTAACATTTCATCCTGGCGCGGTCCGAATATGACCTCCGATGCTGGTCCACCACGACGTCTCCCAGCACCACAGGAGTCTTCTAGGGCTCGGACGCAATCAACCAAAAAGGGGAACCGCTGTTCGTTGACTTCAATCGAATCTCTGTAAACTAAACCAACGCTGACCGGATTGACCATGCCATGCATGCCATCATTCTGTGCTGACGCGGGCATTCCACCGGCGGACATAAACATCTGATTGACGTAAGGCGCGCCTCCCATTCTCCAATCTTTACCCGAGCAAACGCCAGTTCCGGCACCATTGCACATGTTGCCTTGACTGAAGCCATAGCCATCGCCGAGCTGAGTGAACCCAGCAAGGATCGCATTGATAATGGTGTCTGTCATATTTGTTGTCGCAACAGAGCAACTGTGTGGAAAGCGGGGAATTCCAACGATGCAATTTTCTCGCAAAATCACATCTATTCGCCGAAGGCTGCCTGAATTATGCGGAATATCAGAATCCAAGCAGCATAGAACAGCTTGGGTTGCGGACATCGTTGCGGTAGCTTGGGTCAAATTTAAGCCAGCATCGACGCAGTCAGGATTATCAGTTAGGTCCACTGTTATCTTGCCGTTATCGCTGTCAATGTTGATGTCGGCCTTAATACGCAAACCGAGTGGTATATATTTGTCGATAGGATCATGTTCCGCCTCGGCAACGAACTGACCGCTCGGCAGGGCTTGTATTGCATCTGTGGTGCGGCGCTCAGAATAGTTAAGCCAATTTTCGATAAATTTGTGCACAGCTTTTGCGCCATATTTATTGATAAAGTCCTTCAGTCGCCGCTCGCCAATGCGCGCTGCACCGATGGCGGCAAGATAATCGCCATACCACTGCTCTGGTACACGAATGCGCCGCTGACACATGCGGATGATATCTTCATTGTTTTTGAAATCCCGTTGCACCTGGACGCAGGGGAAAATTAGTGCACCTTCCTGGTATACATCCCTTGCCGCCGCAAAATAGGTTGTAGGTTGACTGTTACCAATATCAGCTTGGTGTGCTTTCACACCGACAGTGAAGAAATGCTCACCTTTATGAAAAACTGGCACGAGGATTGTGTGGTCAGCTGAATGGCTGTTGCCGACATAGGGGTCATTGTCGAGAAAGGCGTCGCCCTCTCGGAATGCCGGATGGTGCTTGGACATGGAGGCAGTCTGGAGATGCATGCCAAAGACATGGATCGGCATCGCCTCGGCCACTGACAGTACTTCGTCCTCCGCAGTGATAATGGCGCAAGAGAAGTCTCGAGCGATTCCGATCACTGCTGAGCGCGCGCTAAATAGGACGGTGTTTGTCATCTCCCGACAAATCGCATCCATGCGATTCGCCATGATAGCGAGCAGCACTGGATCTAGGTTCGCATCTTCCTGCACCCTTGCATTGGTATTAGATCCCAATTTTCTCACTGCCCGGGTCTCCTATCAGTTGCCGACCTCTGACTGCGGTTAAAAGCGTAATTGAGGGGATGTAGTTATTCCAACAGAAAGATCTGTATCGTCGATAATTTTCTGATTTTGCATGTCAGGCGTTGCCCAGGCTTGATAGAATATGCAACCCTTAGAAATGCACCATCAAATATTTATAGCGATATTTACCGCTTTTTGGCTGGCGGCAGGCAGCATTGCGCATGCCGGGGATAGATCTGCTGTAGCAGTGGTCGAGGATCTGCACGGGTCCCTGTTGGCGATGATGAAAAAAGCAGACGTGCTTGGCTTCGAGGGCCGCCTTGAATTTATGGAGCCCGTTGTTGCTCGGTCCTTTAACTTGCAGTTGATCGCTGCTATGGCGAGCGGAAAAAATTGGGATAAGTTTGATGATACGCAAAAGAGAGAACTGATCGGCGCGCTCGAAAGGTTAAGCATCGCGACATACGCGGCACGGTTCGACGGTTATTCGGGCGAGAAGTTCCAAACTGTCGCGGAAAAATCGGCGGATCAGGGCTTAATCTTTGTGAACACTGAGATACATACATCTGATGGCGGCGTTATCGCTTTAAATTATCTCTTGCATCCGGGCAAGGCGGGATGGCGTATTGTTGACGTTTATTTTCTCGGAACTTTTAGCGAGCTGGGTATGCGGCGCTCAGAGTATGCTGCGGTATACGCACGCAGTGGTTTTGATGGATTGCTCGCCTCAATTGAACAAAAAATTGCAGATTATGCTGCGGGGCTGGCCCAATAAGGCACCGAGAGCAAAACGGTCGGGACAAATCGCCAATCTTCGATCAGATGCCTACAGTTGAACGAAACTCTTCATGAAAATCTTGGTAACAGGAAGCGCTGGTCATCTCGGTGAAGCACTCATGCGCAAACTACGAGATGGTGAAAACACGCCCTACGGTATCGATTTGTTGAAATCCGTTTACACCACCCATGTCGGTACGATCTGTGATCGAGAATTTGTTAAGAGATGCGTTGCCGGGATGGATGCGATCATTCATACCGCCACGCTGCACAAGCCTCATCTTGAGACCCACTCACGTCAGGAGTTTCTCGATACCAATGTGGCCGGCACGCTCAATTTGCTGGAAGAGGCCGTTGTAGCAAAGCTTGAGAAATTCATCTTCACCAGTACCACTAGCGTTTTCGGCGATGCACTGATCCCTGCGGAGGGTGCACCGGCGGGCTGGATTACGGAGGATATGCTGCCTGTTCCGAAAAATATTTATGGTGTAACTAAGACGGCAGCGGAGGATCTCTGCCGGCTTTTTCACCGCAACCACAATCTCTCTTGTCTCATCCTTCGCACTTCGCGTTTCTTTCCTGAAGAGGACGATAACGCCGCTACTAGAGAAACCTATGCTCACCAAAACGCTCAGGCGAACGAATATCTTTGCCGTAGGGTCGATCTTGAAGACGCGGCTGCTGCGCATTTATGCGCCGTAGAAAGGGCGTCGGATATAGGTTTTGCCCGCTATATCGTCAGTGCGACCACACCGTTTGAGAAAGTTGATCTTACGTCACTTAGATCCGATGCACCCAGCGCTGTTCGATGTCGGGTGCCGGATTTCGGGCCAGTCTATGGGCGTCTCGGGTGGCGCATGTTCCCGGTGATTGATCGGGTCTATATCAACGCCAAGGCACGGAGGGAGCTTGGTTGGCAGCCGCGATATGATTTTACCCGGGTGCTTGATCAAATCAGCCAGGGTCAGCCAATTGGTAGCGATCTCGCCCGCGATGTTGGGAGGAAGGGTTATCATGGAAACCCTTTACTAACGGGTCGTTTTTAGACAGCTAAGTAACAAAATTTTTCTCGGTCTCTCTATTCTGCCAATTGACAGATCCAAGCCTGCCGGACACCAATTCGGGGAATAATGGCTGTCAAATGCGAAGGAGGGCCGTGTTTAACCAACGGAGGCCAGTGGCATCATGGCGAGCAAAAATTTTTGGATTTGCATGGCAAAGTTAACAAGGGCATCACCTATTCTCAGATATTTGCGCTCGCTGAGAACGTGCGGATCACTTCGGAAAAGCTATGGCCGTGAGGCTCATTTGAGCGGTCGGAGGGGCGCGCAATGAAGATCGGGATTGTTGGCACGGGAGCGATGGGGTGTGTCTATGCGGCGCTTTTCGGCGATGCTGGACATGAGGTGTGGGCTATTGATAGTTGGGCTGAGCATGTCGAGGCCATCGTGCGGGATGGTCTCACCCTCGAAGGTGCGAGCGGTAAGCGCACTGTTTACTTGAACGCAACAACCGATCCCGGAGCGGTTGGACCTTGCGAGCTTGTGATTATAGCAACAAAGGCGATGGATGTAGCGGCAGCGGCTGAATCGGCACGGCCGATGATTGGTTCGAATACGACCGTACTCTCCATTCAGAACGGCCTCGGCAGCGCTGCCAAGGTAGCCAATATCCTTGGTTCCCAGCGTGTAGTGATAGGCGTCGTTGGCGGCTTTGGCGCTTCCATCAAAGCACCGGGAAAGGCCTATCACAATGGCATGGAGTTGGTACGTCTTGGGGAAATGAATGGTCCAATTTCTGATCGTGTCAGGGCGCTCGCCAGGCTTTGGCACGGGAGCGGCTTTACGGTCAAATGTTTTGACGATATGGATCAACTCGTCTGGGAGAAGCTGATTTGCAACTGTGCCTTTTCGGCTACCGCTGCAATTACTGGCTGGTCCATTGGCGAGATCATCGCTGACGCTGATGCTTGGTCCGTAGCCGGTAATTGCGCGCTCGAGGCTTATCTCGTGGCTAGAGCCAGCAATATCCGACTAGATATCGTCGATCCGATCGACTATGTAAGGAATTTTGGCGCGAAGATCCCTGATGCTCGGCCATCTATGTTACTCGACCATATAGCGGGACGGCCAAGCGAGATAGACGCAATCAATGGCGCAATTCCGTCAGCCGCGGCAAGGGTTGGTGTCAAGGCGCCGGTCAACGAGACCGTGAGCGCCCTAATACGCGCAAAGGAAAAGAAGTTCAACAGTCTATTAGGCGGTGGTTGAGAGCCGATAGGATGGTTGCAACAAAGATTATGCGGCAGGTTGCTCTTGAAGGTAAGAGGCTTCCCACCTTCTAAACGCTTAATCTTGATGCTCTTTCCGGCACTATAGGTTTGGTCATCGTCGACGAAGGTGTTGGATTCACCTCACCCGACGGTGGCGCGGATGGGGACGGAGACTAATTGGCTGGGGAAACTCTTTGACGTTCACCGGTGGCCGGCCCCATCTTGACCTCGCTATCTGCAAGGAACCTCAGCGTTATAGCCAATTTTGTGGATATCTTTGTGTATGAATCGGGGTGTGCAAGCTAAGATTTAACTCACGCTGTGACAGAAGAACTTGGATTTTCACTATCTTTGTTACACCCAAAATCTATCACACAATATGTGGGGCTATATTTCATGGCCATCTGTGATGCTCGGTTAGTAAAAATTATCCCCTGATTCGTCGAAAGCATTATTCACGAATGTAAATTTTATCCACAGACTTTACCAATGCGCATCCAATAGAAATTCTCTTTCAAGATTGTGGAGCGTAGTGATCAACAATTTCTACAAAGCAATAATCTGGCAGCAGCCGATTCAGTGGACGGACCCGTAAAGAGCGCAGACTAGGAGCCGAGGAGGAGTCTCTGGATATCAAAACTTGAATTGACAGGCATACTAGCCCAAGGTCAGGCGATGAATATCGATGGCCAAAATTATCGTACGATTTGGCTTGCGGACGACGGCTGGGCGGTGGAGGTTATCGACCAGACCAAGCTGCCGCACATCTTTGAAACCTGCCGGTTAGAGACGCTAGAATGCGCAGCCGCGGCTATTCGCGATATGCAGGTGCGGGGCGCACCGTTGATCGGCGTCACTGCAGCCTATGGCATGGCGCTTGCCATGCGGAGCGATGCCAGTGATGGAAATATTCAGCATGCCTATGATTTTCTGCGCGCTACTCGTCCCACGGCCGTCAATCTGCGCTGGGCGCTAACGGAGATGGTGGAACTACTCGCCCCCTTGGCACCCAATGATCGTGTTGAAGCGGCCTATGGACGTGTGGCGCAAATCTGCGATGAGGATGCCGCTATGTGTCGTGCCATCGGGAAGCATGGCGCGGTTCTGATAGAAGCTGTTGCCGGGAAGCGGGATGCTGGCGTGCCAGTCAATATCCTCACTCATTGCAATGCTGGTTGGCTTGCCACCGTTGATTGGGGAACGGCGCTTGCGCCGATCTATGTTGCCCATGAGCGCGGCGTAAATCTTCATGTTTGGGTCGACGAGACGCGGCCCCGCAATCAGGGTGCATCACTTACCGCTTGGGAACTTGCCAGTCATGGTGTGGCCCATACGCTGATCGTCGACAATCTTGGTGGCCATCTGATGCAGCGCGGTATGGTTGATCTTTGTTTCACCGGCAGTGACCGGGTTACCGCCGAGGGTGATGTCTGTAACAAGGTAGGGACCTATTTAAAAGCTCTTGCGGCACATGATTGTGGTGTGCCGTTCCACGTCGCATTGCCATATAACACTATTGATTGGAGTATTCGAGATGGGGTCTGTGACATTCCGATTGAGCAGCGGGATGCCAGTGAAGTGTTGAATATTTCGGGT
Organism: Rhodospirillaceae bacterium; assembly: GCA_002717225.1. Taxonomy (GTDB): domain Bacteria; phylum Pseudomonadota; class Alphaproteobacteria; order UBA828; family UBA828; genus PTKB01. Next base: position 2,820 of record PBDG01000061.1, on the reverse strand, counting down.
CTGGGCGAGGATGGTGTTCAACGCACCGTCAAGATCGCCCCGGCTAACAGTTCTGCGGTGAATTATGCCTTCGATGTCACACCAGCTCGGTTGGTCAGTGGATTAATCACCGAACGCGGGCGCTGCGCCGCTTCGCGGCAAGGCCTAATGGGCCTCTATCCTGAGCAGACCTGAGGAAGCACGCTGAAAACTATGCGGAATCTGTGGAGCACCCGGGATGCTGAGGCAATGGTCGTTTGCTATGCCGCTCAAGGTGTTGGGCGCGAAGTTGCGGAATGCATCTATCTCACACGCCTAATGGGTGGTGACAAACAGTTGGTACTCCATGGTGGAGGTAACAGCTCAGTTAAGACGTTGGCGCGCGATGCGGCAGGCGTAATGCGAGAGGTGATCTGCGTCAAGGCGAGTGGAGCCGATATGGCCGATGTAGAACCTGAACATTTGCCAGCACTGGATCTAAAACGTATGCGTGAATTACGCCAGCGGGATAAACTACCCGAGCGGGAGTTGCGCGGCGCCCAGCGTGCTTGCCTTCTCGACGGCGGCGCTGACGACCCCTCCGTCGACGCGTTTCTGCACGCTTTTCTGCCACAAAAGTTCATTGCCCATTGTCATGCCAACGCTGTCCTTAGTGTCACCAATCAAGCCGACGGTGAAGTGCTTTCCGATACGCTCTTCGCTGGCCAGGTTGCGGTTGTACCCTATACAATGTCCGGGCTTGATCTTGCCCGGCGTGCGGCTGAGGCCTATGAGGCTGAACCGGGTTGTGGCGGACTAATTCTGATGCATCACGGTCTCGTTACCTTCGCCGAGGATGCGCGCGGCGCCTACAATGCGATGGTTGCGATTGTCAGCGACGCCGAAGAATACATAACCAAAAGTCGGCAAAAAGTGCTTCCAGCGCGGACCAAGGGCGGTTTTTGTCCTAACTTGGCGGAAGTCGCGCCAATCCTGCGTGGCGCCTTGGGCCGAGCATCAAAGACCAGTCGCGTTGAGGAGGAGTTCGATCGGCAAACGCTTGCCTTTCGCGCCAATGATGCAATTCTTGGCTACCTTAATGACCCCGAACTAGCGCGCTACACCAACGCTGGGGTAGTGACACCGGATCATGTCATCCATATCAAGAACCGGCCGTTTCTATTACCCGCAGCCAAGGACTGGTGGGATGGCGAGTCGTTCCGCAAATCCGTTGACAAGGCACTTTTGGCATACATGGCGGATTATCGAGCCTATCTCCGACGCAATGCGCGTCCTGGACAAGATTTGAGGATGTTAGCGGATGCTCGGCCGCGCGTTGCGTTGGCGCCGGGCCTGGGCCTTTTCGGTATCGGGCGTGGCATGGCACAGGCATTGATCAATGCTGATCTTGCTGAGGCAACGATCAAAGTAGTTGCCGACGCTGAGTGTGTTGGGCGCTACAAGCCAGCAGCGGAGGCGGATATTTTTGCTATCGAAAGCTGGGCGCCGGAACGGGCCAAGCTTCAAGCCGACCGGGCACCGCTCGCTGGACAGGTTGCTGCTATTAGTGGCGGCGCCGGCGTTATAGGCGCAGCCATTGTACGAGAATTTGCCAACGCCGGCGCGGCGGTTGCGGTCCTCGATCTGGACGGTGCAAAGGCGAATGAGGTCGCCAAGGAATTCGCTCCCGCCGGTCGTGGCTTTGCTTGCGATGTAACGGACGAAGTTTCGGTCGGTTCGACATTCTCTGAGATATGCGCGGTCTTCGGAGGCATTGATATACTGATTTCTAACGCTGGCGCGGCCTGGCAGGGCCGCATCGGCGATGTGCCAGAAGAGCTACTAAGACAAAGCTTTGAGCTAAATTTTTTTGCCCATCAGCGCATGGCTCATCACGCAGTGGGCATTATGCGCGCGCAAGCGACTGGCGGTTGCTTGCTGTTCAATACCTCGAAGCAGGCGATTAATCCTGGCGCAGATTTTGGTCCCTACGGCCTGCCTAAGGCGGCTACTTTATTTTTGATGCGGCAATATGCTCTCGATCATGGCCGCGACGGCATTCGCTCGAATGCGGTTAACGCTGACCGCATTCGAAGTGGCTTGCTAACCGAAGAGATGATCGATGCGCGCGCCAGAGCGCGGGGCATTTCCGAACGGGACTATATGACGGGCAATCTTCTTGGCCAAGAGGTCACAGCAGAAGATGTTGCTCGAACCTTTCTGCACCAGGCACTATCGTTAAAAACTACGGGGAATGTAGCTACGGTGGATGGCGGTAATATAGCAGCGGCTGTTAGATAGGCGAGGGGCTGTCGACTCACTATCTTGGGACTGAGCAATGCTCATGGATGAGCGCTTCGGTTTTTTCCATAATGACATTATATTTTTTCTCTGGTTCATTGATATCGAATTTCGTTTCTCGATCAACCGATTGACTCAAACCTTCCGCTGCAAGGCGCGACGCGGTAAAACATAACGCGCTTAGATGGTTAGAATTTGGGGACGAATGATGGCGGATCTTGACGATATCAGGGAGGGCAAGGATTGGGGCCTCGGGACACCGGCTAAGAATGAACCATTTTTTTTGAAAGGCTCGGAAGGGCTTGATTGGGGCATGAAGAGTCGCTTGGCTCGGATTTTTAATCCGGTGAGCGGGCGCACGGTAATGCTCGCTTTCGACCACGGCTATTTTCAAGGCCCGACCACCGGCTTAGAACGTATCGATCTCAATATTGTGCCCCTGGCACCTTATGCTGATGTGTTGATGTGCACCCGCGGTGTTCTGCGTTCGAGCATTCCGGCGGCTTGTGGCAAGTCGGTGGTGCTGAGGTGCAGTGGCGGGAATTCGATCCTCAGTGAGCT
>PBDG01000074.1 GCA_002717225.1 Rhodospirillaceae bacterium | reverse complement strand
TGGCCCTCACCACCTGGTCGTGGGGGCTGGCCCTCGCCATCTGGTCGTGGGGGCTGGCCTTCGCCACCTGGCGGCGGTTGTTGGCCCTCACCACCTGGCGGCGGTTGTTGGCCCTCACCACCTGGCGGCGGAGGTTGGCCCTCGCCACCTGGCGGCGGAGGTTGGTTCTGGTTATCTAGTGGCGGCAGGCGCTCAGCCCGCTGTTCGTCGAGCCGACGGAATAATGCATTAAAGGCAGTTAACTGGCTTTGGCCTTCGCCACCTGGCGGCGGTTGTTGGCCCTCGCCATCTGGACGTGGGGGTTGGCCCTCACCACCTGGACGCGGGGGCTGGCCCTCACCACCTGGACGCGGGGGCTGGCCCTCGCCATCTGGTCGTGGGGGCTGGCCCTCGCCACCTGGCGGCGGTTGTTGGCCCTCACCACCTGGTCGTGGGGGCTGGCCCTCACCACCTGGTCGTGGGGGCTGGCCCTCGCCATCTGGTCGTGGGGGCTGGCCCTCGCCACCTGGCGGCGGTTGTTGGCCCTCACCACCTGGTGGGGGAAGCAAGACGTCGGTGACAGCCTTTGAAGCGTTTCGCACGGTAAATCCGAATGCGGGAGGAGGACCTTTTCCGTCGCTTTCAGGTGGAGGGCCACCATCAGCTTCAGGTGGGAGATCGCCTCCTACCACTGCCGTTAGCTGGTCGGCAGTGGCGTGCCGTACCTGCATAGGTTCCTTAGTCTTTAGTGAGCGTAGCCATTGTTGGAGCATTGGCTGCCCCTGTTTAGAGGCAGCTTCTTCAGCGGACACCCCGGGGGCGTTTGGGGGTTGGCCCTCGCCATCTGGACGCGGGGGTTGGCCCTCACCATCTGGACGCGGGGGTTGGCCCTCGCCACCTGGACGCGGGGGTTGGCCCTCACCATCTGGACGCGGGGGTTGGCCCTCGCCACCTGGACGCGGGGGTTGGCCCTCGCCACCTGGACGTGGGGGTTGGCCTTCACCATCTGGACGTGGGGGTTGGCCTTCACCATCTGGACGTGGGGGTTGGCCCTCAGCTTCTGGACGTGGGGGTTGGCCCTCAGCTTCTGGACGTGGGGGTTGGCCCTCAGCTTCTGCGGGGGGCAGTGGGGCAGTGAACAGTTTGATGTCACGAGGTGCACCAGGGCCTTTCTCGTCAGTATTCTTGGCGTCGGTCGGTGGAGGGGTGCCCATATCAAGTTTTGGAACCGAGAAAGCCACCTCATTACCTGGTGGGGCCGCTTCACCACTCTGACCTGGCTGACCGTCTCTTGTGGATGGCTTGGACTCAACCTGAAACCCTCCGGCTCGAGCCATTAGGCTTAGGGAGGATCGTGAAGTGTCCTTTTCGCTGATGTTGACTAGCGCTGTTTGGAGCGAGCGTTCCATGTTTCCTGATGCGACTAGTTCTTTTCTGGCGCCCTCATCGGAGATCACCATTCGGACCATGTTGGCGAGCTTCACCTGTTCAAGTAATTGACCTGCGGCTACCGGGGCGCCTTCGGCATCCGTGGTCGGGGCTCCGTCAGCGGCAGCCAACGGAGCGCCATCAGTATTGGTTGTTGGTTCGCCGTTGGCTGGGGGCAATGCCTGCTGTGCAGCGACTGTTGCAGCGCCTAGCACTCCCCAGGCGGTTGGTGGAAGTTTCTGTTCGCCAGGTGCTGTGTTTGCGGGTGCTTTCTCTACGTCGACGGCAGCTCCATCTGTACCGGAGCTAGCTTGATTGCTCTTTTGATCAAATGACACGGCGAACTGATCGACTGCACCGTCTCCGTCACTGTCACGGGCGACGATCCCCTTCAATTTGTCGGCAGCTTTTCCGTCGGAAGCAGCGGCGTCGGAACTTTCGGCGACTTCAGCTACTGCATCCTGTCCCTGACCGTCAGCAGCGATGGTTGCGATTACTGCGTCAAGCTTGTCGGGGGGTTTTAAGGTGGGGAGTACAAGGCTGACACCGGCTGGAACTTCAGCCACTCGAATGCCAGCTGCCGCATCTTCGGCGTTGCCGTCGGCGGCTGTGCCGGGCTTGGCTGCCACTATTTCTGTAAGCACCGCCGAACCTTCAACAAGTGCAAAGGTCAATTCGTGGCTCGTGGTATCGGAAGCGACCGAACTGCTTGCTGCCTTGGTCCGGGCGTTGTCCGCTGCGTCGAGAGCCTCTGAGAAATTCGGTGGAAGTGAAGCGCCTGATTTCCCGGCGAGATCTCGCGCGAGGCTTACGTTGCCTGAGTCTAGAGCCGCTTGAATATCAGCCGGTAGCTCGGGCTTAACCTTAAGAGCGCCATCTTCTATCTGAGCGTCAATAACTTTTCGGGCTTCGAAGCCTTTATCAACAGCTCCTTGCACATCTGGCGGCATGGTGTACCCGGCTGCCGCAGCCGCGTTTTGGGCGGCTGCCACATCCCCGGCGTCTAGAGCTGCTTTGACTGCTGCCGGCATCGGCTCTGCAGCGACGCCGGCGGCCCGTTGGGCTGACGCGTTTTGTTCAATTGACGCTTGGATTTCTGCTGGGAGTGTGAATCCGGCGTTCGATGCCGCTTGCTTGGCTCCATTCAGATCGCCAGCTTCAAGTGCAGCTTTGACCGCAGCCGGGAGCTCAGGTTGGTCCTGTCCCTGCTGGCGACCTTGCGCTACTGCGCCACGACCGTCGTCAATAGCCTTTTGAAGATCAGCTGGAGGGGTAAACCCAGTCGCTGAAACTGCGGCTTGGACTGCTTCGAAGTCTCCGGCATCAAGAGCAGCCTGCACTGCTGCTGGGACTTCAGGTCGATCGCCAGCGGCCTGAGCACCTTGTTTTCCCGACCGTCCTTGGCTTATTGCTGCCTGTAACTCAGCAGGGATCTCAAAGTTAGCCGCCCGAGCAATTGCCTCGGCTCCGGCAAAGTCTTGGGAGTCCAGCGCTGCTTGCATTCCTGCTGGCAGGTCGCGTTTCGTCTCGAGTTTTTGGTTGGCGGCTCCTGCAGCCGCGGCAGCTCCCGCTTGATCGCCACGGGCGAGGGCCGCTTCGACGCCAGCGGGAATTTCTAAGCCGGCTGCCTTGGCTGCAGCTAGAGCTGCTTGTCCGTCGCCAGCCGCAATCAATTTCCGGACATTCTCTGGCAGGTCGGCCATGGAGTCTTTTTGGCCGACGGCCATGACACCGGAGGTTCCAGTGATTCCAATAATTTCAGAACCCGTGACGAATTCCCAGGGAGAAGGCACGTTAGGGAAGGGTTTTACGTTAAAGGCCAAGCTTCCAGCGAAAAGCACCATTCTTCCGAACCGTTCGATAACTTGCTCGGCCTGCGTGCGCAAGAAGAAACGATCGAGCATCAAAGTGGTAGAGCCCTGCAGAACAACCTCTGATCCGTCCGCAAAGGACAGTCCGGCTTGGCCGTCAGGACTTGTCCGAATTGCGTCTCCGGGCCACAGCATGACCCCACTCTCGACTGGCTGCCACTGGCCATTGCCTCCTCTTTGCACCTCAATCGTGCCTGCTAAGACATCGGCCTCAGACGCCGGTAGTGGGGTTGGTTCTGGTGTTGGCACGGCCGTGGGTGTGATTTTTGGTGCGGCCGTGGTAGCTGGAGTCACAGTTGTTTGCGTGGGAGTTTTTGCCGTCGGGGCGATTTTTTCGGTGGCAGTGGGTGTGGGTATTGGTGGTGGCGACTTGGGCACCTCTGCGGCCGCGACCTCGGTTCGCGATGGGGTTGCTGACGGCTCGGGTTCGGCCTCCGATCCGCATCCCACCAATAGCGCGACGGCGATCGTAATTGCACAGGTAAGCGTGCTTACTCGACGATGACCATGAGATACGTTCATTACGCTCCTAGGTGTATGTGGCCTATCTACTTATTGGAAAAACCCACGACACCTCGGGAGTAGCGTAAACCGCTTGTCCGTGTCGAGCAATCTGCAGCGGTCCAACTGCGTGCCTATCTTGTTCCTACAAACAAGAAGACTAGGACCAGCCTGAATAAGATCAGGGAGGCCTGTCTTGAGCAGTGGGCCCTACCGGTGTCTGGACTCTATTTGGACAGGGATTCCATCATGGATTCCAGTTGTTGCTCGAAGGGGCGGTCGAGCCACTGATCAAATTCGGTGTAGAAAGCCTCAAGCGACAAGCCAAACACATCCTTGAACACGTCTTGCCATGTCTTGTATGGCACTAATGTGTAGTACCGCAGCATTTTTTCAGATCCGACACGGTTGACCAGCCATGACGTCGCGACGATTCCGGTCTCGTAGTACAGCGCCCCTCCGCAATCACATTTTTCGTTCACCAGGCGTTGCCCGGTGCGTGTCTCCACGTCACGCAAGCTCAGGCCCCACTCTGCTCGAACCCGTCTGGCTGCACGTAAAGCTTCTGTAAAGGCTGATCGTAGCTGGGGCTTCCCCCAAAATCCGTGCTCAGTGGCAAATCGTTGTCCGAAGTATTCGGCGGCTGCTTCTTCGATCCACACCGGACCAAATCCATATTTATCAATGGAATCCTCGCCGTCTCCTTCAGGGTGACGTAGTTGATGTGTGTGTACGAGGCTTCCGTTTTGGAAGACATGTATATATTCGTGGAGGAAGACCTTTGCCACATCACCTTTGCCTTCCTTGAACATCTGGTCGACCGAGGCAAATGTCATGAATTGTGCCCTGATTGGTGCAAGTGGTTCCGGCGGGTCGTGGGTTGCCCCACAGCATTCGGTAAACGTATTGAAATAGGCGGTTTTCTCCGTTTCACAGGCATTTGGACCTTCTAGCACATGTGCCTTGAGGCTTCGGCGTTTCGCACAGTCCTCCGCCGCAATGGTGGCAGCATCCGGATCATTCATTTGGACGAGGGTTACTACGAGTGGCCCCCAGGCCCCAAGCACCGAGGTTCCCACCTGCCAGGCCTTCCGGACTTCTCTGACAATGTCAGGATCGAGTGATGGGCCGTGAATGATGTGGATTGGCTCATCGCTCTTGGTCATTTCGACGAGGCAGTCGATCACGTCGCGACTGAAATCCTCCTCCGTAAGCAGGTGCGGTTCCTGATGGATGATGCCTCCGCAGCCATTCGAGGGGCTGATGGAAGGGTTGAGACGCTTTGTTGACGACAGGGCGGATGTTGGGGCCGCCGTCGGAGCTGCTGTCGGGGCCGCTGTCGGGGCCGCTGTCGGGGCCGCTGGAGCATGCGGAGCGTTCTCGGGTGGTCTTCGACATCCGTCACGACTCCATATCCCGCCGCCGGTCAAACAGGCGACCGTGAGTTCGTGCTCTCGCTCAGCTTCGGTAGAACTTTCTGATAGTGCTGGCGGTTGTTTTACTTGGGCTTCACTTGTGCCACAGGCAGTCCAAATAATCGTGAAGATAGCGATCAGCACGCACCATTGGGTGCTGCGGGCTAGTCGTAATGTGTTATTACGCACGGTCATTTAGACACCTGTTGCCTGAGCTCATTTCTCGGCGACCAGACAACCGGAGCGGCGCGGGATACGTATGCCACCATCATGGTTGGCGTGGCTTGTCGCAATATCCAGCATGTGAGGTTTGAGCTCGAGAGCCAAGGTTGAAATCTTTTCGCGATCTGTTGTGGGTAGGGCACCGCGTAGGTGAAGCCCCTGCTCATATAAGTCTAGTAGTGACTCCGCGGAGGGAAAATGGAGTTCGGTATCGCGAGTGTGCACCGTGACATTCGAAAACGTCCGGGCAAGTTCGACGTGGCCGCTTTCAAGCGTGAACTGGTCGCGCAGGGAGGGGCCCAGAGCCCGAGATGCTTGCATCGTGTGTCCGGCCCGTCGACAGGCTTCAGCGTGCCATTCGAGCAGGCGGAGACCTGATGTTTTGCTGTCGGCGCTAGCCATAAGCAAGCCCCCCTCGGCGAGCACTCGATGCATTTCGGTGATGGCGATCCTGATGTTAGTGGCCGATGGGAGAACGTGTCCTGCGGTTACAAGCTCGTATTGGGTGGAAGCGACTGGGAGTGATTCCATGTTCGCCACTATGACGTCGACAGCCAATCGTTTGTAGGTCGCGACGGCCGAGGTTCGTTGCACATCGAGCGCGGTAATAAGAGCGCTGGATGGCATTAGCGCTCGGAGGGCGTGTGTCAGATTACCCGCCCCACAGCCGACATCCAGTGCGCTGTAAATTCGTGCTGTGTCGATATGACTGAGTTGCCAGAGGTGGAACGAGGTAGGACCGGTGGCCATGCTTGATATCGCTATCCGACCAATTCGGTGCCCGGTTGAATCTTCTTGTGTGCAAGTCGCATGAGATTTTCGTCTTCTGTGTCACCTCGTTTTTGATAACTCAGGAGAAGGTTGCGTGCGATTCGTGCCGTGATTTCCAGTGAACTAACCGCGCGGAATTGGTTATGTGTTATCTCATATCCGTGGGCTCGAACCAGATCACGGCAGTCATTTTCATTGAGCAGCCGGGCTTGGTTGAATGGATCCAGATAAGCCTGCGACCCGGCTCCCGGTAGGCGTAGTACGAAGTGGAAAGGCAATCCGACGCCCTCGAGGGGAACGTGAAGTCGGGCACATACAGCGAGATATACAACAGCGAGCGAAATTGGTAGACCGACTCGCCGTACAAGCACTTGGTTCAGGAGGCTGTTTGCTGGATTGTCATAGTCGCTGTGGTTACCGTCGAAACCGCACTCCTCATACATATATGTGGCCAGCGTTTTTAGGCCGGCAGTCCGGTTTTTTCCTCCTATCGATCGAGGGGCGGCTTCGGCCAATGTTTCGATAGTTTCATATGTACCAGCACGGTCCAGATTAGGATGCATTAATTCTGCAAGGAGGAGCGCTCCATCTTCTACAGAGGTGTTTGGAGCTTCTTGGCCGAACGACTTGAGACGAGTTAGAACTTGAGCTTGCTGAACTTTGCAAAGCGCCACCTGAACTCGTTCGGCATGAGTTCCTACGTAATCCGTTGTGCCCAGCATCAAGAGTGCACGTGGACCGGCCTCGATAAGTTGTGCGGTGACGCGCTCACGAATCGAGGAATCATCATCGGCCAAGAGATCGATTAACGCGATTAATTCTCGGTCCGTCAACAACACTGATTCGCTGCTGATGGGCATATGACCTGTGACCAGGTTTGAGGATCTAACGGAAGAATTACGGCTGTTCTCGTTCGTTCGTACATGCTCATGAAGCTGCAAAAACAGGTTCGCAGACTGGAATTATGTTTAGCAATTTGGTGTCTTTTGCAGGTGTTCTTTATAATTAGTAATAGAAGCGCCAGTTTTTGGCGCGAGTCACTGATCCGACAGGCATTGATTCCTAACCTTAAAACAGACGTCGCTGTGTGCCACGCGTCGATACAGCATAGGTGGCCGCATCAGATTCAGAAATGGAGTTCTCTGTGAGCGCTGCGCTTGATCGATTACGTTCTGCCTTCACCAAGGTGGATCGCAAGTATGCACCTGTGGCCATGTGGAATTGGAATGGCCATCTTCATGAGGCCGAGTTAGGCCGCCAGCTCACAGAGTTTGCTGGACACGGTCTTGCAGGTGTCGCGATGCAAGCACGTGAGAGCCTGCAGACGCCGTATTTTGGTGATCGCTGGTGGGACGCGGTGGACTACGCCGTTCGTAAAGGTCAATCCGCTGGTCTCACGACGTGGATTTGTGATGAATATGGCTCGCCTAGTGGTTCTGCTGGATCTACAGATGATCGAAATGGGCAGACCATCTCTGCCGTTTTGTCGGCAGGTCCAGAACATCGTGCGAAAACACTGGTTCGCAAGATTCATAAGCTTGAGGGGCCACAGCAAATTGCACTGGAAGGCCGGTTCCCGGCCGGTGATCCGGTAGTTCAAGTCGCTGCGCGTCTTGATAAGAATGGGGACTTGGATCCATCGACGTTTGAAAATGTCACGAGGCCGAACACATGGTCGTGCCCCGAAGGGGAATGGCGACTAATTTGTTTCTCGGTACTCAAGCTTGATCATCATATTGACTACCTGCGACCCCAGACGGTGAAAGCTTTTCTAGCGGCTACCTACAATGCGTACGAGGCCCGTCATAAATCCGGGTTTGGTTCTGAAATCCCCGGGATTTTTTCCCATGAACCACATATTGCTGCCGAGCCGCTGCCCTGGACCGACACATTACCCGCACGGTTTAAGAAAGATCACGGATACGACCTTCTTGGAGTGTTACCGCTCTTAGTACTCCGTGGTGGTGACGAAACAAGCAAGGTTCGATGTGATTTCTATGCAACAGTTAGTGCTCTGTACGAAGAGGCATGGTTCGAACAAATAAGTTCCTGGTGTAAACGGCGTGGCTTGGAGTGGACAGGCTATACAGAGGAGCATGTCGCTGCCCATCCGGCACGTCAGGGCGATTACTTTCGGACGATCCGGCACCTATCTATTCCTGGCACTGACCACCATGGATTCCGGCTTGATCGTCCGCGAACGGTACAGGCGGCCGAAGTCAAACCGGCAGTGTCAGTCGCGGCGCTTAACGGGGTTGATCGAAGTTTAGCTGAGGCCTTCGGTGGTGCAGGATGGGGCGTTACCCCAAACGAGCTTCGTCACGGTGCCAATTTGCTTGCAGCGTACGGGATTGGGTTTCAAGTGTTTCGGGGATTTTTCTATTCAATGGGTTCTGCGGATGCGGCAGATGATTGGCCGCCTAGTCTTTCGCACCAAAATCCCTATTGGCCTCATTTCGGGGAACTAGTTGACTATGTGACCCGGTTGTCCTCAATCGTCAGTCAATCAAAGGCGTCGACTTCTGTTGGAGTTTTGTATCCATGGACGAGTATTGCTGCTAATACCGCCGATGGACGGCCGAATGGTCGGGCCCGTGAGATTGCCGAGATCTATGAGGGACTCATTGATGGTCTTCTTGACAATAGCGTCGATGTCCATGTGCTTGACGAAAGATTTTTGGGGGAATCCCGTCTTGAAAATGGGGTATTGAAGCAAGGTGATGTGGCTGTGGACACTCTCGTCTTGCCCCCCACGCCGGTTATTGGTCGGTCGGCAATGCGTCGTATTGCCGCATTAGCTCGCTCTGGGGGTGTGATTGTTGCCGTTGGTGAGCGTCCGTCTGGTAGTAGTGAAGCTGGCGCCAAAGATCGTGGTATTTCTCGAACAGCAACAGACGTTTTTGGTAAGAATGTGAGTTCCTCCGCCGGCGTAAAGATCGGTAAGGGGCGAGCTTATGAGGTCAGTGAAAACCTTCAGGAAGCGATCGAAAGCATCGTAGCGATTGTCGCGCCGAAAATCACAGTGGAAGGTAGTCATGATGTGTTCGCTGTGGAGCGTCAGGTTGACGGGGCTGCGGTACAAATAGTCGTAAATCGCTCAAACGAGAATGCAAAAGTCTCAATTACGAGTGGTGCGCCTGGTGGTGCTGAGGTATGGAATCCAGAAACCGCAGAGATTGTTCCGTTGCCACTTGCAGGATCGCGTGGGAAACGGAAGTTTGATCTTGAGCTGCCGCCACATGCTGCACGTTTGGTGGTTTTTGATGCATCAGCCAAGGCTACTCGTGTGAAGCGTGAGGGCAGTCGCAAGAGACCAAAGAGGACTGAATTCAAAACGGATTGGACCTTTGCACTTGCTGATGGGACCCCCGTTGGTCAAGGGTCTGTGAAGCAGTTTGAGTTGCCAGTTCTGCGCACAGAGAGTTTTGCTTTGGGTCATGGTCGGCTTGAGCAACTGAGAGATCCGTCCTACGACGATGCGGATTGGCGTGAGACATGGCTGGTCCGTGCTGGAGCTGACATAGTCGGAAACTGGCGAGGGAAATGGATTACTGGTGTCCGAAAACATGGTGGGTGGGCTGTTGATCGTTCGAGTGATCAACATAAACGTCTGAGATTTACTCGGTCAGTTGAAGTTAATGAACCTCCGATCAAGGCAATGGTTTCATTTTCTGCGGTGGATGTTGCCACTGTCTATATGAACAACATTCAGGTCGGAAAGTCCGAGGAGTGGGCAACTCCTGTCACATTCAATCTAATGCCGTACTTAAAGCTCGGCGAGAACACTATTGTTGTCGACGTGGAGTGCACGTCTGACTCGCCTATATCAATGCTTCTGGAGTCTCAGATTGATTTGCGCTCCGGAGATTCCGTTGTGCTTGTTTCAGACGCCACATGGGATGTTGCAGCTATTCCGACTGAAGTGTGGTCGGAGCGTTCGTATGATCGGGACACGCCTCTTGTTACATGGGAGCGAGGCCGCCCACCAATCCAGCCTTGGGGCCATATGCCACTGAAGGGTGACCAAACAGATTTCCCCCGGACTTTGATGTATCGGCAACGGCTTCCGGTCGGTTGTGTGGGAATTGGTATTCCCAAGATCAAGGGAGACTACAAGGTGTTCGTAGACGTTCGTGAACGCCAAGCTGACATTGAAGGCATTTACAACATAACCACAGGGAAGCTACTCAGTGTGGAGATCGTCGCAGTGGATCGTTCAAGTGGGATTCTTGGCCCGCTTGATCTATATGCACGTTCCGTCTCTGTCGCGCTCAAGCCTTGGGCTGAGCTTGGTTATGGCTGGTATTCAGGGACAGGGATATACGAGCGGAACTTCGATTTGACTGCCGGGCAAGCTGACTCGCGTGTGATCTTGGAACTTGGCGATGTACGTCATACGGCAGAGGTGTTTGTGAATAATCGTCGGGTTGGTGCACGTCTTTGGGCACCTTATGAGTTCGACATATCTCAGTACGTGCAGAAGGGAACGAATTCGTTGAGCGTGCGTGTGAGCAACCTGCTCGCCAACGAGATGCGGTGGAAGCGTGACGAAACCCGCATGGGAGATCCTTGGCATCGGTACTGGCATGAGGACAATATTGAACCAGAAGCTCTGGTCTCCGGTTTGTTAGGGCCTGTAAAGGTTCGTTTCGAATCTATTGGGTAGGGCTAGCTGTCGACGAAGGACACTGGTCAAGGTTGGCGTAGTTTCTGATGAAGCTGTAAGCACGTCCCTTGTCATAGCTTTCAAGTCGTTCGATTCGTCCACATGCGGTCATGACAACCGGCGTGTTTTCAGGAAGGTCCCTATCCGGCTGAACAATTAGTTCGTGGCCTTCAAATTCGGCTGCTAGCCTTCGCATTTCATCGGTCAGAGCAGCAATGGCTGGGTTGAAGTGAACGATTACGAATCCGATTTCTAGGTTTGCGACCTGAATTTCATCCGGTAATGTTCCGGTTCGGAACCCCGGTGCTGCAGTTTCGTTTACGTGAGGGCCAGATGTGGGCGGATCGGTGGCATACGGTTCATGGGGCTCGTTGATTGATGCGAGGACGGTGGAGGTTTGGAGGTTGGTTGATTCTCCAGGAGCCGGAGGGTTTGCTTGGTTCATACATATGAAGTTCAGTGGCATCAGCACCGCCATCATTGCCGCCATGTACAACCAGAATCCCCGACCGAGGCCCCCGCGACGTGATCGACCCGAGTCTTTATTTTCTTTGTTGGCGCGGTCTTTTTTTGATGGCTTTGACGAGGAAGCAGACGAACTATTGGGTTGACTAGGCTGTTTGCTTGCGCTGCGGTTACGACGACGACGACGCGATGCCATCTAACTTTCCTTCCAGTGAGATGGTAGAAGTATAGAGAAGCTTTTCGGTTGGGCTTGAGGTTTGAACTGTTCTATGTGTGGTTGTTGCTCAAGGGAAGCGGGAGATATCTCGTCGCTGGTTCCTACAGGTCCAAAAGTAGGTCGAGCTACGCTACAATCTGTAGCGCAAGCAAAGAAGCTTGTTTGAAGCTTCTCCACATTACATACATACATTCGCTCGATTAATTGGTTTAGTCGTGGCATGAGGTTCGTTTGAATGCCAGTTGTTTCTCCCAAGCGCGAGTTTGTTGACGGTCTTAGACAACATCAAGCTGATACGGGATCGGTTCCAGTCCAAATTGCATTGTTGAGTGCTCGAATTGATGAGCTTACGGAACACCTCAAGGTTCGGACAGGTGACAAGCATTCTCGTTACGGATTACTCAGAATGGTTGGACGTAGGCGTCGATTACTCAAGTACCTTCAGCGTAAAGATCCAGACCGGTATCGAGAGGTTATTACAAAGCTTGAGATTCGGGCGCGTCGTTAGCGTAAGTTTTCGTGGGAAAGTTTGGATGAATGTGTCGAGTTGGGATCGAACGACACAATTAAATGAATTGGCGATTCGTGCCGAAGCGGAATCACAATTCTTGAACAGCAACAATTAATTTTTAGTTGCTTCGGCACTTGATTGTGGGGACCTAAGAAAGAGCCAAGAACCGAGGGCGCAACCGTGTTGCGGGCTCGCTTCTTCGCTCTTTGTCCCTGAGGATGAGGAGTTGTGATATGCATAAGATTGAAACCCAGTTTGGGGGTCGGCGTCTCACGTTTGAGACCGGTCGGCTAGCTCCACAAGCGCACGGCGCAGTGGTGGTTTCCTACGGTGATGCGGTAGTGCTTGGCACGGTTGTCATGTCCAAGCCATTTAGAGAAGGTCTCGATTTTTTTCCGTTATCGGTTGATTACGAGGAGCGGAGTTATTCCATTGGGAAGATTCCAGGCTCTGTGTTTCGCCGGGAAGGACGACCGCCGCTTGCGGGGATTCTGGCGTCCCGATTAACCGATCGGCCACTTCGGCCCTTGTTCCCAGAGGGTATGCGTAGTGAGGTTCAGATCATTCTCACAGTGCTCGCTCATGACCATGCTGTAGAAACCGATGTCATTGGAACAATTGCTGCGTCGGCAGCGCTGATGATTTCTGGAATTCCGTTTGAAGGTCCTGTGGCTGCGGTTCGTGTGGGGTTAGCAGATGGAGAGTTTTCCCTCAATCCGACGATTCAGGAAAACGCAGAGGGTGATCTTGATTTGGTGGTTGCGGGTACTCGCGATGGTGTGGTGATGCTCGAGGCCGGAGCCAGCGAGATAGATGATGACAAGATGATTCAAGCTATTACCTGGGGCCAAGAGCAACTGCAGGCAGCTATCGATCTACAGCTTGAGCTCCGCGATTTGGTCAAGCCTGAACCTCGTGAGGCGATTATGGAACTTCCAGATCCTGCGATAGCTCCAGCCATAGAGGAGCGATTTGGAGACGCAATTGCTGAGGCCATGCGTGTTACCGATCGGTCTGAACGTAGTGAACGGATGCATTCAATTCAGGATGAGGCTGTTGAAGTCTTTGCGGAGCAATACGAAGCCGGCGACGTCGGTGTAGCTATGCATGACTTGGAAGGTGCATATGCACGGCGTGCGATCGTCATTGACAACGTGCGACCTGACGGTCGTGCAGAAGACGAAATCCGTTCGCTGTCGGCTGAAGTGGGGGTGTTGCCCCGTGTCCATGGTACGGGTCTTTTTCAGCGTGGAGAGACGCAGGTGCTTTCTGTCGTGACGCTTGGAACAATGCGCGATGAGCAAAAAATTGGTTTGAGTGATCTTGAGGAACTCGTTGGGCCGAAGCGATATATGCATCACTACAACATGCCTCCATTTGCGTCGGGTGAAGCTCGTCGTCTTGGAGGGCCCCGTCGACGTGAAACTGGTCACGGAGCACTTGCCGAGCGGGCCTTGTTGCCCGTGGTCCCGCCACAGGAGGAGTTTCCCTACGCAATTCGTGTGGTTTCCGAGGTTCTTTCCTCTAACGGATCAACTTCCCAGGGATCTGTCTGTGGGAGCTCGCTGGCGCTGCTTGATGCAGGTGTGCCGTTAAGGTCGCCGGTGGCAGGAATATCCATAGGTTTGGTCACGGCCGATGATGGTTCGGTGAAGGTTCTGACAGATATTCAGGGTGCTGAAGATCACTTCGGCGATATGGATTTCAAGGTGGCGGGCACGGAACGCGGAATCACTGCAATCCAGCTTGACATTAAGGTTAAGCATTTAACGGCAGAGATTGTGGAGACGGCAATTCGTCGTGGCCGGGATGCCCGGATCAAGATTCTTGAAGTGATGAACGGTGCGATCTCAGAGCCACGGAGTGATGTCGGCGAGTTCGCACCTAAAATTGTTAAGACGCAGATTGATCCTGAAAAGATTGGAGCCATCATTGGCCCTGGCGGTCGGACGATCCGCCGGCTTGAGGCTGACACAGGAGCTTCCATTGATATCGAGGAAGACGGGACGATCATGGTCGGGGCACCGTCACGGGATGGTTCTGATCAGGCTCTTCAGATGATCAAAGATATGACTGGTGAGGTTGATGCGGGACGGACCATGCTCGGTAAAGTCACTCGAATTTTTGGTTTCGGTGTGATGGTCGAGTTCTTGCCTGGCCGTGAAGGATTGGTTCCGCGCCATGAAATTGCAGAGGAACCGCCAAACATGATTGAAGACGTCGTGAACATCGGTGACGACATCATGGTGATGGTGATCGAGACTGATGATCAGGGTCGTGTCAACCTTTCACGACGTGCCGTGCTACAAGGTCTTTCAGTTGAAGAAACACGTGCATCTGCTACGCCGGCTCCGCCGCGTGGTGGTCGTGGTGGACCTCGACGTGAGGGACGTGGTGGCAGACGTGACGATAGAGGTAGAAACGGCGGTCGTGGTGGTCGTGGACGCCGAGACTATTAGGTTAGGTTCTTGGGATGGCGTCGCTGCTTAAGATTGCTGTGTTTGGGGCGGCTGGCCGAATGGGCCAGGCCGTCGTGGATGCCGTTACTGCTGCTCCTGACATGGTAGTGGTAGCTGGGGTGGATTACGCATCAAGCGATCAGGATATTCCGTGGTTTACTGACACGTCGGACGCGATTGAGATGGCCAACCCGGATGTTTCAATTGATTTCACCGTGGCCGATGCAGCGGCAAGAAATGCGCTTATCGCAATCGAGTCAGGCGTATCGCCAGTTATTGGTACGACGGGAATGTCTGACGCTCAGGTTGTCGCGATTCGTGCAGCGTCAGAAACTTCGAATGTCGGTGCGTTTGTTGCTCCGAACTTTGCAATTGGTGCGGTGCTCATGATGGAAATGGCCCGTTTAGCTGCCCCGCATCTCGACCATGTGGAGCTCATTGAACTGCATCACGACCAGAAGATTGATGCTCCCTCTGGTACGGCGGCTCGGACCGCCGAGCTGATTGTACAGGCGCGTGCGGGACGTCCGGCCATCGACGCACCGACGGAAAAATTTACCCTTGAAGGGGTTCGAGGTGGTGCGCACGATGGTGTGCGAGTGCACAGTGTGAGGTTGCCAGGATTCGTGGCTCATCAAGAGGTGATTTTTGGTGCGCTTGGCCAAACTCTCACCATTCGACACGATTCGACTAGCCGTGAGTCATTTATGCCAGGAGTATTGCTCGCAGCCCGTCGTGTACGTGAGCAGGAGCGACTAGTAATTGGTCTGGAGCATCTACTATTTGATCAGGACATTGAAGAGTGAGTCGAAAATACGGGATAGGCGTTGTTGGTGCGACAGGTGCGGTAGGGCGGGAGTTCCTATCGGTGATGGAAGAGCGTGGCTTTCCGGTTGGCGAGTTGCGTCTCTGGGCATCTTCTCGAAGTAAAGGACGACAACTCGAGTTTAATGATGAAAAGCACTCGGTGGATGTGCTCAGTGAGGACGCGCTATCAGGACTTGACTTTGTTCTGATCTCGGCCTCAGGGGCCATCAGCCGGGAAGTTGCACCAAAGGTTGCGTCGGCCGGAGCGATCGCGATTGACGATAGTTCGGCGTTTCGATATGACGACGATGTTCCGCTTGTCGTTCCGGAGGTTAATGCGGAAGATCTTGCTTCCCACGAGGGGATTGTTGCTATTCCAAATTGTTCAACGACCCCTATTGTGCAGGCGCTTGCTCCGCTCCATGACGAGATTCCGCTGTGTCGACTGATTGCTGATACATACCAGTCGGTGTCTGGCGCCGGAGGTCTTGCGATGGACGAACTCGGAATTCAGACACAAGCCATGGGTCGTGGTGAATCAGTCCCGGTAAATACTGATGTTTTCCCGCACCAGATTGCCTCGAATCTGATTCCTTCCATTGATGACCCACGGGATGATGGATACTCCAAAGAGGAGTGGAAAGTCTCGGCGGAGACCCGAAAGATCATGCATTTGCCAGATCTGGCGGTGTCCGCGACCTGTGTTCGTGTGCCGGTCTTCCGTGCTCATGCGGCCGCGGTGCATGCTGAATTCGAAACGCCGTTTTCGGTTGAACGTGCCCGATCAATCTTAGAAGGGACCGCCGGCGTGTGTGTGGTCGATGATCTAGCAGGCGAGCAATATCCGATGCCGAGCACGGCGGCAGGAAATGACACTACTTGGGTTGGTCGGATTCGGGCTGATATGTCTCATCCAAATGGAATCGTCTTTTGGGTGGTTTCCGACAATCTCCGAAAAGGTGCTGCTACTAACTCTATTCAAATAGTGGAGTCAATGATTGACCAGGGGTTGCGGTAACCCTCCGTAGAGTCCGGCGTTTATTTATTGCCAACTCGCATCGTGAGGCTGGCTCGGACATTTCGTATATGGTGGCGTTTCTTTTGGTAGCAAGCAGATAGACGTGACGATTATCGAGTGGCGCCGCTGGGTTCACTATTTTGCGCGACGAAAAATGGTTAGATGTGTGTAGGTGGGGCTTCTTTTACAGAAGATCCCATCCTATGTTCTGAGCACAGGTACAATTTTGGTTATCAAGAACGGATGCCACGGCTGCAAAAGTCGGTCGGGGATGGTGGGAATTGCATGCTGACGTTTGGCCGGCTCATCACTGCAGTGGTTACGCCGTTTGATAAACAAGGGTCTGTTGATTACGAGACTTTTGGACGTCTCGTTGAAGGGTTGGTTGATGCTGGTAATGATTCGATTGTCGTTACCGGGACGACCGGAGAGTCTCCTACGCTCAGCGAAAAGGAGCGTTTTCAGCTCTATCGCGAGGCGCTTGCTGCTGTTGGGGATCGTGCATGTGTGATCGCGGGCA
Organism: Rhodospirillaceae bacterium; assembly: GCA_002717225.1. Classification (GTDB taxonomy): domain Bacteria; phylum Pseudomonadota; class Alphaproteobacteria; order UBA828; family UBA828; genus PTKB01. The sequence goes on along the minus strand of PBDG01000074.1, from coordinate 23,833 downwards.
CCGGGGGAAATCACACGGCTGAAAGTGTTCACCTATCGCGTGAGGCGGCCGAGATTGGTGTACATGGCTTGTTGCAGGTGACGCCGTACTACAACAAGCCTCCGCAGGACGGTCTTGTGGCCCACTTCAAAGAGATTGCGGCCGCTACCCCGCTTCCGAATATTCTGTATAACGTGCCTGCTCGCACAAGCCTCAACATGACAGCCGATACGGTGGCTCGACTTAGTGCGGTTGAGAACATCATTGGTGTTAAGGAAGCGAGTGCTGATTTCGACCAGATTGGAGAAATTGCTCGAACTGCGGAGGAAGGTTTTCAGATATATAGCGGCAACGACAGCGATACATTTCTGATCTTGGCTCTTGGAGGTGTTGGTGTTATCAGTGTGCAGTCCCACGTGGTGAGCACTGAGACCCGACGAATGATTGACTCGTTTGTTGACGGTGATTTCGAGGCGGCACGCCGGCAGCATCTCCGGCTCTTACCGATCGCTCGTGCGCTCTTTCCAGCAGGGTGGGCCAATCCTATTGCTGTGAAGGCTGCGCTGACCATGAGTGGATTTTCTGTTGGCGTTCCAAGATCGCCGCTTATCGAACTCCCGGCGACGATGCAGGACGGCTTACGGCAGGTGCTTGATTCCTACGAGCTGGATCCATTTCTTCAGGCCGCGGATGTCCGTGCATAGCGCGTGAACGATCTTCCAGTATTCCCGGATCTGGAGAGTCTGTCCTCGGCTGTCAAAATTTGCGATCGGTGCGATCTTCACGTTGGACGTACTAACGCTGTTCCTGGCGAGGGGTCGGCAAACGCTCGGGTGGTACTTGTTGGTGAGGGTCCAGGTTTTCATGAAGACCAGCAAGGCCGTCCGTTTGTGGGGCAGGCCGGCAAGTTGTTAGATGAAATGATTACGGCAATTGAGATGCGTCGTAGTGACGTGTTTATTGCCAATCTGCTTAAATGTCGGCCGCCGAACAATCGGGACCCGGAACCTGAAGAAGCTACGGCATGTTTCCCATATTTGGAGCAACAGCTCGCGTTAATTCAGTCTCGTCTTATTGTGCTACTCGGACGATACGCGCTGAATGCGTTCTTTCCTGAGGCTCGAATTTCTCGGGCGCGTGGTGTAGCCCGACGGCTCCACGGACGGACGTTTCTGCCGGTGTATCACCCGGCGGCTGCCCTTCGTCAGTTCAAACTCCGAGATGTGCTTGCCGAGGATTTTCAGATGATCCCCAAACTGTTAGCTGATGCTTCATCGGCTGAGGCCGATCCGCCGACGCCTCCTTCGACCCGCCAATTGTCGTTGTTTTCGTAGGCGTCGAAAGGAAGGATGCGCTAGTGGCCCATGCGATGACCTCAGACACAGTGCGAATTGTGTCTATTGGGGGTATAGGAGAGATTGGAAAGAACTGTACCGTCATCGAATATGGTGACGATGCGATCGTTCTGGATTGTGGAATCACGTTTCCTGACGCCGACATGTTTGGCGTTGATCTGGTGCTACCGAACTTCTCGTATTTGCGCGAGATTCGCCACAAGCTTCGGGCATTTGTGATTACGCATGGCCACGAGGACCATATTGGAGCGCTGCCATACGCGCTGCGTGAGTTTGATGTACCGGTTTTCGGGTCGCGTCTCACAATGGGTCTTGTTGGGGTGAAAATTGAGGAGGCTGGTCTTGAAGAGAAGGCTCGGTTACAGACCGTGGCTGCTCGGGAATCGGTAACGCTTGGGGCGTTCAGGTGCGAGTGGTTCCACGTCTGTCACAGCATTCCGGATGCGATGGGCATCGCGGTGCATACGCCGATTGGAACCATTGTTCACACGGGTGACTTTAAGCTTGATCACACTCCGGTTGACGGGATTCCGCCCGACTTTCAGACGTTGGGGCGTCTTGGCTCGGATGGGGTTCTGCTCCTGATGTCGGATAGCACTTATGCAGATCATCCGGGTCATACACCGTCGGAGGCGCAAATTGCGGACACATTTGCTCGGATATTTGAGGTTGCTCCAGGGCGGATTATCGTTGCCACTTTTTCCTCACTTATTTCTCGCGTTCAACAGGTTGTAGATGCGGCGCATGAATTTGGCCGTCGTGTCTGCTTTGTCGGACGCAGCATGGAACGCAATGTTCGGGTCGCCAGTGAGCTCGGTTACCTGCATCTACCAGAAAATGATCTGATAGTTGACTCTAGTGATCTAGGAGACTTTCCGGCTGAGGAAATGGTGGTTATTTGTACTGGTTCACAAGGGGAACCTCGGTCGGCGCTCGTCCGGATTGCAAACCGAGATCATCGCTTTATAGACATCATTCCTGACGACACGGTGATTGTGTCAGCCACTGCCATTCCCGGGAATGAGGAGGCTGTGAACAAGACAATTGATCGGTTGGGTCGTCAGGGAGCTCGGGTGTTGTATGAGCGACTGCTTCCGGTTCACGTCTCTGGTCATGGTAGCCAGGAAGATCTCAAGTACATGTTGTCGACATTACAACCCAAGTTCTTTATGCCGGTGCACGGCGAGTTTCGGCATCTCGAGGAACATCGACGGCTTGCGGTTCAGGTGGGGGTAGACGAAGAAAACATCTTGGTTGCAGAGTCAGGTTCCGTTGTCCACCTCACCGCGGACGGTATTGATGTTGTTGATTCGACCGATGTCAGCAATGTGTTTGTCGACGGATTAACCGTAAGCGGTGGTGGTGATGTAACCCTTCGCGATCGGCGACATCTTTCAGAAGACGGTGTGGTTGTGGCAGTTGTTAATGTGGACCGTCATAGTGGAAAGTGTTTGGCCGAGCCGGATATCATCTTCCGAGGGTTCGTTTACCCTCCGGAGGCTGATGCCTTGCTGGATCGTGTTCGAAATGCTGTTCGTTCGGCTATCGAGCAGGGTGATCATCCGGATCCGGACCCCGAATATTTACAAGACAAGATCCGGAAGGTGCTTGGGAGGCAGCTTTACCGGGAAACCCGGCGACGACCGGTGATTTTACCGATCGTTACCGAGGTTTAAGAGCGGCGCGAGCGTTAGCTCGGGCCGAGGAGGGCCTCCCGTGGCCGAAAACCGAAAGGATGGACGACCGCAGGCAAATTCAGTGCGGTCTGATCGCTGGGGATTAGTGGGCCTTTGTGGAGTATTCATTAGCGGGCTTGCTGTTCTCGCATTCGTGGGTTACTTCGCTAGTGATACCCCCGTGTTTACAGGTGCAGCTCAAGCCGTAGCGTTCGTTCTTGGTCGAGCAGGCATATTGGCCCCGGTTGCTGGTGTATTTATTGGTGGTGCTCTCGCAATTGGTGGTGCTCGACGACGGCCTAATATCGATGTGACTCATCTCATCGCTGCTTGTGTATTTCTGGCTGCGTTATCCGCAATGGTGGATCTGGCAGCAGCTTCGACTGAGCAGGGCCTGTCATCCGCCGGTGGATTTGTTGGCGGCATGATGGCTAGAGCTATACGTGCGAGTGCCGGCGATCTTGCTGGATACATCGTGCTAAGCGTGTCGGCCGTCTTGGCCTTGGCGTACGGACTAACTGCATCTCCGTGGGGGCTTGCAGCCATTCAGTGGCCTGGACGGTTCATCATTGTGGGTGTCCGCGCAAGCCTATCGTGGATCAGAGGAGTAATCGTTGCTGCAAACTTTCGGGCTCGACCATTTTTTACACCGAATGGAAAAACTGAACAATCTGCCGACGTCGTTATAGATGAAGAAGTCGCTACTGTGGACGTCGTGGAGGAGGTTTCTGATGCTGATGAAGATACGTCATGGGATCAGAAGCCTCTTATCCGGACAGCTGAACGCGTATTAGCCGAGGTGCCTCCTCCCCCGAAAGATGGTCGCTGGAATCTCCCCCAAATTGATTTGCTTGAGATTTCTGAAGACGCGTCAGAGGTTTCGGAACAGGAAATTGTGGCGAAGGCTGCAACAATTGAAGAGACGTTAGCGTCTTTCAACGTACAGGTGACGGTTGCTGAGGCTGTTCCTGGGCCAGTCGTAACTCAGTATCTTCTTCAGCCCGGTCCTGGGGTAAAGGTTGCACGGATCACGACTCTTGCAAACGACCTGGCGCTGAAATTGGCGGCACGAAGTGTACGTATCGAGGCGCCGGTGCCTGGCCAACCATACGTAGGTCTTGAGACACCAAATACAGATCCTGCAACGGTGACGTTACGTCAGGTAATGGAGAGTGAGGCTTGGGTAGCCTCGGATGCCGAGATAAAGATTGCACTCGGTCAAGATGTAGCGGGACAGGTGCGCGTCGTTGATTTGACGCGAATGCCGCACGTGCTTATTGCCGGAGCTACCGGCGCGGGAAAATCGGTTTGCCTGACGTCGCTGATTACCGGGCTGATGTTCACTAAGACTCCGGAAGAGCTCCAGCTTATTTTGATAGATCCCAAAATGGTTGAGCTAGTGGCCTTCGAAGGCGTGCCGCATCTACGAATGCCGGTTATCACAGACGTTAACGAGGTTGTGAACGTTTTGACGTGGGTAAGCAACGAGATGGCCCGGCGATATCGATTGTTCAATAAGACTGGAGTCCGAAACGTCGTGGCCTACAACAAGGATCCGTTGCCTGGAACGGATGGTCCGTTGCCATACACGGTTGTAGTCATTGATGAACTCGCTGACCTCATGATGACGGCCCCTGGTGATGTCGAACGGTTGCTTGCACGTCTTGCCCAAATGGCCCGTGCAACTGGTATTCACTTGGTGATATCGACGCAACGTCCTTCGGTCGATGTGATTACCGGTTTGATTAAAGCTAATTTCCCTACACGGATTTCTTTTATGGTTAGCAGCCAGGCAGATTCTCGGACTGTTCTGGACGCGGCAGGTGCTGAGCGCCTCATTGGGCGTGGGGACATGCTGTATCTGCCGCCTGAGGGTGGAAAATCGCAGCGTGTCCAAGGTGTTTTTGTAAGCGATGACGAGATTCGGAATGTTGTTGGTCACTGGCGTGAGCAGGGCGATCCGATGCTTGTAGCACCGAACGAACTCAGAGAAGTGACTGAATCGGAGAACGATGAAGACGAAATGTTTATTGAAGCGACCGAACTCGTAATGCGGTATGACAGCATTACACCAGATATGCTCTCGCGAGAGCTTCGCTGTGGACGTTCCTTGGCGCTGAAGCTTGCGCATCGGCTTGAGCAAGAGGGTTTTGTTGGTGAACCTGCGCCCCAATCGCTACGTCGCCCTGTTCTCCAGCGCGATCCTACTGATTAGCGGGTACGTTGCAAGTTCAAATTCTTCACGCCAATGGTGTGGGCCAACGGAATGTTTTTTGATTCCTGCGATATACAGGGCGTTGTAGTTCTTTCGTTAGGGAAACGTAGTCGGTGACCCCGGAGCCGTTTCACAGTAGTCCGATGCGAAGAGGAATTAGTTACGGACCTTTTGATAGATACTAGTTTCCAGGAAGTAAATTTAGGTGACGACTATGCTTCGGCCGTGGACTCTCCACCTATCAAGATCCCGGGAAGTAGTACTTCAATAGGGCTCACCGCAGGATTTGCAGCAGCTTCACATAGATACTCGACGCCCATCCGGCCCATTTCTTCTTTCTGAAACGTCACAGTGGTCATTGGAGGGATGGTGTGTGTTGTTGCCATTGGAGCATTGAGTTGCGTAAACGTGGTGCCGACAAACGAGATGTCGTTTGGAATTGAAACACCAGCAGCGGTCAATGTCTGGAACGCCGCAAGGGCCATAGGAAGATTTTGGACGTAGATGGCATCGGGGAGATCTCCTCGCGCCAACAGAGTTTCGGCGACCGCTGTTCCGGTCGTTGCTTCTTTGGCCCCAAAGAAAATGTCGTCATCGGTAATTGGTTGTCCGGCGGCGGCGGCAGTCTCTCGGAATCCGACAAAGCGAGTACCGTGATACGCATCCAGTGTGTTGGGATCACCAGGAAGGGCCACCGAAAGTCGTTTGTGCCCAAGATCAAGAAGGTGGGTAGCCGCTGTGCGACCCATATCGTAATTGTCTGGTGCCACGTATGCGCAGCCTGGAACTACGCGCTCGCATACGAGGGATGGTCGATCGTGAGTCTTCAGGAATTCGATGTCTGTCGAGCTCGGTCCGAATGTCAGTAGCCCGTCAACCTCTGGAGCCTGCATCGACGCAGTTTTCAGGTCATCGGGTCTGAAGGTATACAGACCGATGGTATGAGCCGTATGTGCGACGGCCACTTGGGCATGAAAAAGCGCAAGCGTATATGCCCCAGGATCAAAACCATCTCCATAGAACACACCGATTTTTGCCATGCGTAGATTCTACGTTGTGCGGACGTTAGATATTAAGACGCATTTCGGAGGGCGGGTTGGGTCAACCACGCAAAGGAAAAAACGATTGCTACGACAGTAGCCCCGATGAGGGTTGCGAGTTGGATGCCAGCCAATTCCGCGATGGCCCCGATGATCAAGGAGCCCAGAGGTGCTAGGCCGATAAACGTAATGGTATTGAGGCTCATCACGCGACCGTAATACTGCTCTGGGGCTTCGAGTTGGAGCATGGTTCGTACGGCGGCAGAAAACACCGTGTTAAGCAGTCCGACTAAGACCAGCAGCAGCACCGAAAGACCAAAGTTGTTAGAGATCGCAAATCCCACGAGAGCGAGGAGATATCCGGCGACCGAGAAACCGGTAAGTCTTCCGTTGGCCGGGAGCCAACGTGCACTCGCGATGGCAAACGCTCCAAGCACAGCCCCGAGACCCGGAGCTGATGCAAGCCAGCCAAGCCCCGTAATGTCCGTTAGGAGCACTTCTCGGGCGAACACCGGTGCCAGCAGTTGGTACGAACGTCCGAACAGGCTGCCGACAGCCGACACGAGGATTACAACAACGATTAATTCACGGGTAAACGCGAAGTGCAGACCGTCTTTGACGGACGTTAGTACGGGTTCGTGTTGTCGTGGTTCAAATCGAGGCAGATGGAGAAGGGGGAGAGCGATAAATACGGGCACAAAGCTGGCCACGTTGATGAACAGCACCGTCGCAAGCCCAACCGCAGGGGCCAACAGTCCTGCTACGGCTGGCCCGACGAGAGCACCACCAGAAAAGACAACGGCGTGGAGCGCGATGGCTTTACGAAGGTCAATGCGGGGCACTAGTAACGGGACAATTGCTTGGCGGGTTGGTTGATCCACGGCTTCAATAATTGCGCCGAGGAACATCACCACGATGATGTGCCAAACCAAAACCAGGTCCGTTGCCACGAGCAGGGCAAGAGTCAGACCCAAAAGGGCTTGCCCACTCTGTGTGATCCAGAGCAGCAGGCGTCGATCCATACGGTCTGCGATGACTCCGCCAAAGAACGGTAGAACAATCATTGGAGCTGCACGTGAGGCGCCCACTACACCAAGCCAAGCCGGGGAATTTGTCATATCAAAAACAAGCCAACCCACGACGGTGAGCTGCATCCATGTCCCGCTGTGTGAGAACACGAGACTGAACCAGAACAATGCGAAGTTGCGATGACGCAGGACACCTAACCGGTGTGATGTATCGGACGTTGAGTTCGGGGTTTCCGGCATCGGCCGCCGGTCAGTCACCGAGTGGTTGGAAGATCGGCAGGTGTTGCGGGTTCGAACGTGGGAATGGCCAGCGGCTCATGTCGGAATACGGACGGCGCACTGAATGTGTTCTGGATCACACGGCCATCTGGATACACTTCCAGACGTTGGATATTTCCACCCAGTGCGAACGTGATTGCGGGTTCAAGCGCTCGCCCGTACACCGTCTCAAACGCGGTTTGGAGGGCGATTTCGGTTGGGCCGTAGATGTTGATCCACTGATCGTTGTCGGACTTTATGATTAGCGGATAGCTGGTCCCATTGACATCAAAGTAAAGATTGGCGATGGCGTCGGGATTCGGGGTGACGAGCCACACGTCGCCCTCGGCAAACATCGAGTGCCCAGTGGCCTGATCTTTCGAATCTTGAACCTCAAACCGGCCCAGAGGTCGTTCTGCATCCACTTCCTGTACAAAACGTCGAGCAAATTCGGTTGTCAGGTCGTTGGCGTTCCAATAGACGATCTGTATTCGTGCGGGCAATTGTTGAAAAAGCGCATCAACACGACGGTCGGTCGTGAGACTGACGATCATGTCGGTTTTTTCGAGAGTAGCCATCGTGACTTGATTTGCGGTAATCAAATTTGCTTGGGGTACGTAGCGACGTAGAAAGTTACGGACAAGCGTGCGCTGGTTTTCAAGGAGTCCATTGGTTCCGTCGGGAAATGCCACCGCGGAGTCTGTAATCACTACGGTTCGTGGAAGATCGTCCACAACGGAGCTTCTCAGTGCTTTCAGCTGGGCTTGGGCCAGGTTGTATCGTCGCCACTCATAGGTATCGTCAGGGAAAAGGTGAGACCCTTCCCAGAACTCATTCCAACTGTAGATGAAGATCAAACTTGGCTGCGTATGGCGAGCCAGCCAATCCGTTTCTTGAAGATAGCGATTGTCATCGCGAATTACACGTGGCAATCCATCTCGGGCAGCGACGCCTCGGTTATCGAAAATGTAATTCCAGGTGACGATGTGGTGTCCAAACTGCGATTGGGGCAGGTCGACAACAAAGTTGAAAGGTGCATACGTTTCGGGCCATCGCTCGAACGCAAATTCTTGAACCTGGGATGGCGGCAGGTAGGCGACGGACCAGTCAAAAATCACATCGGCGGACAGCGCCGCTTCAACCCTTCGCGGGAGTTCGGTGAAAAACCAGGTCCATGACGCGATGTCGGTCATGCGTTGTGGGAATCCGTAGGCGTAGACCGCGACTGGCAGCCGTCCCTCAGCATCAGTCAGCCACAGGTCGCGTGGAATATCCGAGTAGAACGCAATCGTTTCGTCGACGATCTTGCTGAGACTGGCTTCGTTGGCGGCGATATAGGCGCGGTCGCTGAGCACCGCCTGCCCCCCGGCGTGCAACAATTCCCAGTCATAAAACAGTCCTATTTTGAGGCCGTGACGACGCAGCGAGTTGATAATTGTCGTCGTGGGCTTGAGGTTTGCCCCCTCGTACCATTCCCAAAACACACCGTCCACGCCAAGGTCACGAATGAGTCGGAAGTTAGCGTCGTAATACGCAGGCGTTCCGATTTGCGACGGATGAATACCGATACGGTCCCAGTTGAGGCTGTGGGTAAAAAATTCGGATGGGAGGTTCGCATCGCGCCACCAGTCGAAAAAGTGGACTGCGCTTGTTGGTGTTCGGGGCGGTAGGTGCGGTCGTTCGTCGGCCCGGTGAGGAACTCTGGCGAAGCTCGGGATCGATCCTGTTGTGGTCAGCACCGTGGCGAGATCAATAGGGACCGCGACAGACGAGTGGTCGGGGTCAATGACCCAGGCGGCTCGTTGAGCACGGAGTACGTACCCGGCAGTCGTTGGCTCAACCGCCATAGGCAGGCCATAGAGGTTGATTGCGGCGGCCTCACTATCCAGAGGTCCGTTGGCTGCGCGATACGCCGTTCGTAAGGCCATGCGCCATGGTTCTGAGCCTGTGAGTAAGGCCATGTGGCGAGTCTGGATGCCTGGCCAATCGTCCCCGTCATCCTCGGCCCAGTTAGCTGACTGCGGCACCCCGAACTGGTTGAGCAGGAGCGGGTTGTGCCCACGAGCTGCCAGGTCGTCGAAGGCGTTGGCGATGGAGGCCGATCCGTGGGGATGCCACCGCAGAACGCCTCGTTCAAAGACTTGAGAAACCAGTCCGTCCATGATGAATCGACGAGAAAGAGGGGCGCCTAGTGTTTGTTGACCTCCTAATGCTTGCCATGCGCTCCACAGGCGGATGTTTCGGTCATCGGTCACTGAAAAGCCGAGATCTTCGTTTCCATCAATCGTGGTTGGGAAGAATGCTCCAGCATTGATTGCCACCTCACCGTTCTCGGCGTGGGCACTTGACGCAGATGTTCCCAACATGGCAACAAGCGCAATCATCACGACACATACGATTCGCCACGGAACAGTGGGACAATCAGGGAAGTATTGGCGGCGTCTGTGGAAGATCATGTGGGGAGTGTGGCCTGGGGTTTAGTCCAGCGGGATGCCAACTCGACGGCCATCACGAGAGGATCGCGCGGCTGCTTCGAGAAACTCCATGTATTGGTAGGCACGGTCGAAACTTGGAGCTAGGCCGGTGTTCCCGCTGCCATCCCGGACAGCGGCAATGAAATCCGCCTCTACATTCGGATCGTAAATTTCGTCTGAAGGGATCTCGATTGGTTCGAGTTCGGCGTCGTCTATGGTGGCTCCGAGGATCGAGTCGGTATCGAGGTCGTACACCAGCGTGCCTTGGTCGCCATAGAGCCAGAGTTCAGACGCCGGATCGTGATGGGCTAAGCCTGACCATTGATAGACGTAGTCGGCACCGGACGCCAATTCACCAATTGCCGTAAACGAGTCAGGTACGCGTACTGGTCGAAACGCTCGTGTTTCAGGATCTCGTCGTTCTTTGATGTGGACGTGCGTCATGGCTTGCACTGTTCGTTCTGGCCCAAGCCATCGCTGCAGAACTTCGACCATGATCCCGACGTTCATGACGTTGTGTCCGCTAATGTCGAAATCTTGTCGCCAATGCAAGTCCTCGTTCTCAACGGCAACGCCGGTAAAGGAGGTCATACGAGCTTGGCGCAAGGTGCCGATGAAACGATCGACCCCAAGCAGCCGACGCATCGTACGGTCCCCGTGAACTCCGTGGCCCGGAGGACAGATGGCCGCGACCAGATGCGGGTGCGCTGCAGCGGCAGCTCGCATGGTCCGAGCCTCGGCAAGATTTCGTGCCATTCGAGCTTGGCAAAACACATGTTTTCCGGCTTCTAGGGCTGCTACGGAGATCGGTGCATGCAGGTAGGGCGTGGTTCCAATCCATACGATATCGACTTCAGGGTGTCGGACGACTTCCAGCCAGTCATCAAAGATGTTGGGGACGTTGAATTCACTGGCAAAGGCCTCAGCTGTGGAACGGCGGCGATTCGCTACAGCGACGACGGAGACATCAGGGACTTCTTCAAGGTTCGGCATGTGTCGGGAACGTACGATGTCACCTGCACCTACGATGCCAATGCCGAGTGTGCCGTCAGTCATGCTTACTCTTTTTCGACCGCTGTGTTGCGCCCGGCATGATGACACGTGGGCTGGCTTTTTGGACATGTTGAGATTGTTATTAATGACGTGTCGGAGCCAGCCGAAGTAATTTTGATCACTCAATGGGCTCGATTAAGCCTTGGAAAGGGCGCTGCTCGTGGATAAAGACGTTGCGGGTCATGTACGTGTTGCGATTGTGGGTAGTGGCCAGATGGCTGGCGTGAGGGCCGAACGACTGGCCAATAGCGCGCATACGAGTTTGGTGGCAGTTGCGGCGCGAAACGAGAAGACGGGTACAGAACTTGCAGCACGACATGGCGTTGAGTACACATCGGATTGGAGAGCTACCGTTGGAAGGCCGGATGTGGACGCGGTGGTGCTGACGACGCATCCAGATACCCGTGCCGAGATGGGGATGGCTGTCCTAAGCGCTGGGAAACATCTGTTCACCGAATCTCCATTGGCGATGAGTCCTCGGGATGGCTCACGTTTACTTGCGGTGGCGAATGAGAATGGGTTGGTAATACGGGTTGGGCATACCAGCGTAATTCGACCCGCCCAGTGTTTGATTCGAGAACAGATCGCTGCGCTTGGTGGTCCTGTGCATGACCATGCGGTGGTACAGCCTTCAAATGATGCGCGCCGCGGTCGTCGCCCTGGTTTTGATCAACGGATAAGCGGACATCCCGTCGTATATGCGGTGATACTTGGGCTTCAGGTGATATATGCCCGTGGGCCGATTGTGGAAGTTTCAGCTGGAACGTGGATGGAACCGGACGGAGATGTTTTTGATCGATGTGCTGTCCACGTAACCCTGAGGTTCGAAGATAGGGGTTTGGCAACGATTACTTATCGACGTGGATTTTCTGGTCAGGCTCAGGCCGGACGCAATGTGCTTTGCCGAAACGGGTCAATCGCGTATGCCGACGGAGCCGGCCATATTACGGTTACGGCATCCGGAGAATCTCGTGACATTTCCGTTCCGGAAGCGGATCCGTGGCGTGAGGAACTCGACGAATTTGTCGAATCGATAGGTACTGGCCGTCTCATGACGGTCTCTGCTGATGAAGCGATGCGGGTGGTTTCGATCTTCGATGCGGTTCGTAGGCATTCAAACGGATATCGAGTAATGTCCTTGCTATAGCGAGGAGAACGAATTCCGACATGGTTCTACTGAGCCCTCAATTTGCGCCAATCGTGTTCAGTAGTGTTTGTCGAAGTTGCTATGTGTTGGTAACACCGAGTTTTTCCTGCATGCCTTTGGTCGGGCACTCCGTACGGTGAGCGAGTACAAATCGTCCCAGGATCGATTCCGGGATCGTTTTGTTCCGGCGTTTGCCCACCGGGATTTTAGTCGCTTGTGGCGGGCCAATTTGGGTACCACGATGTCTTTTTGGATGCAGTCAATCGCTCAGGGTTGGCTGGTAGTCCAACTAACGGACTCGCCCTTTGTACTCGGTTTGCTGGCGTTCTTTCGATCCATCCCCATGCTGATCCTCTCGCCGTTTGGTGGGGTGCTTGCTGACCGCTTTAACCGCATCCGATTGTTACTGGGAGCACAAGTACTTATGGGTGGATCAGGGCTGGCCGTTGGGATCCTGGTCGCGATCGATGTGATTGAGGTCTGGCATCTTGCACTTGCCGGCATCACGATTGGAGCGTCGTTCGCGTTGAGTGTGCCGGCTCGAAATGCGCTGGTATCAGATTTGGTGCCGCGCGATGTCATAAGCAATGCCGTCGCGTTAACAAACACAACTATGAATGCGTCCCGGGTCGTTGGTCCGACGCTGGCCGGATTTCTTATCGGGATTATTGGCATTGCCGGCACATATTTTGCTCAGGTGGGTGGCTATGTTTGGAGCACATTGAACCTTCTGACGGTCAAGGGTGGTGATGATCATCCACGTGCCCGTGGTTCGACTCTCGGGGCTTTGCGTGAGGGGTTTGGATACGTGTTCAGGACCCCGATAATGCTTGCACTAATGCTGCTTGGGATGTCCCCTGCCCTGTTCAGCATGCCCATGATCATGCTTCTACCAGCCTTTGTGAAACAAGATTTGGGGGCGGGGCCTGAAGATCTCGGGTTGCTCATGGGTGCCTTGGGGGTGGGTGCGGTCATTGGTTCGTTAATGGTGGTGACATACGCCAAGCATCGCTATAAAGGTCCGGTTGTTCTCATGTCCGCTTTTACCTTTGGTGCGCTTGTAATTGTGCTGGCGTTTACTCGATCCTTAATGGTTTCTGGACTTGTCCTGTTTATTTCCGGGTTTTTCCAGGCGGTATACATGGCGACAAATCAGTCCATCATTCAACTGTTAGTGCCAGATCAATTACGGGGCCGCGTGCTGTCAATCTGGATGCTGAGCTGGGGATTGACCCCCCTGGGACTATTGCCAATGGCTGTAGTTGCCGAGACGGTGGGGACGCCGGTCGCGATGGTGATGGGTGGCGTGCTAAGTGTGCTGGTCGTGCTCGGCGTCATGATTTGGAATCAAGGATTGTGGACTATCGATCCGGAGCAGGTATTGGCGGATCGCGACGAGGAATCTCGGGTGTAAACGCAGGAAGACGCTGTGCTCCACGCTTTCGGATCAGCGTGTGAACCGGCGGCATGGGAAGACCGTGTACGCTGCGGTTTCTGTTACTCCGTGACGAAGGAAAAGTATGCAGAGTGGGGTTGTTGGCTTATTGCCAAGCGATCTAGGAAAGATCACCCTTGGTGACATTCGCGAGTTGCGTGCACTTGGCTTTACTGGGACGACCGTGCAACTAGGCGAGCCGGATCAATATCAACCTGAAGAATTCCAGAGAATCCGCGCCATGCTCCACGGTGAGGGTGTGGCCGTCGCTCAGGCTAACGGGCTTTACCCGTCGCTTGTGGACCATGATGAGAAAGTCCGTGCCGCGGGGATTGAAGGTTTAAAACGGCACATGCAAGCAGCTCGTCTACTCGAAGCTCATACGCTCTACGTACGACCTGGCAGTCTTAATCCAGCAGGTAGCTGGGCCCCCCATCCGGAACACCAAAGAGAGCCTGTATTTGAACGGGTGATTTCTAGCCTGACTGCGGTAGCCGTCGCTGCTGATGCGGAAGGCGTCATTCTGGCTCTCGAAGGGCACGTGCTTTCCGTTCTCGATCGGCCGTCGCGGGTTTCTGAAGTGCTTCGTCGGGTACCGGCTAAGTCTCTCGGGATGAATTTTGATCCGGTCAACTTCGTGGGAAGTATCTGGGACGCATGGACGCCTCAAGCTCTTATAGACCGCTTGCTTGACGCGACCAGTGGTCGAGTTGTCGCAGCTCACTGGAAGGACTACATCGTGGACAGTCCGTTGGTTCTCCATATCAGTGAAGTTCCAATTGGTGAAGGGCTTGTTGATCACGTGGCAGGATTGACCGCGCTGAACGAGGCTGCGCCTGACACTTGCGTGTTGATTGAGCATTTGCCACCAGAACAAATTCCTGCGGCCAAGCGGAATATTGATGCTGCGATGTCTGACGCTGGTCTCACCTGGGATGAGCCCTAATGTCCTTGGGTCTTGAGGGACGTGTGATCGTTGTCACTGGTGGAGCTTCTGGGATTGGTCGAGCTACCGCCGAACTATGTGCAAAACGCGCCGCGCATGTAGTCGTAGCAGATGTGGCGACAGACAAGGGAACAGAGTTAGCGGCCGACCTGTCGAGAGCAGGATACTCCGCAATGTTTGTGGAGTGTGATGTTGCGAATGAGTCTGCCGTCCACGAGTTAATGGACCGAACAACTCGTGCTTTCGGTCGTTTGGACGTCCTTATCGCGTGTGCCGGCATTTTGGAGGGTGCTGCCATTGGGGTTGAGGATCTTGATGTTGAGACGTTTGATCGGGTTCTCGATGTCAATGCCCGCGGCTCATTCCTGTGCGCGAAACATGCAATACGGGCGATGGGAACATCGGGGCATGGTGTGGTTTTGTTGCTTGCGTCGGGGGCGGGTGTCACTGGCGGGAGTTCCTCGTATGCCTATGGCGCGAGTAAAGGCGCCGTGCATGGTCTCGGTCTCGTGTTGCAAAATCGGCTTCAGGGACGTTCAATTCGGGTTAATACTGTTGCGCCCGGGAGCATCGCGACCCCACTAAAAAACAAGAATGTGGAGGATGTTGGTCGGAGTGTTGGAACAGATGAGGCAACTATCAGGCGTAAGCAAGCCGAGCTTTTCGATCCATCTGGCGTGGCCCGTGTCCTTAGCTTTCTTGCGTCGCCTGAGGCTGATTATGTGCGTGGAACGGTCTTCACGTGCTGAGACCGTTGTTGGATCAAGAATTCTAGAATGATGAGACAGGTCAACCATATGTGGCATTACGGCAAGACGCTATGACGACTGAATTCAATCCCGTGGCGATGGACACCAAGTGGCGTCGTCGCTGGGCAACACAAGGGATGTATCGAACGCCAGATCCGTCCGACCGTCCTACGTTCTACTGTCTGGATTTTTTCCCATACCCCTCGGGTGATGGGATTAGTGTGGGTCATCTTCGTAATTACATCCCATCAGATGTTGTGGCTAGGGTGATGCGGATGCGGGGATACGACGTGTTGCGTCCGATGGGCTGGGATGCTTTTGGTTTGCCGACCGAAAACGCAGCGATTGAAACCGGCCGTCATCCTGAGGATCTGACCACGGAATGGACTGCAAATTATCGTCGACAGCTTGATTTGGCTGGGACATCGTATGACTGGGATCGGGAAATTAATTCCAGCCATCCTGATTATTATCGGTGGACGCAGTGGGTTTTTCTCAAGTTGTACGAGCAAGGCCTTGCGTATCGGTCCACCGGGCTTCAGTGGTGGTGTCCGGTGTGTGGGGCCCTTGCGAATGAAGAGGTTAATGCTGATGGGACTGATTGGCGTGGTCATGCAGACATTACCCGCCGTGAGCTCACGCAGTGGTTTTTCAAGATTACGGACTATGCCGACGAGCTAATTGACGGTCTAGATGATCTGGACTGGCCGGAGGAGACCGTTCGAGCGCAGGTCAATTGGATAGGTCGAAGCGATGGAGCTGACATCTGCTTTACGACGGATGATGGAGATGTGATCAGCGTGTTTACGACGCGTCCCGACACGTTGTTTGGGGCTACGTTTATGGTTTTGGCGCCTGAGCATCCCTTGGTTTCCAGGATCACAACTGACAGTCATGCTGTCGAGGTTCGGGATTACGTGGATGCCGCTGCTCGTAAATCTGAACTTGACCGGGTGGCGCTTGATCCGGACAAGACCGGTGTTTTTACCGGCGGCTACGCGATTAATCCTGTGAACGGCGAGGCTCTGCCCATCTGGATTGCCGATTACGTTCTGATGTCGTACGGGTCTGGAGCCATCATGGCCGTGCCTGCTCACGACGAACGAGATTTTGCGTTCGCGTCGAAGTTTGGCATCGAGATTCGGCCGGTCGTTGCGCCGCCAGATTGGGATGGAATGCCGTTTGATGAGGCATACCTGGGCGAAGGGTCGCTAGTTAACTCTGGCGAATTCGACGGATTAGGTGTTGACGACGCTTCTAGCGCTGTGACCCAGTGGCTGAAGGATCGTGGGACTGGTGATTTCGCAGTCAATTATCGACTGCGTGACTGGCTCATATCACGACAACGATATTGGGGCACACCAATTCCAATCGTCCACTGTGACGATTGCGGTGCGGTGCCTATTCCGGAAGCCGAACTTCCGGTCGTTCTGCCGCGGGTAGATCAATTTGATGTTCAGGAGCTCCGTGGTAAATCTCCGCTTGAAGCTGCGGAGGATTGGGTGCAAACGGCCTGTCCGAGTTGCAATGGTCCTGCTCGTCGTGAAACGGACACCCTGGGAGGGTTTGCATGCTCAAGCTGGTACTTCCTCAGGTTCTGTAGTCCGCATGAAGATGGACGGCCGTTTGATCCTGAAGCGGTGCGCCGGTGGATGCCGGTCGATCTTTATGTTGGCGGTGGTGAGCACCGGGTCATGCACCTGTTGTACGCCAGGTTCTGGACCAAGGCGTTACGGGATGCGGGCGTTCTCGAGCTCGAGGAGCCCTTCCGGAAGCTTCGGCACCAAGGGATGCTTCTAGCCCAGCCAGGGTGGACTATTGAGTCTGATCTTCAAGTGGACAGTCAAGGTAGTGCACGTGTGATCGCAACTGAGGGCGTTGATGCTTATGACGCACCAGGCGCCGCTCAGTCGTATCGCCACTACCCCCTCGATGCGAAATTTGATTTGACCGGTGCCCGGAGCGATCGTGAAGGGGTGAGCCTCGTTGAGTTTCGGGCTACCAAGATGTCCAAGTCGTGGCGCAACGTTGTTACTCCCGATGAGGTTGCGGCAACGGTTGGCGGTGATGCATTACGGGTGTACACGCTATTTATGGGTCCATTTGATCGCACGTTGCCATGGAGTGAACAAGGACTGGCCGGAGTGTCACGGTGGCTGGGTCGTGTCTGGAATCTTGTGCTCGGCCAGACCGTCAGGGAGAGCGAGCGGCGACAAGACATGTCCACGGATGTTGAGGTCAAGTTACGACGCCGTCTCCATCAGTTGGTTCGCCGTGTGGGCGAGGACATTGATGCTTTGAAGTTCAACACGATGGTGGCGGCCCTTATGGAATTCACGAATTTTCTTATCGAGATTGACGATGAGGACATTCGAACATCAAAGGCGTGGCAAGAGGCGTTGGAAACCTTTCTCATTTTGCTGGCCCCTAGCGCGGTTTTTATGGCAGAGGAGCTTTGGGAGCGGTTAGGGCACACCCGCAGCGTGCACGAGCAGGAATGGCCCGCATGGGATGCGAATGTGGCGGCTGACGAGACTTTCACGCTGGTGGTCCAGGTCAATGGAAAGGTCCGGGAGCGAATCGAGGCCTCTACTGCGATCGACGAGATGCAGGCGAGGAGACTGGCACTCGCCAGTCCACGGGTACAGGCTCATCTCCAAGGCCTCGAGGTGCATAAGGTTTTTTACCGTCAGGGGCGGTTGATTAACCTGGTTGTTCGCTAGTTCGTCACGAATATGGCTTAAGTTACGGGGTCTAGAGCCCGTGTGCGATATACTCCCGCCGCTCGGTGGTTTGTAAAACATCACTAGTAACGTCGCCTGACGATGGCGTCTAAGTCGAATTAACGGAGGCATATTGTGGCCGCAAGAAGGCGAGCTGTGGCTCGTGCCTCTAGTAAGACAGGAAAGGCTTCCAAGGCTCGTGCCAAGGCAACAAAGTCACGTGCTCGTCCAACTGCGACGGTGAATACCACATTGAAGTCGATGGATGACGGTCAGGTTCGATGGATCTATCAAACCATGCGGCGTATCCGTCGATTTGAGGAAACTGCTGAAGAGGCTTTCAAAGCTGCCAAGATGCGTGGGGCGCTCCATTTCTATATTGGGGAAGAGGCGACAGCGACCGGAGCCTGTGCGGCGTTGGAGGACGGGGATTTCATCACGAGCACTCATCGGGGCCATGGTCACTGCATTGCCAAGGGTGCCCGAATGGACAAGATGATGGCGGAGCTGTTTGGTCGCACGACAGGGTATAGCGGTGGTAAGGGCGGCTCGATGCATATTGCGGATCTTGAACTTGGCAACCTGGGCGCTAATGGCATTGTTGGGGCTGGTATACCGATTGCTACCGGTGCAGCCCTTGGATCGAAACTGCGTCAGGATGGGCAGGTCACAATTAGCTTCTTCGGCGATGGCGCCGGGCCGACTGGCGCCTTCCATGAAGGGGTGAACGTGGCGGCTACCATGAAACTCCCCGTGATCTTTCTTTGCGAAAACAATCAATATGGGATGGCGACCCATAATGAATTTGCGAACGCTGCCCCGATCAGTGCTCGGGGTCCTGCATACTCGATTCCAAGTCCAAAGATCGACGGTAATGATGTGTTCGAAGTCTATGAAACGGTGAAAGAAGCGGCGGATCGAGCGCGCAACGGTGAGGGTCCAACGCTCATCGAATCCCTCACGTACCGCCACAAGGGCCATACGGTCCTTGATCAGAAGAACTATCGTACAAAGGAAGAAATTGCTGAGTGGGTCGCTCGCGATCCTATCGAACGTTTTCGAACGGCTGTGTCGTCTGCCAAGCGCATGACGGCCAAGGAATTTGATGCGATTGACGCAGACATAGAGCGGGAGATTGAGAATGCAGTTTCGTTTGCAGAAGCTAGTCCGTGGCCAACGCTCGATGCTATCGAGCGTGATGTGTACGCGGAGTAATTCCCATGGCAAACACAATGTCTAACGGTGCAACCCGCGAAATCTTTATGAGCGAGGCTCTTCGAGAAGCTATCGACGAAGAAATGCAACGTGATCCCACGGTGTTTTTGGTTGGAGAAGAGATTGGCGTGTGGGGTGGGTCGTACGCGGTGTCAGCTGGGCTTCTCGAGAAGTACGGTCCTGATCGGATTGTTGACACACCGATTGCTGAGGCTGCTATTGCTGGGCTCGGTATTGGGGCGGCACTTACCGGAAGCCGGCCGATTGCGGAGTTCATGTACAGTGATTTCATGGGTATCGCGATGGATCAGATCGTTAATCAGGCGGCCAAGAATCGATACATGTTTGGGGGGAAGGCGCGACTCCCGTTGACCTATAGGGCACCTTTTGGTGCGGGTACGGGAAACGCCGCTCAGCATACCCAGAGCCTTGAGGCGTGGTTTGTTCATGTGCCGGGACTCAAGGTGATAACTGCCTCCACACCCTACGACGCTAAGGGTCTACTCAAATCGGCTATACGCGAGGATAACGTCGTGGTGTCGTTCGAGCATAAGGCGCTCTATGCCATGCGCGGTCATGTGCCAGAAGAGGAATACCTGGTTCCTATTGGTGTGGCTGACGTTAAACGTGAGGGTACCGACGTAAGTGTGATCACATATGCCCGGCAGGTTCACTACGCGCTTGAAGCGGCCGAACAACTTGCCGCCGAAGGCATCAGCGTTGAAGTTGTAGATGTTCGGTCACTCTATCCACTGGATACTGATGCGATCCTTCGATCAGTGCGTAAGACGCATCGTGCTGTGGTGTTATATGAGGCTGTGCGGTTTGGTGGGTTTGGTGCGGAAATTGCCTCACAGATTCAAGAACTTGCCTTCGACGATTTGGATGCTCCGGTGTTACGTGTTGGTGCTGCCCATGCGCCTGTGCCATTCTCGGAACCACTGGAACAGGGTTCTTTCCCCGATGCCGAAAAGGTAGCGGCGGCCATTCGCGAGTCGCTTCAGGGCGTCCGCTAGGCTAGCTGTTTAAACCTATGGCCACACCTATTCGAATGCCGTTGATGGGCATGACGATGGAAGAAGGTGTTGTGAGTGAGTGGCTTGTTGATGAGGGTGAAACAATCAGCAAAGGTCAGGAAATTCTTGAATTCGAAACTGACAAGATCAATGCACGGGTAGAAGCTCCTGCCGACGGATTATTAGGTGGTGTTGTTGCCCAAAGTGGTGATGCGGTGAAGGTTCAGGGGCTACTGGCTTGGGTCCTTGAAGATGGTGAAACGGCTCCAACGGAGGATCCGGATCCCCCAGCAGGTGGTGGTCAGACGACGGAGACTGAGCCTGCTGTCCCGGCACCCCGGGTTCCGGTTGAAGCTCCGGCTATGCAGGCTTCCACGACGGTTGCTGAGGCTCCGGTTGTGACAGCTCCTCAGGCGTCAGTAGTGCCGGCTACAGCTCAAGTTGTGCAGGTGCCGAAGGTTGGGGCGCGAGTCAAGGCCTCGCCGTTAGCTAAACGTGTGGCTCGGGATCTGGGGGTTGATCTTGCGACGGTCGTCGGGACTGGTCCTGGGGGCCGAATAATTGAACAGGACGTGGTTAACGTCTCGAAAGCTCCAGCAGCAGTCGCGCCGTCCACTAATCCGACTGTGGCTCCGGTCGCGGTACCAGAGCTCCCAGCGGGCAGTGTGATTCCGCTGGCCGGCGTGCGTGGTGTTATTGCTGACCGAATGCAGCAGAGTTTGCAGCAGAGTGCTCAGGTTACTTTGGTCGCCGAAGCTGATGCCCGTCGCTTCCATGATCTCCGCACTGAGTTAGCCTCCCGTCATGAGGCGACACTGGGGTTCCGGATCAGTTACAACGACATCCTGGTCCGGATCTGTGCCCAGGCGCTGCGTGAACATACTCGGGTGAATGCCAGCATTGTTGGTGAAGAGATCCATCTCCACGACGTCGTGCATGTTGGATTAGCGATGGAGGCTGGCACAGATCTTGTTGTAGCAAATGTGAAGCATGCCGATCGTAAGTCGTTGGTAGAGATTGCCAACGATATTCGTTCGTTGGTGACCCGGGCGAGATCCGACGGGTTGGGTCTAGACGACATTACCGGTGGGACGTTCACAATCACGAACCTGGGAACCTATGGGGTTGACGCATTTACACCTGTTCTCAATCCTCCGGAATCGGCCATCTTAGGAGTGGGAGCCTTGCGAGAGAAAGCAGTGGCTGACGACGGACAGGTAATTGCCCGGCTTTCAATGACACTTAGTCTGACGTTTGACCATCGGGTACTTGATGGTGCTCCTGCGGCTCGATTCTTGGCTCGAATTCGGGAACTTATCGAACAACCGTACTTGCTCCTGTGATTCACGGCTCGTGGCCATGGGTCTTTAGTACACGGCGGACGATCCTGCAGTTCGCTGGCATGATGGGGAGTGGTCGTCTTTCAGGTAACTAGCTTATGGATCTCGTTGAGTCGCATGTGCATATCTGGACTATCGGGCATCAGCGCTATGGTCGGCATCCGGATTCGGATACGCAGCCTGACATTGAGGCTCGACCATCGGAGTTGTTCAAGGCGCAGGATGAAGCAGGCGGTGTTCGCTGGACCGTCCTGATTCAGCCCAGATATTACCTGTGGGACAACAGCTACTTGGCAAAGGCTGCGACTGAGTTTCCAGATCGTTTCGTAGTTGCCGGTCGTGTGGATCCGCTTGCATCTGGGGCTTCTGATCGGCTTCGTGAGCTTATGCAGTGGCCTGGATATCGTGGTATTCGGCTTGCTCCAAATACTGATCAGGATCGGTGGCTGGACGGCGAAGACCAAGATCCGCTCTGGACAGCTGCGGCATCCACGGGCGCCACAATTGGACTATTGATTTCGTGGAATCAACTACCTCAGGCCGCCCGAATGGCATGTCGTCATCCGGACGTGACGATCGTTATTGACCATCTAGGAAGCCCGGATTACTCGGAACCGTCATCGATTGAAAACCTTTTACGGCTTGCCGATTATCCTAATGTCTATGTAAAGCTGTCGGGATATCCGTGTGGCACTGGTGAGAGATATCCCTACAGGTCGGCTCATTCGTTGATCGAACGTGTCTATCGGGTTTTTGGAGCCGAACGGGTAATGTGGGGAACTGATTGGCCCGTGTGTTTGTCACGGGCAACGTATCGAGAAGCCTTCGAATCTGCGTGGAACCTCCCTTTTCTTAGTGATGAAGATCGTCAATGGATATTCAGTGACACGGCCCGGAAGGCTTGGAGGATCAATTCCCAGTAGCGAAAACCGGTAGGAACGGACGACGGTCTAATGTACAGGGTTTGGTTCGTCTGATTGAGCTTCTTCGTATAAACGGTGAATGACCTGCTCAATTTCAGGCTCGCGTACGCTCAGATCCGCAACATCCGTTTGCGATTGAATGTGCGCGATGAGCTGTGGCGCGGTCAGACGATGACGTTCAAACTCAATCCACGTGCGTGTTTCCGCGGTTCTGATCACAGTGGCACCCTCTGGTAGGTCGAGAACTCGATTTGGTTCGTGCAGGTCGATAACAAGCTCTCGGTTTGACCCCAATCGCTGTCGGAGTACTTCCAGGCTGCCGTCGTAGTGCAATTGCCCACGATCGATGACGACTATACGTTCACACAGTCGTTCAACGTCAGCCATCTCGTGGGTCGTTAAAACGATCGTGACCCCAGCCTCACGATTCAGCGTTCTGATAAAGTCACGAATTCGTTGTCGGGCGCTTATATCGACACCGACGGTAGGCTCGTCAAGATAGATCACCCGTGGATCATGCAGTAGCGCTGCAGCAAGATCACTACGTACTCGTTGGCCGAGGCTAAGACGGCGTACCGGTACATTGAGGAATTCGTCGAGTTCGAGCACATGTCGAAATCTGTCGAGATTTTGACGGTAGGTTTTCTCTGGAACGTCATAGATTCGGCGCAGCATGTCGAGTGAGTCGATTACAGGAAGGTCCCACCACAACTGTGTGCGTTGACCGAAGATCACACCCATTTGGCGTGCATTTGCCGTGCGATCTTTGATCGGGTCAAGTCCATGGATTCGAATCTGGCCTGCCGTTGGATGAAGAATTCCGGTTAGCATTTTGACGGTGGTTGATTTTCCGGCGCCGTTGGGTCCAAGTAATCCCACGATTTCGCCAGCGCCTATTTCGAAGCTAATGTTTTTTACGGCTATGAACCCATCAGCCTTGGATGGCAGTAGGCCTCGGATAGATCCCAGAAATCCGTCGTGTCCTGCACGTTGTGGGAATGTTTTAGTCAGATTCGTGATGCTGAGGGCCGGTGAGTTCATTCGAATCCATTCAATATTAGTAAAGCCATTGAGTTGGACATCTCTTGGGTTTTTCTTACGTCATACGACGATTATTCGTGACAGGTAAGTAATTTTTTCGGTGTAAAGCAACACGCCCGGCCGGATTTCTCCGGCCGGGCGTGCCCGGTCCTGTGACGCCGAAGCGCCACAGGGCTTACATCGTGACTACGGGTATACCGGAGCCGACAGTGTCGGGGCC
>PBDG01000060.1 GCA_002717225.1 Rhodospirillaceae bacterium | reverse complement strand
CCTTGGGCCAGACATTTGCCGAGAGCCAGTAGAGTTTCCAAGTCATCGCCTCCCTTTTGCAGTGCCTGTAGGTAAAGTTGGCCGGCTTCTAGATAGCGTTCCTGTTCCAGATTAATCTTGGCCAGGAAGCGCAGGGTGTCCGGATTGTCCGGATCCATCTCTAGTGCCAGTCCGACAGCCGATTCAAATTCCTCTAGTAGTCCTAGGCCGATGGCAGCCATGGCCAAACGCGTATAGGCACTGGGATTACGTGGTTGCAATTCCACTAGACGGCGGAAGAGTTGACGGGATTCCTCCAAGTCACCTTTTTGGTAGCGCAAAGAACCGAGAGCTTCGATGAACTTGGGGTTCTCTGGCTCGCCTGACAGAGCGCGTTCCAGTTCCTCAATGGCCGCCACTTGGTTGCCTGATTGGTAAAAGAACTCGGCTTGCTCCAGTGCATCCAGCTTAGAATCCACAGGCTCGGTTTTTTCAATCGCGGGTTCGGCACCAGTTTTCACAGATTCCCTAATGGCGCGTAAATTGTCTTGGGCCAACTCATTGTCAGGATCAACTTCTAACGCGTGATCAAACATATCGGCGGCTTCGTCGAGCAGGTCGTTCTTGAACAGGCAAACTCCCATGGCGTGAAGAATTTCGACGTCATCAGGTTGATCCTTCAACATGCGACCGTAAATAAAAGAGGCCGGCTTGAACTTGCCAGCGAGGAAATTTGCATTGCCGAGCAATCTCAGCGCTTCGTAATGCGCTGGATCCAGTTCGAAGGCCTTCTCCAGAGCGGCCTCGAACGCTGGGAAATCCTCCTGCTTGAAACACACTAGGGCTAACTGTACCCAGCCGTGCACTTCATCGGCATGATCGCCAAGAAGCGTCTCGTAGGTGCGCCTTGCTTGAGTCAAGTCGCCAGCTTGGTAATGCTCCTGACCCTTGGCCAGCAGCGACTCTCGGCGGTCGTCTTGTACCGGGATCTCAGAAGAACGGGATTCGGATGAGGGCTGATTGGTTTCCATGGTGTTTGTATTGTTTAAATCAATGCTTGGGGGAATACCCGGGGGGTGGCCAAAGAACTGCCAACAGAGCGTGTCTGGGGATCGGTGTGACTCAACCAAAAGGAACGGTCTGCCTCGACCGGTTGAGATGGGGCCTTCACATCCATGTGTTGCCGACTTGTCATCATGTCAAATTCACCTGTCATCAGCAATTTCCGGGCCAACCATTGAAGCGTCGAAATTCTTTCTCATCACAAAAAACCAGCTTTTTCTAGACAAACACTATATATTGAGCTATATTTACACAAGTTATACAAAATATTGACATTTTAAGAAAACAAGCCTCATTTTCAAAAGTGCAATATCTATTCTTGAATCGGCATAAAAGTCCGTTTTTCCGGAAATATGGCGGAACTCTACCGAGGGCCATATTTCGCTTCAGACCATTGAAACCTCGTCTGTCCCAGTGAATCTTATGGCATAGGGAATGCTCTGAAAAAAACCATGACGAAACGCCTTTCTCTTCCTACCACGCTCACTCCAGATCCGGCTGCCCTGATGGCCGCCGTGGATGATGCCTCCCCGCCTCTGCCAAGTGCCGAACGACCGGTAACTGAACAGGTCTTTATAGACTCGAATCAACCCGCGCGTGGCGGGCGGGAACGCGAACACTTGGCACGCTATGAATTTGCCGCCCGCCACCTACCCGCGTGCCAACAAGTGCTCGATTGCGCATGCGGCTCCGGCTACGGCGCCGCAGTGTTGGCAATGCGGGCGGATCGGGTGGTGGGTGTGGACAATGCGCCTGAAGCCATCAAGTTTGCCCGCCGCCATTTCGGCTCGCGGGAGGTGACTTTTCACCAAGGCGACATGACCCAGCTGCGCTTTGCCGCCAACGTGTTCGATGGCGTGGTGAGCTTGGGGATGTTGGAGCAGATGCCACGTGAGGACGCCACGGAATTTTTGCGCGGCATCATCCGCTGGCTAAACCCGGGCGGAGTGATGGTGATTTCCTTCAACTTAGGAATTGATACCGGCGCGGATAAAGTGACACGACGCGATCTGGAAGCCCTCTTGTCCCGTTGTGTGAAGGATTGTTCGGTGTCACTGTACCGTCAGCAAGGCGGTGAGTTCACCCCCCTGCAAGAAAATCAAGAGGGTGTGTGCGTGGTGGTAGCCCGCAAGCACGCCGACTGATTCTTTATTCTTTTATTGCAAACCCGTGTTTATCCACCCCGCATCGGCGGGGTTTTTGTTTTCGTGAAAGAGCGGAAAAGCGCTGATGTTACACCAAGGCTTCGCTGGCTTCACGCGCAGCCTTGAGGTTGTCGCGGGCGACCTGATTGCTGGGATCCAGTACCAAGGCCTGCTCAAAAGCGCCAACGGCATCATGGAAGGAGCGGGTATGAAAATTCGCCGCACCGAAGGCCAGAGTGAGCTCCAAATCCTCCGGCTGTTCCTTGACCAGCCCGGCGTACAATCCGCAAGCATCGACATACTTCCCACCCATGAAATTAGCATGTGCCAGTAGTCTTCGTGCTTCAAAGTCCGTGGGATCCAATTGGAGAGCGTGATTAAGAGCCTTTTCAAATCCACCCCCGTCCTTGCTTTGCAGGCACACAGTTGCCAGTTCCACCCACACTGCTGGTTCATCGGGCAGCATATCAGTTAGTTGTTGGTATGTTAACTTGGCCTTTTCAAGCTGGCCCTGTTGGTAATATTCATGTGCCTTGGTCTTGAGTGCCTCGAGAGGATTTTCCATTGATGGATGGGGATCCATTTGGTCCGCCGTCGAGGCCATAGGTTTCTTTTCTATGCTGGTCTCAGCCGGGTCGGACAGCGCAGTGTTCTGCGGCACGGCTCCCAAGCCAAAGTTGGGTTGAGCTCCAGACTCAATCCAGTCCAGAATCTGGCGTGCGCGGATTTCAGCAGTGTGGTATTTCAACACCTTGTCCCGTGCCCGTTCCGCCATGGCTTGGGCCTGCTCAGGATGTTGATGTAGGAACTTAATTTGATCCCGTAATGTGCTTGGCCGATTCCGATCGTACCACAAGATTTCCCGCCCGGGTTCGAAGAGTTGCTGCATGGCCTTCCCTTTAGGTTGAGGGGTGATTACAGGCCGCCCTGCTGCCATGCTTTCCACAACACGCCCCGGATAAAACTTGCAGATGGAAGGTAGGTTTACCGTAGTATAACCCAGTTGTAATCCTTCAAGCCATAAATTGAACAATTCCCGGCGGATGGCTCGCAGAAGAATTACATAATTGTTAAAGTCACCGACACCCAGCGTGGAGGTGGTTTTTAGGAAGTGTAGGCAATTGGCTTGGAGCTGGTCGAATTGGGCTGGCCAACGTGTATGGCTTTCTGGCAATTCTGGACTCACCAAATAATCCTTGAGATTGTCATAATCCAAATAAGCTTGCCGTTCTGCATTGTATGTAGAGCCAAGAAAAACCCCTGGTCCGGGACTGGGGAGTTTGATTTTTTCGGTTACGTTGTGCCAAGGCACAAATATGGGGCACCACAGCGCGGGCTTTCCTAGTTCCCGATCGAACATGTTGGCGTCGGCGTCATCATATGTCACCACATGGGTCATGTGCCGCAGTTCTCTCAGTACCTTTAGTTTGCGTTCCCCCACCTTGGCCATTTCCTTGAGTTCCTGGGGGGTGTGTTCCATGGATTCCATCACTATGCCCACTCGCACGGGGGCTATGGTTTTCAGCCAAGCAAAGAATTCCGGGGTATAGTTATTGTGTGTGATCCAAATCCACACTTGGTCGAATTTCTTGTCCTTAAACAGTAGAGCGGCATAATCGAGCCAAGAAGCTTGGTCATCTGAATGCAGACCGGCGATGGCTGGCATCACCGTGCAGTCGATCCCATTAGCGGTCAGCCCTTCTTCAAACCCGAAATTACCTGTATAGGACCAAGCCCGCCCATTCTTCCAGTTTGCCAGTTCAAACGGAATCAGCAGAATTTTTTTGCTCTCTCCCACTCTTCCCACATTTACACAATGTGAAGAGTGCTCCGTGTGCCGCAGAGAGGAAGCTTGGCGTTTAATTATTTGTTGTGTGGGCAGGGCTTTTGTTCCAGGGGGCAGGACAAGGTCGATGGTCTCAAACTCCCCCGATGAACCAAAGGCATCCATTCGGAACCGTTTGAGACGGCGCATTTGACGGGCCATTTGATTTATCAATGGTGAGGAATAAACTTTTCGTTCATGCAATCCGGCCAAGCAATTGAATGCAGTCTCCATCATTATGGAGTCGCGTGCCAGATCCTCCAGCAAGTTGGCAGCTCTGGTTAATTCATCTTTACCGCCAGCATCCAACAAGGCCATGGCCAGATAGTATCGGTAGTAAGGAAAATCCGGATCCAATTCCACTGCTTTTTCAAAGTGATCCATGCCACCCTTTAAGTGGCCTAAGTAATAGTGTATTGAGGCGCGGATCAGCCGGACCAAGTCACTTTGGCGATCATTGCCCGACGTCAGCCCATCAAAGACGGTTTCCGAGTATTTTCGGAAGTTGAAATAAGCACTCATATAGTCCCAGGGAAACACATCGTCCAAGAGGTTGATTTCCCAGTAAGAATCCCGTTTTTCAAGGAGTGATTCAGCCATGTTTATGGCATGTGGTACTTGTGAAGAGTTACCAATATGAAACGCATGGCGCAGGGCATTAAACAGCAGTACCAATCTTTTTGGGTGTGTCCTAATGCCGAACCCATAGACGGACTCCACTTGTTTGAGCATTCTCCGGCGTGTTTTCTGCCAGTTTTGAATTTGCCAATTGTCTTTTAATTTCTGCAAACGGCCCATGTCCGCATTCAGGAACAAATCCAACTCCCGCCCCATGTTTATGAGGCTGCCAGGATCCCCATGTCGGCGGTAATCCTCTTCCCAACATCTCCAGTTATGCTGGAGCATGAGGTTGGCAGCAGGCAGGGATTGCGGATGCCCTCGTTCGGAAAAATGGCGTTTGGCAACCATTAGGTGGCGCGTGGTTGGTTTTTTGCGGCGCGCGCGAGGCTTTGCTGCCAGCACCGTGGCGTATCTTAGGAACTGTGAAGTGCAGCGGGACAAGTTGAATTCTTGGCGCACGGTCTTGGCTGTTTTCTGTAGGCGCTGCCCCAACTCTTCCCAGTGGTCTGAAATTCGATGGATTTGCGCCGCCAAGTCTTGCTTGTCTTTTTCATAAGAAAATACCCCGTCTTGACTCCCGTAATAGAGGGAAAGAGAGCAATCCTTTTGGGTTACAACAGCGCAACCCATAGCCAGAGCCTCTAGCCCGCGGGTGGGCATGGTGCCAGGATGCTGCCGAACATATGTGAAGACAGCCTTAGCTTGGCCATTCTCATTAAAATAATCGCCCAAGTCCATGTATCCGTCTACATAGCGGATTCGGTCTAAATTGCTATCAAGCAATTGCCGGATCAGTTGGGCTTTGTCCTCATGGAAGGGACCGACGTAAGAGCCAGACACGAAGAGGTTCACTTCCCGTTCACAGCCTGGCAGTTCCGGAAGCAGTTGGTCTCGCAAGCCAAATACCTTTGGGAAAACCGAAACCGACCCTTTTGGATCCAGTTTCAACGTTTCGCTCCGTTCTTCAGATCCAGTTGCCACCACTTCATCAAACACAGGCAGCCATGGATACAGTTCCTGCGCGTGCCAATCTACATCCGAAGTGACAGCAATCTTGGGACATTCAAGTTCCGGTAAATCACGAGGTAACAATTCCCATTCCACCATGTGCGCAAAATAAAAATCGGCGGGTTCCGTATTCGCAAAATGCGTGATATTTTCAAACGCTTCCAACGGCATGTCTGCGGTTGGGATTCCAAATCCACGCGGCCCAAGTTCCTTGCGGCGGATCCCCATGAACTGAACCGCAAATTTTTCATCTGTGATATCCTCCGGAAACCAATCAGTTTGAGCTAATACGCGGAGCTTGGGCTTGGCGATCAAGGAGGCTAAATTTCGCGCATGCTCCGTGTCCACTTTCCGCAAAACCGCCAGTGCTTCCCTATCTTGTCCTGCCATCCAGTGTGCCACCCCCAAATAGAATCGTGCTTCGGGCCCATCAATTTCAGCGAGTTCCTTGATTGCATTGTCAGTTTTTCCAATCAAGGCTTCTGCTGCCCAATGTCGCCAGTCTTCGCGTGAAGTCTGGCGGATCAATGCCGGATAGTCGCCTTTGCCAGGCAAATCTTTTGTTTCTCCATTGAAACACAATCCTGCTTCTTTGGTGCAGGTGGATTTTGAACGATTTTTCTCCCGTCGGGTGCGCTTATCCAACAAGTTTTCTTCCCCGCTGATGCACTCAAAAAACTTGCAGGCCCCGGAGACATCATTGAAACCGTTGAGTTTGCCCGTTTTGTGAAGAAACTGTTTACCTAAGATTGAACGATCGTTGGGGTACGCTTGGTTGGGATCTTGGTAATCCAAAGTCCGGATTTGGTCGCTAATTTTGGCAAGTGTGTTGCCGTCACGTACGGCTTCCATCACCTTCTTCACCACTTGCGTGGATGCTTTTTCTTTTAATGTAAGCTCCAAATCTTCCACTAAATGGTCGGCATTTCCGCCTGCTGCAGCCACTCTTTTAATTTCACGGAACATTTCAAACCAATATTGTACTGGATCGACCTCGATATTCATCCCCAGTTGACGGTTCATATCTTCTAGGGCGGCGGCGACGCAATTAGGCCAAATGTATTGGGTCCATGGCATCTTCGATAGATGTTCAGCTGTTATCCAGTCAATCCACTCCTGATATTCAGGCATTGTCGTCTGAAAATCATGCAGTTGCGCGGATGTGTTTTCTTTCCAGTGCCCAAACACCGCGATCGGGTCATCCAAATACACAAATTCCTTGGTATAATTAAGAATCCAACATGCCACATTGTAATCCCCCATGTGTCCATGTGGGAACAGCCTTCCGTGTTGATCTGCTAAATCCTTGATAAACGAAGAGCGGTACAGCGCATTGGTCACCATTGGCGTTTCCCCGAGGATGTCCATATGTTGATACACCCTTTCTAGATGACGGCGTGAATCAATCAAAAAGGCCTTCTTAGAAAACTGCGGGATGGAAAGGACGTTGCGGTACTTGGGGGCGTGCCAGTTGGGAAAATGATACACCAAGCTTCGAGCGAACGTCAGAGCTTCAACCGGTTTTTCCCTCAGGATCGCATGGCATTTTTCCAAGGCTCGCCGACACAAAGCATCATCATCGAAAAACAACATGCTGTACTCTCCCGTGGCCCTCTCAAGCGACCATTGGAAAAAATCCTCCTTGGGAATCCATTCTTCCGACCGGAAAAATTTTATCCTGTTATCCTTCAACGCCATGACCCGCTCTTCGGTGTCATCGCTGGAGGCATTGTCACAAATTACCAGTTCAAAATCTTCAAACGTTTGCTGCAATACCGTGGGCAAGGCGCTTTGGGTCAACAATTCCGCGCGATTGCGTGTGGGAACGACCACAGAAATGAACGGAGTCTTCACATCCTTGTGCTGCTTGACTGTCATACTGATAGTATTATTGTCGATTGTCACAGCAGATTCCGGGCCAATTGATATTTGCTTTCAGAGTAGTTCCTGCATTACGAGGAACATGATAAAGAGTCTTGCAGAATGGAATTTTGGGATTTCTGGATATTTTGCATATTTACAGGCTTTTTTAGTTTTTTGTCGCCACTTTTGCAGTGGTTTTATGTGAAAAATGGATGAAATTGTGGATTAAGCTTTTTTTATTGATTTTTTTAATTTCTGATCAAACATACAAACCGCCCGTTAATTGGCTAGCCAAGGATGGATTTGAGACGGGATAACCCAATTAGCCCTATTTGGGTTTTATTGTTGTTGTATTGGATTGAAAACGGCCGCTTTTTATAATTCTAGTTTGTATTTGCCGTAAAAGCCGATTGCCTTGAACTGGCCCCTATTACCGCCACGATAATGAACAACGTTCAACAAGGAGTATTGGCGTGAGCCGTTGGACTCTATTGGAGGCGGATGAACGTCTGTCTCGATGGGATTGCCGTGACGTCTCGATTGCAATCATTGGGTTCGGTCACATTGGGGGTTCGATGGGTTCTTTGCTTGCTTCTAAGGGTTTCCCGGTTGTGGGTATCGACAAGGCTGCGGGAATTCTCCAAGCGTTTGAAGCAGGTGAGTGCCCTTTCGAAGAGCCCGGCTTGGCAGCTGTGCTCGCTAGGGCAAAGGAGCGTCATACCTTGAGGGTTACAGCCGATTACACTGAGATCAAGAGTTCCGATGTGGTCTTGATTGTGGTCGGCACGCCTTTGGATGAGGATCATGGTCCTATTTTGGATCATTTGAAATCGGCCACCCGTAGCTTGGGCAAGGTGCTGCAGCCGGGAATGTTGATTTTACTCAAGAGCACGGTGCCCCCATTGACAACTCAGCAGTTGGTTCGGCCCATCTTGGAGGAAGCCTCTGGCATGGAGGCTGGGGTTGACTTTGGTTTGGCATTTTCACCCGAACGCGTGGATGAAGGCAACGTGCTTGAGGGGTTGTACGGGATTCCTGTTGTTGTCGGAGGGGTCAACACAGCCAGTAGTGAGCTGGCCGTTGAATTCTGGACCCGCACACTTGGGGTGGAGACCATGGTGGTCCCGGATCCCACCACTGCGGAGTTGGTCAAACTGGCCGACAACCAGTGGATCGATCTGAACATTGCACTGGCCAATGAAATTGCCTTGTTGAGCGATGCGATCGGGGTGGACGCTATGGAAGTTATTAAGGCTGCCAATAGCCTCCCGAAGGGGCAGCACTGGGTCAACATTCTCTACCCGAGCATCGGTGTGGGCGGTTATTGTCTCACGAAAGATCCTTGGTTTTTACACCGTTTGGGGGCTCAGCGGGACATCGACCTCCAGACGCCGCAGTGTTCGCGTGCGGTTAATGAGCAGATGCCTTCGGTCACTGTGCAGCGGGTAATCTCCTGCCTGCACGCACATCAAAAGGATCCAGCCCAAGCCCGAGTGACTATCTTGGGCTTGTCTTTCAAGAACGATACCGGCGACACACGCAGCACACCCGCTGGGCCGATCATCCAGATGCTGGAAGATCATGGCTGCAAGGTTCAAGCATATGATCCACTTGTGTCTGAGAATCAAGCCCGGGCATTGACCGGTTCCGCCATTGCCCCGGACATTCAGGCTGCTGTGGAGGGGGCGGATGTGGTGGCTTGTCTCTCCTGCCACGAAGAATTTCGATCTGCCAACCTAAGCCAACTCAAAGAGCGGACCCGTGAAAACTGCTGGTTTCTGGACGGGCGGCTAGGGTTTGACCCTCTGTCTGTGAAGGCTGCTGGTTTTGATTACACCGCCATCGGGGGGCACTGCCATGCGGGGGACTAAATCGATTGTCATCACCGGTGGAGCGGGCTTTATTGGCAGCCACTTGGCTGAACGGCTTCTGCGCGAGGAAGGCCACCGGATCATCATTTTTGACTCGTTTCGGCATATGCAGCACCGCAATCTAGAAGGCATCAAGGATCATCCCAGACTGGAGGTCATTGATGGGGACGTTTGCAACGTGGGCCAAGTTCGCCAAGTTATTACCCAGGACATCTCTCAAGTCTATCATCTATCTTCCATCGTTGGCATTCAGCACTACTGTGACAACCCGCTAGAGGTCATCGACGTGAATGTTTTGGGAACTCGCCACGTGATGGAGGCGGCACTGCACCATGACGTGCGCATGCTCTTCACCAGCACCAGTGAGGTGTATGGTCGCAATCCTAAGGTGCCTTGGGGCGAAGAGGATGACCGGGTGGTGGGCAGCACGACGGTGGACAGGTGGAGTTATGCCACCAGCAAGGCACTGTGCGAGCATATGATTTTTGCGTTAGCCCAGAACAAGGGGCTCCGTTGTTCCATTGTCCGCTTCTTCAATGTCTATGGACCGCGGCAAAACCCGATCTTTGTCGTTTCACGGGGTATACACCGAGTTCTCAATGGGTTGCGACCATTGATGTATGATTCAGGCCAGCAAAATCGTTGCTTTACTTATGTCGATGACGCCGTCGAGGGGATGGTCCAGGCTGCGAGTCAGGAGATTGCGGTGGGCGAGGCGTTCAACATTGGTCAGGATCAACCTTGGACCATTCGCGAAATCAACGAGCTTATCATCAAGCTGGCCGGCAAGGAGAGCACCCTCAAGCTTGAGCCCTTGGATACCGGTGAGTTTTACGGACCGGGCTACGAGGACATTCCCCATCGTATCCCCCGAGTAGAAAAGGCCAGGCGACAATTGGGCTGGAGCGCCACGATTTCCGTTGAGGAAGGCATTCAGCGCTGCATCCAATGGGCCCGAGCCAACCCTTGGTGGCTTACCTAGGTAGTCGGCCTAGGTTTGTCATGGGAGTGGCCCGCGTCAAATTGGTTTGAATACAAGCTTGCAAGGTTTAAACTTCGCAAGTGCCAATGAGTCTGGCAGTTCAAGGTTGTTCATGGCTGGAACTAGAGTGCAAGGGGGATGCAAGCAGAGGATATTTGTCCTTCGCTGAGTCAGCCCATGACGTTCCATTTGACATCAAGCGCATCTACTACATTTACCATGTGCCCGGTCCCGGAGTCCAAAGGGGAGGCCATGCTCACCAGAACTTAAGCCAGTTATTCCTCAGTGTTGCGGGCTCGTTTCAATTGGATCTGGACGATGGCACTACTCGAGAGTCTGTCGTGCTGGATCGGCCTGAGCGCGGCGTCTTGCTGACGGGCCTAGTGTGGCGGCAAATGACTAGGATATCTCCCGATTGCGTGATCCTCGTCTTGGCATCGGAAAAATATGATCCCGCGGACTACGTCACGGATTATCAAGAATTCCTTTCTAAGGCTGGACAAGCCGGAGAGGAAGGCATGGCATGATCACCAGGGAGGAGCTACAGATAAGAAAGGAAGCCATTCTGGCCCTTCAGACTAGCAAAGGATTGAAGCTGAATGGATGGGCTAATCTAAAGGCCATCCAAGCCTATGAACTAGTCTCCGAGGGGCGCATTGAGGACGCAGAACATTTTTTGGACCAAGCCACCAAGGAGTTACCTGTAGGCACCGTGCCCCACTCCCTTTGGGGCTTGGCCTTGGCGGATTACGGGTTTTTTAGACGAGCCCATTATCATCTAGAAAAATGTGCTTCAGACCAAACTCACCCAGAGGAACAACTGTTTGCCACCAAGCTCTTGGTGGGTATGCGTCTTGTGCAGCACAAGGGGGACGAGCGTTGGAAAAACTATATTCGCGAAGGTCACCTTATGGAATTGCCAATTCCTCCGGGGCAAACATCGCGCGTATTTGACTGCGGCACACTCAGGGAAATGGACACGACCATTGGTTTCTTGGACCGTTTGGACCCTGAAAACCGAGCACAGGCAGATGCAAATTTTTTGGCCTTGTGCGCGGAGACTTCATTCCTGTTGGGGGAGGACCAGCGCGTTTTGGATACATGTGACCTGTTACGCCAAAAGTCTCCCGCGCATCCAGCGCTCGCATTTGAGCGAAAGGTATGGCTACGACAGGGGGACAAAGAGCGGGCCGAGCATTCCAAGATGATCACCTTGACAAGTGAATTCAAGGAAGTCCGCGTTGCTCTCAAAGAGAAAGTTGCCTCGGGCGATAGCGATGGGGCCAAAGCCCTGATCGAAAAAGCTACGAAGTTATCGAGTGCCAAACCAGAAATTTTGGTGTGCCAGATTCATGGCTTGGAGGAAATCTGCTGTGCAAATAAATATCAAATTCAAGAAATTGAACCTGCAAGGACCGTGGAACTGGAATTCTCGTTTGTGACGGCTGAGGGTGAGAATAGACAACAGGAAATATTTTCCACTCCTTCCTCAAGGTTTGCGGAATTGAAAGATGTCCAACTACTAGATTCCTACAGCTTGATCATGTCGCGTGATCAAAGCCTCGTTCGGGAGTCGATGCCCGAAAACCCACATTACCGAAGCCACTGGCCGCACATCGAGTTTGCGGATGCCACCAAGGCTTTGGCTCAATTACCTACTCCACACCACTGGGAGGGGCCCGCCTGCTCCATCGTCACCTATGGACTGGCGGGCACAAACTACTTCACGTGGATGCTCAACATTTTGCCAAATATTCTAATGGCTGCTGAGCACTCTGGGGGCTGGCAATCCATAAACCCCTTGTTCTTTCCTTATACTTTGGAACCATGGCAAAGAACGATTCTGGATTGTCTGGGGGTGTCCGCGGAATCTCGACTGGAATATGATGGTGAATTTCCGGTGAAATTTGACCAAGCCGATTATTTCATCTCCTGCCGTGATGAAGTCCCCTGTGCCGGGGAGTTGCTGAAACTGCGCCAAAAGCTTTGGGAGCGCCTAGAGATCCAGCCGGTTGCACCCCACCGCAAGTTATATGTTTCTCGTGAAAAAATGGGCGTCCGTAGCTTGGTCAATGAGGTGGAGATCCGTAATGTCTATGAAGGGGCAGGCTACGAGGTCATTCATCCCCAAGCTATGACCTTTGAAGAGCAAGTGCTGACCTTTTCTTCCGCTGCCAGCATTGCCGGTCCCGCGGGGGCGTGGGGCGGCAACTTGATCTTTTGCCAACCTGGGGCACATGTAGCCATGATAGTTCCTTCAGATTACTATGGCCCCATGCATAATTACACTTGTCACTTGTACGGACTGCAATATGCCATCGCCGTCGGATCATTTGTCCCCACGGCGCAGGAATCCTCGTGGAAACAGATCATCGCCGGGGCTGAGGAGTATCACCTCGACTCCTGCCACAAACGATATTATGTCCCGCTGGAGAATGTTGCTCGGCTCATTCAAGTAGCCAATGAAGCTCGGTATTCGTTAGCATGATGGACACCGGCTCAAGCCATGTCCGGCCCGTTCAATCCAAAGCATTGAGGCAGGATTGCACCACCCGCTCGGCCTGTTGGTCGTCCATGGCAGGCCCCATGGGGAGACTGACAACCGTTTTGTGAATCGCTTCCGTCACGGGAAAACCCTCGGGAACGGCACCTCGATACGCTGGTTGTAGATGGGGTGGCTTTGGGTAATGGACTGCCGTTTGAATGCCATCAACCTCCAGCTTTTTGCGAAATTGGTCTCGCTGGTGGCAGCACACAACGAACAAGTGCCAAGATGGTTCTGTCGAGCTTAGCACCTCCGGCAAGACTAAGGGGGATGCCTTCAACCCTTGCACGTAGACTCTGCTGATTGCTAAACGGCGGGCCTGCCACCGTTCCAAATGCTTGAGTTTCACTCGCAGCAAGGCTGCCTGCAATTCATCCAGTCGGGAATTATGACCTCGGATTTCGTGATGATATTTCTTCCGCGAACCATAATTCCGCAGATGGCGCACTCTGTCGGCCAAGGTATCATCCTGCGTTGTCACTGCGCCACCGTCCCCCAATGCCCCCAGGTTTTTGCCGGGATAAAAACTAAACCCCGCCGCATCCGCGAGCCCTCCAGTGCGCTTACCCTTGTAGCGGGCACCATGTGCTTGAGCAGCGTCTTCGATAACCTTGAGGCCATGCTGCCGGGCAAGCAAGCTGATGGCATCCATGTCAGCCGGTTGGCCATATAGGTGCACCGGAATTATGGCCTTGGTTCTTGGTGTGATGGCGTCCTCTATCAAGTGAGGATTGATGTTGTAAGTGGCGGCGTCGGGCTCCACGGGCACGGGCTTTGCCCCCGTCTCGCTTACTGCCAGCCAAGTGGCAATGAAGGTATGGGCCGGCACTATTACCTCATCGCCTCTGCCAATGCCAATGGCAACCAAGGTCAGGTGCAGTGCGCTGAGGCCGCTTCCCACGCCAATGCAGTGCTTGACCCCGCAGTAATCGGCAAACTCAGCCTCAAAGGCTTCCACCTCGTTACCGAGCACATAAACCCCGGAGTCGATCACACGCTGAAAAGCTGTTTCTAGTTCTCCGCGCATCCCCTTGTGCAGCTTTCCCAAATCGTAAAATGGAATTTCCATGTTTGCTCTCAGGCTCCTCCTCATCGTGCCTCGCAAGTGCAATTACCTAGCCTGGCATGGTCGGTGCAATTACCTCTGCCATTCCCGTCGCGATCTTTTCACGCCGCTGATTTACCACGGTACAACTCATCGCGATAAGCCTTGTCTTGTTGTTTTTCCTCTCCACTTTAAGACGTGCAGTTAATTCATCATTGATTCTGATGGGGTTCAGGAACTTGATGGTTTGGCTCCTATAAATTGTCCCCGGCCCAGGCAGTACCGACGCCACTGCGCCTGACAACAATGCTGCACACCACATGCCATGACCGATCCTGCCCCTGAATACAGATTGATGTGCAAAGTCCTTATCCATGTGTACGGGGTTGTAGTCGCCTGATAGTGCAGCAAACAATCCAATGAACTCCTCTTTGTAAACTAGAGTAAACTCTCCTGTTTCCCCAACGGAGATGTTCTCAAATTTTTTTCCTTTGAAACAATGAGGGGTTCCAATCAGGCCGTTGTGGGAATCTCGAGATGCGTTAGTCATGCAGGAATACAGTTTTTCCATACGTGGAGTTTGAGTGCATCGCATCCGCTGCGTCGGGCAGCGCGTGAATGGACTGAATCGAATGGATCAGTGGTGTGACTTGGTTGTTAAACACCAGATTGGCAGCTTGTTCCGCTTCGTAATAATTTGCACAGTGACTTCCGATGATTTTTTTGAGATTCATCCAGAGGTATCTCAAGTCGACCACTGCGTTGTAACCACTGCTCGCCGCGCAGGTGACGACAGTCCCTCCACGTGAAAGCAGAAACAATGAGACACCTATGGTCTCCTTCCCTACGTGCTCAAACACCACATGCAAATCTTTAACCCCTTTTTTCTCCAATGTTAGTTTTGCGTTACGCCATGCTAAGTAATTAGGCTCGCCATTTTTTAGGATGAAATCGCCAAAGTTGTCCTTGCTTCTATTGATGACCGCGGTCGCGCCGAGATTCCGGCAGATCTCTTCCTTCTCATCACTCGATACCACAGCGATAGGATTGGCTCCGGTCAACCGGGCCAGTTGGATGGCAAAGTTGCCGAGCCCTCCTGCCGCACCCCAAATAAGGCAATTCTGGCCAGGCCTTAAAGAGGCACCGTTTGGTGAGATTAACATGCGGTATGCCGTTGACAGGGTAAGGCAAAAACACCCGGCGACCTTCCAAGAAACATCATTAGGTTTCCGAATCAACTGCGAAGCCTTTACTTTGCAAAATTCTGCAAAGGCCCCAAAATTTGTTTCATAACCCCAGATAGACTGGCTGTCTGCAACCATGCCATCGATTTGGGCCACGGGTTCATCGGTGTTAATTACGTTGCAGTGAATAATAACCTCGTCCCCTTGGTTCCAGCCCATGACATTTTTGCCCGCCTTGACTACAACCCCACTGGCATCACTTCCAAAAATTGCATAATCTTGGGCATGGTCATCACACTGTATGTTGCGTGAGACATGCCTGTTGATCAGCTGAAAAGGAGACAATGGATGGCACAAGCCGCTCCAAATTGAATTATAGTTCAGCGCGCTTGATTTAACCTTCACTAACACTTCATCATCTTTGGGTTCCGGGGTGGGCACCTCAAGTCTCTTGATGCCCCTAGAAGGTCTTCTTTCTTCTAGGGGGGCTTTCTGAAGCTCTGCAACGGCTTCTTTGCCAATGCCATATGCCCACATGACTTTCAATCCTTGGTTAAAAGTGGGAAAAATTCTTCTGGAACGGGAGCGTCTTCCTTGATGTTAACGCCCATCTTTTCATAGGGAGGGACGTTGTTGAAATATTTCTTGGTCAACCTAGCCCCATCCAGCAAATATCTCACCACCAGAGATCTTCGAGAGACAGGAGAAGAATGCGGATGTGATCCGTGAATCGTCTTGTGAAAAAAAACAACGACATCGCCGGCTTTCAGTTCGAAGTCAACCAGTTCGTTATGGGCGAAGGTATTATCCCGTATAACTTCATACTCACCTTTGTCTAGTTCAGGGTACTCGCTCGCATCGGATCCTGTCTTGAAGACCTTGGGCAAAAACAGGTTGTTTAATAGATGGGTTCCCCGGTAACAGGTGAGGCTTGAGTTGCGAGCGACATCCTCTGCAGTCATCCAGACAGACAAGTTTAAGTCGCCCTTGAAGATAAAATATGGCCGGTCGTGGTGTATTGGTGTTGGTGCTCCGTGGCAGCCAGACTTGACTACCACATCCTCATGCATCAACCAGCATTTTTCGGAGTTTGTAAGCTTTGTAACCAGATCAACCAGTCTAGGTAACTTGCACAATTCTTCCACGACTGGCATCCTTCTCCAGTTGTTGAAATCCATGAAAAAGCAACCTTGTTCATTATTCTTAACGATTTTGAATGGGCTTGGGTTTGAGGTAACTTCCGAAATGGCACTGTCCAGCAGTTTAAGGTTGGCATCAGTCATGAAGCCTTTAACGTGGACAAAGCCGTTGTCTAAAAGCGACTTTCTAAGTTCCTCAGTATTCCTCATGCTATAATAGCCCTCCTAGTTTCCCGAATCCCATTTTCAGAAATCCACCACAACGATTGTGATAGTCGGCCTTTTTTGCGTGTAAGATACAAAATTGCCCTTTCTCCCCAGTAACTTTGCCAATGTTCACAAGTTTGTGTAATTGGATCATTCGGGTGTTGCCTTTGTCGACAGTCCACGGTCCTGATGATTTTTTGCCGAGAAAATCGAATCCAATCCGATAGCACATGAACATCGCATCCAGATATACATTAGGATTCGCATTCTTATCCATTACCCCACTTTCAAAGTTGAAAGATTCTTGATCTTGAAGCATCGTTAGGCGTGTAACGCCTGAGAAACTTCCATTCTTGATATCAAAAATCTTGAAATAGATTTCTTCACGTTTTGCAAACCGCCCATGGTAACTACGCAGATATGCCTTCTGTTCTGCAACAGTTTCTCCGATGGGCTTGAGGTGCTGCCCTCTGCTTGTACGCAAGTCATAAATGAATTGTGCATCGCTTGTGGCAACGTGATGTAGTTGGCAGAATCGGCCTTTAATGGGGTTGGCTTTGAATAGTTGCTCAAGCTTATTCTGTTTTGCTGGTGCAATCATGGTTGCTTCAGAAACTTATTCCCCCCGTCAACTCAATAACGCCGCCATTTGTGTATTCATTGGCAAGAACAAAATGGATCGTTTTGACCAAGTCATCAGCCGTTCCTAATCTGCGATTTCCTATGGATAAAATCCACTTATTCTTCTGATCCTCTCCTAAAGCATCAAACATTCTGCCATCAAAGCAACCAAGTCTAATGGATGCCGAATAAATACCGCAATTTCCGTACTCTTTGCCTATGCCTTCGAAGAATTTTTCCCCAAAAGCCTTTGATGCTGAATAAACACTTGTCCCTCGTCCCAAAACATTGGCCCTAAATGAACTCAAGTAGATGAAATTGCCTGATCGAATTTTTAGCATATAGGGCAACAGGTAATGGCTATATTTCACATAGCTGGAGACATTCGTTTCTATCATATCTTCGATTTCGCACCACTTTTCGGAAATGAAAAGGTTGTTTTGAACAAGAAATGCAGCTCCTATAAAGATTATCCTTTCTACATTATTGTCGGCAACCTGTTTGTCCAAGGCAAGCTTGAACGCGTCGAAATTGTTGACGTCTATTGCGTTTGCTTGCGCTTGAGGGATCCGGTTGTGGTAGATTCGGATAAATTGAGAGTCTTGAGTATTCAGGATTCCCTGTAGGAGCTTTGTCTCTGAGCCATAAACTATGAATAAATTACTCATTTTTCTCCATACACAATTACTGAAGAAGTAAGGCCAACGCCAAACCCGGCCAGAATGCTCACCGTTGTGCCACCCGATTCATCTAGCGGGTGCTCTTTCAGTAGGAAAGGGATAGTTGAGGAGACTGTGTTGCCGTGGATGTGGTAATTTTCGAAAACAATACTTTTGTCCACAGGCAGGAATTTTTTTATACCGTGAACCACGATGCGACTGGCTTGGTGCAGGTATACCCCCCCGATCTTGAGGTCATTTTCCTCGCAGTATTGGATTGCCTTTTGAATTTGCGGGACGACTTGCAGGCGTGTGAACATCCAAATCTCTGCGCCGGACATGTGCAGATGCCCGTTGTTGTCTTCCTTGCTGGCAGACTGGAACAGTAGGTTGCGCTTGGCTCCGTCCGTGTAGTGGTCTTCGTAAATAATGCCGAGTCTGTTGTCCGTTGCGCAGACGGTTGCGGTGGCGGCATCACTGAACACGGAGTTGGTCGAACGGTCCGCTTGATCCAGTTTGCTCCTGTATCTGTCTGCTGTCACAAGTAAAGTCTCACTGTAGTAGTCTAGCAGTCTTTCAACCAGACAGAGAGCTTGCACAAAGCCGGAGCAGCCCTGATTTAAATCGAAGGCAATGATATTAGAGGGAAGGCCGACTTGATTTGCCAAGTCAATGGCATTGGCGGGCAGGAAATCGTCTGGGGGTTGAGTGACCATCAAACAAAGTTTGATGGGGCGGGCTTGGAGGTTCGGGATTTTACGGCATGCTTTGACGGCAAGGGATGTGGTGCTTTCTTCAGCTTCATATACGTGCTCAATACCTGTTTTTTCTATCAAGTCAGGGGCGTCAAAAAGATCAGCGACTCGAATTCTCCGATTTCCTAGGGCGGTTTGAGTGATCAATAGTCGCACGGTGTCTACTTGTTAAGGCATTCAAGCAGCTCTTTGATGGAAGTGGCTGATGCCAATTCTTGATTTTCTTGGTAACGATCACCAAGTTTTTGCTGTAAGAGGCTGAGGATGCTCAAATGCCCTAGACTATCCCATTCTGGTATTTCATGCGACTGGGATTCCGGGCGGATGCTGTCTTTGTTCACCCCCAAGGCATCGGAGACTAAATCAATTAACTCGGACTCATTAATCATGGCTTAATTTTCGTTCAGGTTATTTATTTTTTAGTGACTAGTTCCTTTAGGTAGTTCCCGTAGGTAGTGCCGCCATGAGCTGCAATAGCGCTTTTCATGCGTGCTTGGTCGAGCCATCCGTGACTCCATGCAATCTCTTCAGGGCAGCCGATGTGTAGGCCTTGGCGACTTTCTATGGTTCGAACGAATTGACCGGCTTCGGCCAAGCGGTCATGAGTGCCGATATCCATCCAGCAATGGCCTCGTCCTAGATATTCAATATTCAGTTGGTTTTGGTCTAGATAGAGGCGGTTAAGATCCGTTATTTCCAATTCACCTCGAGGGGACGGATTGAGTTTTTGGGTGAGTTTGGGAGCTTGGGCATCGTAAAAATAAAGGCCGGTAATCGCTAGGTTGGATTGTGGTTGCCTTGGCTTTTCCTGAAGAGATGTGGGCGCGCCTAAGGCATCAACTTCTACCACCCCGTAATGCTCCGGGTCGTTGACATGGGTTACGAAAATGGTGGCGCCCTCCGACTGGTGGTTTGCTTGTCGTAGACGCGGGCCCAAACCTTGCCCGTAAAATAGGTTGTCTCCCAGAATTAGACAACTGGGGGCTCCGTCGAGATAATCTTCCGCAATTGAGAGGGCTTGGGCGATTCCGCGCGGTTCCTTCTGGACAGCGTAGGTCAAGCGAATGCCGAAATCCTCTCCTTCACCCAGCAAGCGCCGGAACATGGGTTGGTCCAACGGGGTAGTGATGACTAGAATATCCCTCATTTCTCCCAGCATCAGGGTGGAAAGGGGATAGTAAATCATCGGCTTGTTGTAAAGAGGCAACAATTGCTTTGACACCGCGAGGGTCACTGGATGCAAACGTGTGCCCGTGCCGCCAGCGAGGATGATGCCTTTGCGGTTTTTCATGTTACAGTTTGTGCTGGTGCCTTCCTGTCGTCCTGCCGGAGGCTTGTTCCTGTAAGAAGTTGGTTGGGGTAACAGACCTTAAAGTCGCAAAATACGCCCTTACACATGTCACGGTCAAATGAGATCTTTTTTTACCTGTCTAGAGGCCATGTGATACGCTCCCACTTGGAAGGAATCCTATTGGTCTATATTTCTGGAGAGTTAATCATATTTAGCCACTTTGCATATTCTGGCCAGACATGCCAGCCATGCTCTTTGTACAGTGACGATCCCTGAGGTCGCACTTACTGGTGATTTCGACCATGAGGCAGGCAAGCCTCGTTCGCTTAGATTTGGGTGAAATCAATTTCATGTTAGAGGATTCCTTAAGTACTCCCCGGTTGGCTAACTTTGTTCCTTTATGCGTACAGGATAATCGAGCATTGGATATTCAGTGCGCATGTGCATTGCCGTTGAG
The DNA here is from genome assembly GCA_002717225.1 of Rhodospirillaceae bacterium. Lineage (GTDB taxonomy): Bacteria > Pseudomonadota > Alphaproteobacteria > UBA828 > UBA828 > PTKB01. The sequence continues at coordinate 14,490 of PBDG01000060.1, read as the reverse complement.
ACTAGTGGTAACTCTAAATTCATGTGAGATTTTCTTGTGAAATTTATCCACGGGAACAAGTGTGCGATAACTACAGTTGGCACAAATGGAGTCCAGCTCGCCCGTTAGCAGACTGTTTCGGAGATTATTGGCTCTGGGGGCATTAAAGACCTCCTCAATGGACTGGCCCAATTTCAGAGTGCCAAGGGGTTTTTGCCCAAAACAGCAGCAGGACACTTGCTGGTTGGATTCCAGCATCATGAATGACCAAGGGTCAGTGCAATCTCTAGTATAACCCTTGGGGGTGCCAGAACCATATAAGATGGCGTCCGCAGGCATACAACTGTCGTCGGCCTTAATAACAGATTTCCTTATCGCTTTTGGACCGCCCGGTCTACAAGAGGCCTGACTTTGCCTAGAGGTTAATATTTCCCTTGCCTTCGCCATCAAGTCTTCCGCCATAGAGCCTTGAAAATGGAATGAGAGTTGGTGTTTTCGCGCAAGGGATAGAGCCTCATTAAGGTGTTGTACGGCTTCAAGAAAGACCTCGCCTTCCAAGCTCAGGATCGGATTCAGGTTCAGGGCACCTTCAATCTCATCCATCTTGGTCAGTGATTGTATATGCCAATGATTTATTCTGCATTCAATGGCCATGGCAACGAGTTTTGGGAAATGCTCGACGGTCTCAGCGGCGATGATGCTGCCCCAGACGATTCTTGGTGTAGGGCATCCTAGTTCCAGTGCCCTTGCACGGATCATATGAATGTTGTGCAATATTTGCCGGATATCAGCTTTGCGCCGCAGTTGTTGGAGGGTCTTAAGATCAATAGTTTCCAGGCTGATGTCCAATTGTTCAAACTGGGCTAGGGTCTCGATCTCATCAGAGGTATATTTTTTGGCCAAGTTTGTGGTAATGGTCAGATGGAAACCTGATTTCAGGAACTCTTGTGCGATTTCCGTCCATCGGGGCGCAATGGTGCTTTCACCATGGCCGTTTAGATGCACGGACTGAATATTGTGGCGCTTGGTAAATTCAATTACTTTGTGAATGTTTGAATCCTCCATATGACGTCCTTCATACCAAGGCTGACTGAGGGTGCAATATGTACAGCGCAGATTACAGTCACTGGTCAATTCCACCTGCAGTTTGGCAATATTCCTTGGATCTGCATGCAATAGATCATTCGTTGAGAGCGAGAAGGATATATCATTCATAATTCATTGATTTTTGCCACCTGCCACACACCCCAGTGATCACAATTGGAATATATGCTGGAAATGGTGTCTTGAAAATTTCTATTAATATTCAAGCACGTTAATTTTTGTTCCGGCATGGTGTTCTTTATTGGTTAATTCAGGGTTATTTATTTGAAGCGCACAAGATTTAGGTCTCAGTCAGTGGGTGGTTGAGTGTCTAGTGGCAGGGGTGCCAAAGTGTTGCTGATTGGCGCAGGGCTCCATCCATCAACCTGAATTTTCCCATTCAAAATTATTCCAGTTAGGTGACCCTTTCGCAATCCAGATTGAGGAGTCAGGCAGAATGGCATAACGCTCACCAAAACAATCCTGAACCGCCTTGACTACACCGCAGTGCACATGAGTTAACGGCTGGAGTTTGGGGGGCTGTAGTGGTGCCGGAACCGCTTCAATCACACCACTATTCACTCTAAATGAAGACCACGATGGGTTTCTTTTAATCGACATTTTCGCGGTGTTTTGTTCCCCGTTTCGATCAACAAAGGCTTGTTCCTCAGGGGTCAACTTATCGTAACGAACATCACAGTCATGGCCGCAAAAGGTGCCGTTTGGCTTAAGCTTGCTCCAGTAGGCCTCGATATCTTTTCGGGACATTGAATAACGATTATCAGCATCAATAAAAATAATGTCGAAGGAATGATCCTGAATAAAGGAAGCGGCTTTTAGAGGGTCGGTATGTATGGGGTGCACAACATCTTCCAATCCCAGAGTTCGGATATTCTCATGGAAATCCGTGTAGTTTTCTAGTGTGGTTGCGGTGGCTACGTCATCTTCCGAGTTTCGCCATCTGTCTACGCAGCACACCATCCCGTCCATCAGTCGTGCATATTCAGCGAAAAAGCCAGTTGAAGCGCCGCGACAGGAGCCGATCTCCAAAATCCGGACGCCTCTCCGGTGCTTGCGAGTGGCCAAGAACTCGATCAAGGCGTGTCCATGCATCTCGGGGAAGTCGGCCTTGAAATTTGTTTCCACCTCGCGATTGGAGTAGATTCGCTTCGCTAAAGCCACAAGAGCCTTGCGGACCTCTTTAGAAGACCAGCTATGAATTTTAAAATTGGCAGCAGACACTAAGTTAAATTCCTCGGGTGCCTGAAGGTCGCCCTTGATGTCACCAGGTGGGTTTAGCTCGCTTCTCAGTGATTGGGCTAATTGTGTTTGGCGAAGAGGAGGGAGGCGATTTCCGTGTGATGCCACTCGGTCTGATAGACGTTTCAGGGTGTCCGTCTTTGTCTGGGTTTTATTGTCCAGTGTCTTCATGGTGTCGAATGGGGTCAGGCTGTCATCGGTTTCGGCGCGGTGTTTGTCGGCATACGTTCGGCTGGAGTGGTCTTCATCGGCGGCGGAGCATCTCCCAGCAGTTTGCGCTTGAGGCGGATTTGAAAGAGGTCTTCGACATTATTACGTTGCTTAGGGCCGAATTTTGATTCGACGAGCTTGAGATAGTCGGGGTTTGAAAAAATTTTGTGCCAGGCGTCGTCACGGAACTGAAGGACCTCGGCGGCGGAAAGATGCTTGGTGGGGAGGGGGAGGCAGTCGTAGGCGAGGAAGGCAAATCCCTCGTATTGTTTCGGGATTGTCCAGCCATTCTTCTGGGCGGTGTAGTAGAGTGGGCTGCCGGGAAGAGCTTGGCAGGCATAGACATTGGTCATCTCGGTGTTCAGTTCCATGGCCAAGTCGCGGGTTTGGCAGAGGGAATTTAAATCGTCATCGGGGAAGCCGAAGATGAAGTTGCTGATAATGTTGATGCCGCTTTCGCGCACGGTGTGGCAGACTTCGCGGATGTTGATTTCCTTGAAGGTGCCCTTGGAGACTTCCTTGCGAATGACTTGGTTGGCAGCCTCAATGCCAAGGCAGAACCACTCTACGCCGGCCCGCCGGAAGAGGTCGAGGTGCTGGGGGCGAACGGTGTCTACGCGGGAGTAGGACCACATGCGATTTTGGTAACCACGGTCGATGATGCCGTTGAGTAGTGGTTCGTAGTGGCGCTTATCGAGAAAGAACATCTCGTCGCTGAGCCGGATGGTCTCGACGCCGAGCTGGTTTAACTTCTCGAACTCGCGGAGCATCAGCTCGGGCGACCAGTAACGCATCATGGGGGAGTGAGCGGAGACGGTGTCCTCGGCATCGCTTGTGCGGTTGACGATGTTGATCATGCAGAAGTCGCACTTGAAGCGGCAGCCGAGCGAGGTGTAGAGGGCTGCGAAAGGGGTGCGGTTGCCGTGGTCAAAGCCGGCGTGCCAGAAATGCGAGCGGTATAAATCGAGGGGGCGCTTATCGTAAGGCAGCAGGTCCCAGGCATAGCCGGGCAGGTCGATGTCCATGCGGGCCTGAGGGACAACCTGCTCGGGTGGGTTGAGGGTGGGGCGACCATGGAGTTTGTGGCCCACGCCGTGGGTCTTGAGGATGTCTTCATCGGCCAAGCTTGATGCAAGCAGGTTGTGGAGGGCGTAAACGCCTTCGTTGTAGAGGACGAGGTCGATGCCATCGTGGTCGGCCAGCACTTGCAAGGGCAGGGCGCTCACGTGGGAGCCAACGAAGCAGGTGCGGTACTCCGGATACTGCTCGCGCAGGGTGTCGGCCAGCTTGCTGTTGCCGATCATGTTGGTGGTGCCGGAGTTCGGGTTCTGCCCATAAACAACGAACACGACCAGCCGAGGGTTGGCCTCCCGGATGCGCTCGACGGCATCGGTGATACTGAGGCGTTCAGCGGTGCAGTCTAGGATGGCAGCCTCGAAGCCCTTGCCGCGGCAGCTCTCGGCCAGCAAGAGGGACCAGGTGGGCGGTTCAATGGCGGCGTACGTCTCGGCCAGCGCCTGATAGGCTTGGATGGAGGAGTCGGCGCTGACAAACAGCACGTCCAATTGTTTTTTGAGAGGCATGATCATGGCTCAAAGTTGATTCAAAAGCTGGGTCAGCTCGTTGATGTTCTTCGGGTCGAGGTCGGGGTAGTTGCCGATGTACCAGCCGTAAAAATGGACGTGATCGACAAATGGATGATTTTGGTATTCCTCCCCGAATCGCGCGCGGGCATAGGGTTGGCGCAGTTGGTTGCCGCCTCCAGCGGTGCCGCGTCTGAATTCAACGCCGTGTTCACGCAGGGTCGCCTCCACGCGGTCGCGCAATGTAGCGTCGGGCTTGCGCAGGATCAGTGTAAAGGCGTAGTTGGAACTGCCCTCCACGGCAAAATCGGTCTGATATTTTGTGGGATCCAATCCGCCTAGGAAACGCTCTAGGTTGCGAGTACGCACGGCGTTGTTGGCATCGAGCCGTTTGAGTTGATGGCGGCCGAGAACTGCATTGATTTCTGTGCCGCGCACGTTGTAGGCGGGGAAGGCAAAGATGAAATCTGGGTTCAGATCCGGATGGCGGTCGCGCCAGTCCGCGCGGGTGTTTTCGTTCTGGGCTTCACGTACCATGCCGTGCGAGCGGTAGATGCGCAGGGTTTCGTACAAGGCATCGTCGTTGGTGCAGACCATGCCGCCCTCAATAGTACTCAGGTGATGGGCGTAGTAGAACGAGAAGTTGGAGGCCCAGCCAAGGCTGCCGACCTTGCGGCTCCCGAAGGTGGCGCCGTGCGATTCGCAGCAGTCTTCGATTAACGGGATGCCGCGCGACTCCAACTCGTCGAGCAAGCGCTGCTCTAGCGCGTTGTAGCCCAGCACATGGGTGAGGAACACTGCGCGGGTGTGGTCGTTCAAATTGTCGAGCACCTGTCCGATGTCCATACCCAGCGTACGCGGATTGATGTCCACGAACACAGGTTTGAGTCCGGCGTGGAGAACCGAGGCGATGTCGGAAACCCACGTGAGCGTGGGCACAATCACCTCGCCTTCGCCGTGCAGCTCGCGCAGGGCGGCCATGGTGATAAGGTTGGCTGAGGAGCCGGAGTTGACAAAAAGGCTATGTTTCACCCCCAGCCATTCGGACCATTCGCGCTCGAAAGCAGCGACGTTTTTTGACTGTGTCAGGATTGGGTCGTCCTGCTGCAGAAACTCGATGAGCACGTCCAGATCTGTCCGCGTGATGTTGTTGCGCATCAACGGCCAGTCCAACCGGCGGGCAGGAGCGAATGTGGCAGTGGCAGGGCTCATGTCAGTGCGTGGCGGCTAATGCAGCGCGACGCTTAGCGGGCGCGCGCTCGGCAGGTGGGTTATAAAAACGTTCCAAATGGCGCAGGGCGCTACGGCCCATGGCCGTGACGGCCTCAGCGGCATTGCCTGCTATGTGTGGAGTGCAAATGAGATTGGGCAGGCCGAGCAGGCTGCGGTCGGTGGGCGGCTCCTCCTCGTAGACATCGATCGCGGCGCCGGCCAGACGGCCTTTGCGCAGGGCGGCCTTTAGGGCTTGCTGGTCGACCACGCCGCCGCGTGAGGTGTTCACCAGAAAGGCCTCTGGCTGCATAAGGCGAAGGGTGCGTGCGTTAATGAGGTGGGCTGTGGCGGCGGTCAATGGCACATGAAGGGTGACGATGTCCGATCGGAAAAAGAGTTCCTCCTTAGCCACAAGCTGAACGCGATGCTTCCGGGCGAATGCGGCCCGGTCGAGAATATCATTGCCAAGCAGACGGCAGCCGAAAGGCTGCAGCAAGCGAGCGAGTTCACGACCGATGTGCCCGAGGCCGACGATACCCACGGTCATGTCCGAAAACTGTCGGTCACCGTCCTTATGCCAGTCGCCGCTGGCAAGGAGGCGGGAGTGAGTGAACAAGTTGCGACTAAGGCCAATCATTTGACCGACCACCATCTCGGCCACGGAACGCTTGTTGACGCCGGGTGTCCAGCCGACAGCGATGCCGCGGTCGCGGCAGGCGTCACGGTCCAGATTGTCTAGCCCCACGCCGTATTTGGCGACGATCTTTAGGCGAGGGCAGCGGTCGAGCACATCGGCCGTGATCTTTTCAAGGCCTACGATCGCGCCATCGGCATTCGCCAAGTATTCAACGAGTGTCTTGCCTCGGTAGCGCTTGCCGGCGGTATTGAGCACAGGGCGCACAGGCAGGGCGGCCAGTTCTGCAGCAAGCACGGGATTTTTGCTGAAGGAAGGCGAGGTGACCTTGATGAGCGGTTTCATGTTAATGGGCGTCCGGAGTGGCGGCGGCGCGGGCGGGGTTTGTGATCAGCGTGTTGCCGGTCTGGGTGGGTTGTGCCAGTTGTTGTCCGGCGATAAATTCGCGGATGCTCAGGGCGATGGTGGCGGGGTTGAGTCCGCACTTCTCAAGCACATGGCTGCGGCCTCCATTCTCGAAGAAGAACCGGTTGGGCAGGCCCAAGCGCAGTAGGGGACGGTGTAGTTGACTGTCATTCAAGGCTTCCAGCACGGCACTGCCAAAGCCACCGTCCAAGCATTGTTCCTCCAGCGTGATGATTTTTTTGTAGTGTCTCAACGTGTTTGCCAATTGCTTGGTATCCAGCGGCTTCAGGCGAAAAAGGTCGATGACGCCCAAGTCAATGCCTTCCGGACGCAGCAGGTCGCGCACATCCAGCGCGCGGTGTAGGAGATAGCCGCTGGAGAGGATGCAAACACGGTCACCATGGGCGATCTCCGCTAGGCCGGTATCACGCACGGTAGAGAAGGTGCCGTGGTAAAGGGGCTCCAGCGCGGGGCGCTCGAGGCGCACGTAGCGCAGGGCAGGGCGGTCGAGACAAAGGCGGGCCAACTCCTGCGTAGCCTCAGCGTCGCCGGGCGACCAGACCTCCACACCTGGCAGCGCGCGCAGGCAGGCGAGATCCTCGGTGGTGTAATGAGTTGGGCCGGCGTTGTCGTAGCCCAAACCCACACCGACGGAAACTACTGTCACCGGTTGATTCATGGCCGCCAGCGCGCACTTGATCTGCTCGTAACAGCGCGCGGTGATGAAGCTGGCCATGGCGTAAGTGATAACCTTCTTGCCACTGCGAGCGAGGCCGGCAGCGACATCGATCATGTTCTGCTCGCAGATGCCGGGATGGATGAACTGGTCGGGCAGTTCTGCGCGGAAACGGTCCAGCGCCTTGGCGCCCAAGTCGGCGCTAAGGAACAGCACGTCGCGGTCGCTTTGGGCGGCCTCGAAAATGGTGTCGATAAAAACGTCGCGTTGGAGGGGGGTGGCCATGGCTAGTTTGTAATGCAGTTGGTTTGGAGGTCTTGACGGGCACGGGCTTCCTGCTCGTCATCGGGCATGCGGTTGTGCCATTCGCTACGGTTCTCCATGAAGGAGATGCCCTTGCCTTTCACAGTTTGGGCAATGATGGCCAGCGGCTTTCCGTCAGTGTTGCCGAGTTGGCCGAAAGCTGACTGCAGTGCTGTGTAGGAGTGGCCGTCGACCGAAAGGGCATGCCAGCCAAAGGCCCGGAATTTTTCTTCGAGCGAATCGAGCGCAAGAAGTTCTTCCGTTTGACCCATGATCGCCAGGCCGTTGCGGTCGACGATCGTCACAAGGTTGTCCAGCCCGTGGTGCGCGCCGAAAAGGGCGCTTTCCCAAACAGAGCCTTCGTAGCATTCGCTGTCGCCCAGCACCGCAAAGGCGCGCTGATCTCGGCCGTCCTGCCGCGACGCCAGCGCATAGCCGGCGGCGACGCCCAGTCCGTGCCCCAGCGAGCCGGTGATGGAATCGATGCCCGGGATACCGGGGTCGGCATACATCCGCAGAAGACTTTCCTTGCGGGTGAAGTTTTCCAACTCCTCCTCCGGCACATAGCCGATGTCGGCGAGAATGGGATAGAGTGCCATGGCGGCGTGTCCTTTGCTGACGATGAGTCGGTCACGGTGCGGATGGTTCGGTGCGCCGTGGGCGTAGCGCAAGACGCCGCCGTAGAACAGGGTGAGCAGCGTCTCGGCACAGGAAAAAGAGGAGGGGATGTGGCCCTTGCGTGAGCGCATGACCATGTCAAATAGCGTGCGCCGTAGCCAAGCCGAGCGATCCTGCAGCTTCGCTAGCCCCTCGGTGTGAGGGGTGGGAGTGCCTTGGCTATTCAGGCTAGTTCCGTCCTTGGATGGGTCCCGGGGCATGATCATGAGGTATCCTTATTTCTAAACCATGGTGGCTGCGGGAGAGGCTTCGACTTCCTCCAGTTCGCGGAAGGCGGCCAACGCACGGCGCTGGTTGTCGGCCTCGGCGGCGCGATAGTCCTCATCCCGATCGTAAAAAATAACCTGACTGCCGGCGTTCTCAAACTTGAATGGCACGTGGACCAGCTTGCCCAGGCGTTCGCGCACGGCCGATTGGCGCTCCGGCGGCACGAACAGCAACAGGAAGCCGCCGCCGCCCGCGCCGGTGATCTTGCCGCCTACGGCTCCCGCAGCGCGTGCGGCATCGTAAATCCCGCTGATGGCTTCGTTGCTGACACGATCGCTCAGGGACTGCTTGGCCAGCCAGCCTTCGTGCAGTAGTTCTCCAAAGCCGGTGAGGTCGCCTTGGCCGCATAGGACGGACAGGGCTTCGTCCACCATGTCACGCAAGATGCGCAGTTGGCGACGCTTTGCCTCAATGGTGGGCACAAAGCTCTGGGCAACCTGCTCGGCGGTGCGCTTTATGCCAGTGTAAAAAAGCATGAGGTGATCGTTGAGGTTGGTCAGGCGCTCGGGCGGCAGGATGACTGGGCGTACTGAGATTTCGCCGGAAGAATGAAACAGGATGTGGTTGAATCCGCCGTGGGCGCAATTGACCTGATCCTGCGAGCCAACGGTTTCCTTCAGTATATCCTGCTCTAGTTGAATGCCCTGTTGGGCGAGTTCATCCTTGCAGACCATGTGGCCGTTTAGTGCATGCAGCGCGTTGAGCAAGCCCACTGTGAAGGCCGAACTGGATCCCATGCCACTGCGGGCAGGTAGGTCGCCGTCATGATGGATTTCCACACCACGGTCAATCTTCAGAAACCGTAATGTTTCGCGTACCGAGGGGTGTTGGATGTCGTCAATGGATTTGCAGCTCTCGATGGCGGAATATACCACTCGGAACCGATGCTGAAAAAACGGAGGTAAATGACGAACCGAAAGGTAGCAATACTTGTCAATAGTGGAGGAAATTACCGCTCCGCCGTGTTCGCGATACCACGCCGGGTAATCTGTGCCCCCGCCAAAGAACGAGATGCGATAGGGTGTGCGCGTAATAATCATGTAATTTCGCTTTTTTTTCGCACTTTTACTCTCTTTTTTGCGTCGTCCAAGGTGTGCACCCACACCGGTTCCAGCGGATAACAGCAAAAGGCATGCCATTAGGCATTTATTAATGGAAAAAGCTTAATTTTACCCAAATTTGGGAAAATGCTTTTTAGAGTCAATCTACTGATATTGAGCAGTTTACGGGCTCAAGAGGAATTGATCTAGGTGATCGGTGATGAAGGTTTCTGCTTGAGGGAGAGTTTCAGGTGTGCCGATGTCCAGAAATGGGGTTTTTAGTTCGGTGACTTGAATATGATGGCCCGCCCTAAGCCAGTCCGGAAAAGCCTCGGTTTCAAGGCTAAGGGGCGTTTTGTCAGGGAGATTTTCCAGCAAAGGAGGGCGGAGGAGGTAGATGCCGGCGTTTATGAGGCCCGCGCCGGGTTGTTTTTCGCGGAAGGCTTGAAGGCGTTGGTGTGTGTCAATTTGCAGGGAGCCATAGCGGGTGGTGTCGGGGACGTTGCGAGCGGCAAGGACGGCATCAGATTTTTCCAGTGAGGCAGCGAGTGTAGGTAAATGAAGGAAGGCTAGGGAGTCGCCGTTGAGGACGAGCCAAGCACTGGGGGTGTGGTCGGCTTGGCGGGCGGCATAGCGTAGGCCACCGGCGGTGCCCAAGGGTTCAGGCTCGGCAATGCACTCGATGGTGAGATTGGGGACGGGCTGTGGGTCAAAGTGGTCGGCAAAGGCTTTGGCTTGGTGGCCAGTGGAGAGGAGGGCGTGGCGGATACCTTGCGCGGCGAGGTGGCGAAGGATCCATTCGATGAAGGGCCGGCCGGCGACGGGGGCCATGGGCTTGGGGGTTTCGCCAAGGAGGTGGCGCACGCGGGTGCCTTGACCGCCCGCGAGCAAAAGGGCGGTGATATCTGGCTGAGGAGGCATGGTTTCAAACGTTGGAGTATTGGGCGTTCCGGATGATGGTGTAGCCCTTAATGAGTTCCTGAATACCGCGGTCGAGGGTCCACTCGGTACGGAAGCCAGTGTCGAGCAGGCGCTGGTTGGAGACGATGTAATCGCGTTTGTCAGGGTCTTCGCCGACGGAGGCTTCTAGGTATTGAAACTTGGGGAGGTGTTGCTGGATGACGGCGCAAAGCTCGAGCTTGGAGAGGTTGGCTTCCTCGAGGCCAACGTTGTAGGGGCGACCTTTCATGGAGTCAAAATTATCGAGGGCGTGAACGAAGACGCGGGCGATGTCGCGGATGTGGATGTAATTGCGCTTGAAGTGACCCTCGAAGATCACGACAGCGCGGTCGTTCAGGGCACGGTAAACGAAGTCGTTGACGAGGAGGTCCAATCGCATGCGAGGGGACATGCCGAAAACAGTGGCGAGGCGGAAGCTGAGGGAATTGTCTCGCTGGAGGACGGTTTCCTCGGCGCGGACCTTGGTTTGGCCATAGAGAGAGATTGGGTTGAGGGGGGAATCCTCGGTGCACATCTTGCCGGCCTCACCGATACCGTACCCACTGTTGGTGATGGGCATGAGGAGTTGCTGGGCGGGATCGAGGAGGTCACAGAGGGTCTGGACAGCACCGAAGTTGACAGACTCGGCAGCGGTTTGGTCCTCGTTACAAAGGGGTGCGCCGACGATGGCGGCAAGGGGAATTACGGCGTCGGCTTCGGCGAGGAGAGGCTTTAGGGTTTCAGGGTCGCGGCAGTCGCCGCGGACGACTTGAAACGTTTCGTAGTGGCAGCACTCTGCGAGGGTGGCTTGACGGAAAAGAAAATTGTCGAGCACCGTGACGGTGTGGCCGAGGGACAGGAGGTGGGGGGTGAGGACGCTGCCGAGGTAGCCTGCGCCGCCGGTGATGAGGATGTTCATGGTGCTTGAGTGTGTGGGGTCAATCCCCGTGCATTTGTTTCACGATTTCGGCGCCGATGGCAAGCGAGGCGGTTGCCGCGGGGCTGGGGGCGTTAAGGACATGGAGGCTGGCGGGGCCGCGTACGAAGTGGAAGTCGTGGACCAATTCACCTTCCGGGGCGAGGGCTTGGGCGCGGACACCGGCACCGCCTGGGGCCAGGTCTGCTGGCTCAATGGCAGGCACAAGGCGCTGGAGCTGACGGCAGAAGTGGCGTTTGCTGAAGGAGCCGCGCAGCTCGCTAAGACACATTTTTGGATATTTCATCACAAAGCGCCAGAGGCCGCTGTAGGTGAGGGCGTCGCACAAGTCGCGGAGGTTGATGTCGGTTTTGCGGTAGCCTTCACGGGCGAAGGCGAGGACGGCATTAGGGCCAGCTTCAACACCTCCATGAATAAGACGGGTGAAATGGACGCCGAGGAAGGGGAATTGGGGGTCGGGCACGGGGTAAATGAGGTGGCGGACGAGGTCATGGCGGTTGGGTTTGAGCTCAAAATATTCACCACGGAAGGGGACGATGCGTAGCTGGCGGCGTTGTCCGGCGAGTTGGCTGACTCGGTCACAGTGGAGGCCAGCGCAGTTGACGATGAATTCCGCGGAAAAGGCGCCTGCGGGTGTCTCGGCGGTCCAGCCGTCGATTTGCCGGAGGGAGGTCACATGAGCGCCAGTGACAAGCCGTCCGCCGGCTTTTTCAACTTCGCAGGCGAGCGCGCGGCAGACGGCGGGGAAATCGACGATGCCTTCCTGGGGCACCTTGAGGGCGGCGATTCCACCTACGTTAGGCTCGATCTCGCGCATGGCCTCAGAGCCGAGGCGTTTGATGCCCTGCAGACCATTTTGCACACCGCGCTCTTGGAGCTTTTCCATGCGGGCGACCTCAGCTTTGTTGACGGCCACGACTAGTTTGCCACAGACGTCGTGGGGGATGTCGTGTTGTTGACAGAATTCGACCATCTGGCGAATGCCAGAGACCGCGAGGCGAGCCTTGGCGGAGCCGGGTTTGTAGTATAGGCCGCAATGGAGGACGCCGCTGTTGTGTCCGGTTTGATGACGACCGGGGGCGTCTTCTTTTTCCAGAATCGTGACGGGGCGGCCGGGGAACTGGCGCAGCAGTTGGTGGGCAGTGGCGAGGCCGACGATGCCTCCGCCGATGATAAGCACGTGTTGGTCCTTGGCCTTGGACACGGGGTGGAAGTTACGGCGGGGTAGGGGAAGCTGGCGATGAAAAAGGATTCACGGCGCCCCAAGGGACGCCGTGATTAGGAGAGCTTAGATGGCGTGATGGCTTCGTTGGGCGGCCGGGTGAGAGACTAGGCGGAGTGGACCGGGGTGGTATAGATTTTTAAGATCCATCCTGCCTGCTATCGTGTGACAGCGAGTCTCTCAACCGACCGCCCAACCGGGCCCGGCAACTCCTATTGCAGGAGTTGTAGGGCGCCGGCAGGAAGCTGGTTGGCCTGCCGCAACATCTGTGTGCCGGACTGCACGAGAATCTGCCAGCGGGCGTACTTGGTCGATTCATCGGCCACGTCCACGTCGCGGATACGGCTGACGGCGGCGGAAAGGTTCTCTTTAGTAATCGAGAGCTGTTCCTTGGTAAACTGCAGGCGTGACATCACGGAGCCGAGCGTCGCGCGATCGGTAGCTACTTGGGTGATGGCCGTCTTGATTTTGGTAATGGCATCTACGGCACTAGAGACCGACTTAACGTCCAAGGCGTTGGCAGTAGCGGTTGTAATAGCGTTATCGTAGCCCGAGACCGTCATGTCGATGGGGGGCATGCCGAAGGTGGTGCCGTCAGAATCGATGGTTACTGCTAGAGTCGACGAACTGAACAGGTTTGCGCTGTTATAGGTTTGGGTCTTCGTGGCGTTGATAAAGCTAATCAACTGCTGGAACTCTTTGTCATACAACTCGATGTCGGCGGAACTCTTGGAAGTGTCTTGAGCCAGCATTGCTAACTCGCCCATGCGGCGTAGAGAGGTGGTGACTGTTTTTAGGTAGCCATCCTGTGTTTGAGCGAATGACACTGCGTTGATGACGTTGCTGGCGGCCGAATCAATGCGGCTAAGCTGAGCTGTTAGACGGTCGCTGACGGCCAATCCGGCGGCGTCGTCGTTGGCATAGATAATCTTGTCGCCGGAACTCAACCTGGCTAGGGCCTTTGCCAGATTGGCTTGGCTAGCGTTGAGGTTGTTCGCGTTTCGCATCGCATCTGTGTTTGTATTGATAACCATTTTAGCTCTCCTTGCTGTGTTGTTTGTGGGTGGTTGCTATGTCCTTATAGGTTTCAAGTTATCCCAGGAGTTCCTGGAGACGTTCCGGTGTCAAATGGCTGAAATCATGCAAGCCATCATCAGGATTTGGGTCGCCGGTGATTATTCGCAGAGTCTCTTGAGTGAGGCTGGCGGCTTCGTTAGCATCGTTGACGGCAGGCAATTCGGGATGAGTATTGGGGCCTTTGTCCTCTGGCGTGGGGATGCCCGGAGCGGCGGCTGGGGCAGCTGGCCCCGGGGCGGTCCGCGGGGCACTGTTGGGATGCTGGGTGACGGGTTGGACGATCATGGTGATTTAATACGTGGAGGTTAACGGAGTAGATCGAGTGCGTATTTTGGCAGCTCGTTGGCTTGTCGCAGCATCTGGGTGCCTGATTGCACCAGAATTTGATAACGTGCGTAGTTAGTGGCTTCCTCGGCCACGTCCACATCAATCAAACGGCTTTTCGAGGCTGTCACTTTCTCACGGGCGACGCGCAGCTGTTCATCAGTGAAAATAAGCCGCTGTTGGATGGCGCCGAGTTTGGCGCGGTCATTGGTCATCTCGTCGATGGCTACCTTCAACTGAACAATTGCATTTTGGGCACCGGTTACAGAATCGATTCTGACATCAAACTTATTGGAAACAGAGGTTTCAACGGTCGCGGTTGAATTAGTTGTATCAGAACGCGTTACACTAGTTGTACCGGTGATGGGTGTTCCTGCAGTGTCGGCAGTGATGCTAATGATATTGCCAGATCTCGTGGCCGTTACACCTGAAATAGCATTGATTGAAGAGCGTAGATTTTCTGCCGTTAAAGCATCCCCGTCCACATTCGCAGTGACATTCGCGACGCTTGCTGCGGGAGTAGCCGATCCACCGCCAGATGTGCCGGTAATGGTCGTGGTGCCTAAAGCTGTCCCGGCCTTATTCGCTGTGATGGTAACAACTGCTCCTGATGACGTAGCCGTGACATCCGCTGCAGAGGCATTTATCGCATTTTTAATTT